>NZ_LMHR01000089.1:0-2682 GCF_001428465.1 Rhodanobacter sp. Root179 | reverse complement strand
GCGGCGACCGACCTGGGCTACAACGCGAATGACGTGATCACCGCGTTCAACGGCGTGGGCGTGACCTGTCCGGGTGGCGGCGGTGGTGGTGGCACGACCACCGAGCTGCAGAACAACGTGGCCGTGACCGGCGTGTCGGCCTCGACGGGCGCCGACAACGACTACTTCATCACGGTGCCCGCGGGTGCCACCAACCTGGTGATGTCGATCTCCGGCGGTACCGGCGATGCGGACCTGTATACCAAGGCCGGCAGCGCGCCGACCACCAGCAGCTACGATTGCCGTCCGTACAAGACGGGCAACTCGGAAAGCTGCACCGTGGCGTCGCCCGTCGCCGGCAAGTACTACATCAAGGTGCACGCTTACGCGTCCTACTCCGGTGTCACGGTGAAGGCGTCGTACAGCACCGGCGGTGGTGGCGGTGGCGGCAGTAGCGACTCGGTGGATCTGCCGACCGTGAGTACCGGCAACTGGTCGTCCACCTATACCGAGACGGTACAGGCCGGCCATACCGTGACCTTCGCGATCTCCGGCGGTACCGGTGATGCGGATCTGTACGTGCGGGCCGGCAGCGCGCCGACCACCAGCTCGTACAACTGCCGTCCGTACAAGACCGGCAACAACGAAAGCTGCACCTTCACGCCGAGCAGCAACACCACCTACTACATCAAGGTGCGTGCGTACCAGACGTTCTCCGGCGTGACGCTGACGGAAACGATGAACTGAAGCTGGTCGAAGTTGCGCCGGAATGACCGGCGCAGCTTCGCGACAAGTTCGCTCGGAACCCCGGCTTCGGCCGGGGTTTTTTGTGCATGCAACGACGTGAAGCAAGGCGTTTTTGCAAGTCGCTCCATGGGCACGACAGCGCGTCGACTGGCGAAGATCACTTCACGGTCAGCGAACTTTTCCCTTCGCGTAACGGAACCTGTTTCGTATCGCCACGCACCCGTCCCGTCGCTGTGATGTCTGTCACCCCGGGTAGGAAAAAATCAGATAGCTAGCTTGCCTGTCGAGGAATAACGTGTCGCATCCGCTTTCCGGGGAGGTCGGCGGATGATCCTTTGGCGACGCCATCGTCGTCTTGCAATTACGCATCCACGCGCTGCCTGTACATGGAATGTCAGGGGGAGGGCAGGCGATACGGATGTAGTTTGGGATCGCTAGACAGCACACGAAGAAGGGGCCGTGCCTCGCACGGCAAATCTGCATGGGGTCCTTGTGGCCGCATCGGGTCCGATTGTCCCTAATAATTTGTCTAGGAGTTTGTAATGCCCAATCATTACCGTCTGAAATTGCTGGTTGCCGCGATCGGCATGGCCACCGCTTCGGTCGCCACCGCCGCCACCACCAAGACCTTGCATGCACAGAACCTGGGTGCGGTGCCGGCCAGCTCGCTGGCTGCGCAGCTCAACCTCGGTCAGGACATGTCGCTGGCACCGCGCAGCGCCGTCAGCATCGCCAATGGTCACAAGGTCGTGCGCCAGCAGCAGATGTATCGCGGCGTGCCGGTCTACGGCCGCAGCATTGCCGTGGTTCAGGACGCCCAGGGCAATGCCCTGCGCGCCTCGGGTGAACTGATGCAGGACGCCCAGCTCGGCCTGAGCTCGGTGGCCCCGAAGTTGAATGCCGCCCGTGCGCTCACTGCACTCAGGGCGCATGCGCACACCACCCTGGTCGGTGGCACCACCATCAGCAACCAGAAGACCGACCTGTTCGTGTATCCGCAGGACAATGGCACTGCCCGCCTGGTCTATCGCGTGTCGTACTTCGTCAACGGCGCGAATCCGTCGCGTCCGACCGCGATCATCGACGCCAACACCGGCGAAGTGGTCAAGAGCTGGAACGGCCTGACCGACGCCTCGGCCACGGGTCCCGGCGGCAACACCAAGACCGGCAAGTATCTGTACGGCACCGACTACGCGGCGCTCGACGTGACCCAGTCCGGCAGCACCTGCACGCTGGTCAACACCAACGTGAAGACCTACAACCTCAACCACGGCACCAGTGGCGGTTCGGTGGTCAGCTTCACCTGCTCCAACAGCGACACCGACGCGATCAACGGCGCCTACTCGCCGGTCAACGATGCCCACCATTTTGGTGGCGTGGTGCACGACATGTACAACGCCTACACCGGCGCACCGCCGCTGAACATGCAGCTGCGCATGAACGTGCATTACAAGAGCAATTACGAGAACGCGTTCTGGGACGGCTCGGCGATGAACTTCGGCGATGGCGCCAGCACGTTCTACCCGCTGGTGTCGCTGGACGTGACCAGCCACGAAATCAGCCACGGCTACACCGAGCAGAATTCGAACCTGGAATACAGCGGCCAGTCCGGCGGCATGAACGAGGCGTACTCGGACATCGCCGGCGAAGCGGCCGAGTTCTACGACCGTGGCGCGGCCGACTTCCTGGTCGGCGCGGACATCGTCAAGACCAGCGCCGGCATCGGCGATGCGCTGCGCTACATGTGCAACCCGCCGCAGGATGGCGGCTCGATCGACAACGCGGCCAACTACACCTCCAGCCTCGACGTGCATTACTCCAGCGGCGTGTACAACAAGGCGTTCTGCCTGCTGGCCAAGACCTCGGGTTGGGACGTGAAGAAGGCGTTCCAGACGTTCGCGCTGGCCAACAAGTCGTACTGGACGGCCACCTCCACCTTCAACTCCGGCGCCTGCG
>NZ_LMHR01000088.1:0-466368 GCF_001428465.1 Rhodanobacter sp. Root179 | reverse complement strand
TTGCCATGATCGTTCTCCAGTTGAACGGTTGTGGAAGGCGTGGCCGGGTGCCTCTAACACCCGGTCGCGCCGCTTACCGGGCTAGGCCCGATTCTGTCTGCCGGCGTCGCATTACGTGCAACTCAGCCAGCCTTGCGGTTGATGGCGACGACCTTGCCGCCTGCCTTCAATCCATCCAGATAATCCGCCCACGCCTGCATCATGCGGGTGCGCTCGTCCAGGTACTGCGCCGCGTGCGTGTAGGCCTCGCGCACTTTGTTCGATTCGGCATGGGCCAGCTGGCGCTCGATCGCGTCCGGCTTCCAGCCCATTTCGTTGAGCCGCGTCGCTGCCATGCCGCGGAAGCCGTGACCGGTCATTTCCTCGCCGGAGTAACCCAGCCGACGCAGCGCGGCGTTGATGGTGTTCTCGCTCATGGGGCGGCTCGCGGTGCGCAGGCCCGGGAACACGTAGCGGCCATCGCCAGTGAAGGTCTGCAGCTCGCGCAGAATCGTCACCGCCTGAGTAGACAGCGGCACCAGGTGCGCGGCTTTCATCTTCATGCGCGCGCCGGGGATGCGCCACATCGCTTCGTCCAGATCGAACTCGACCCATTCGGCCTGTCGCAGCTCGCCCGGCCGCACGAACAGCAACGGGGCCAGCTTCAAGGCGCAGAGGGTGACGTACTGGCCGGTGAAGCCGTCGATCGCGCGCAGCAGCTCGCCGACCTTGGCCGGGTCGACGAGGGCGGCATGGTGCTTCACCTTGGGTGACTTCAGTGCGCCGCGCAGGCTGCTGGTCGGGTCGTTGTCGGTGATTCCTTCAAGGATGGCGTACCGGAACACCTGTCCCGCCTTGACCTTGGCCCGCTTGGCGGTTTCCAGCTTGCCGGTGGCCTCGACCTTGCGCAGGGTGTCCAGCAGCTCGCGCGAGGTGATCTCGCCGATCGGCCGGCTGCCGAGATCCGGGTACAGGAACGATTCCAGGACCCAGCGGGACTTCGCCGCGGTGATCTCGGCCACGTCCTGCCGCGCCATCCACTGCTCGCCCACCAGGCGGAAGGTCTGAACGGGAGCCGCGGCTTCCACCCTCGCCTCCTTGCTGGCCAGCCGTTCGGCACTGGGGTCGACGCCTTGGGCGACTTGTGCCCGGGCCGCGTCGCGGCTCAGCCGGGCTTGCGCCAGCGTCACGCTCGGGTAGGTGCCCAGGCTCAGCATCTTGGCCTTGCCGTCGAACCGGTAGCGGTAGCGCCAGCGCAGCGCCCCGGAGATCGGCACCTCGACCGCCAGCCCATTGCCGTCGGCCACCCGGTACAGCGCGCCGCGCGGGCGCAGGGAGCGCAGCTTGATCTCGGTAAGCATGTGAGTAACCCCGCCGTGAGTAACCGGCCGTTCGGCCTTGTTACTCACAAAGTTACTCACGTTACTCGCAGGATGCAATGGGTCTGTATAGGACGCTATCGGACGCTCAGGCACAAAAAAACCCGCCAAGTAGCGGGTTTCGTTGTGTTTTTCGGACTCTATGGGACGTCCTGAAACGGTGTAATGGTGCCCAAGAGGGGACTCGAACCCCTACGACTTGCGTCGCTACCACCTCAAGGTAGTGCGTCTACCAGTTCCGCCACCTGGGCAGGTGTGTTGCTTAGTGCTTGACCGGCGGCTCGGTGGCTGCCGGCACCTCGCCCTGACCCTGGGTCGGAGCGGGGGTTGCCGCCGGCGGAGATGCCGGTACGGCGTTGCTGGTTGAAGCAGGTACGGCTGCCGGGACTTCCGAGCCCGCGGCAGGCTTGGCCGGGGCCGCGTTGGTGGCTGCCGGCTGCTCGGACAGCGACGACATCACGCCAAGATCCTGTGCCTTGGCCTTGGGTGCGCCGTTGTCATTCAGATACACGCCCATGGCCAGGCTGAGCAGGAAGAACAGACCTGCAAGCACGCCCGTGGCACGGGTCAGGAACGTGGACGAACCGCGCGCGCCGAAAACCGTGGCCGAGGCACCGCCGCCGAAACCGGAACCGGCGTCGGCGCCCGCTCCGTTCTGCAGCAGGATCAGCACGATCATCGCCGCTGCGATCAGAATGTAGAACACGCTGAAAATGACGAACATAAGGTTTCTATTGAGCCTGTGACGCCTGATGCGCCGCGGCGCAGATTCCAAGGAAGTCGGATGCAGTCAGGGAGGCCCCACCGATCAGACCCCCATCCACGTCCGCCTGCGCGAACAATTCAGCGGCGTTGGCCGCCTTGACGCTGCCGCCGTAAAGCAGTCGGGTCAGACGGGCAATCATAACATCTTCTTTTTCCAGTTGGCTACGGATGAAGGCGTGCACCTGCTGCGCCTGCTCCGGGCTCGCGGTCCGGCCGGTGCCGATCGCCCAGACCGGTTCATAGGCGATGACCGCGGTGTCGAAACTGGCCACGCCATTGAGCGCGAGCACCGCATGCAGCTGGCGTGCGATCACCGCTTCGGTCTCGCCCGCTTCGCGCTGTTCCAGCGTTTCACCCACGCAGAGGATCGGGGTCAGGCCGCCGGCACGGGCCGCGGCAAATTTCTGCGCCACCAGCTCGTCGCTTTCATGGTGGTACTGGCGACGTTCCGAATGGCCGACCAGTACCCATCGCGCGCCGATGTCGGACAGCATCGCGGCCGACACTTCGCCGGTATACGCGCCCTGCCCCTCGTGTGCGCTGACGTCCTGCGCACCCACCCGCAAGCCGGAGTCGGCCTGCTGCGTGGCCAGCTCGGCCACGTACGGGAACGGCGGAAACACGGCGACATCGATATCGCCCGGCATGTCGGCGGCGATGTCCGCCACGAGAGCCTTGGCCATCGAGCGACTGCCATGCATCTTCCAGTTGCCGGCGACGAATTTCTTGCGCATGGTCTGCTTCTGCTGCGATCAAACCGCAAGCTTACCGAGGGGTCGGAGGAACGGCAAACACACCTGCCACTGGCGTCGCCCGACCCGTGCAGTCAAGAATGACGATCCCTCCGCAGGAACCACGCACGATGACCCGTCGCCCGCTCAGCCTGATCACCGGCGCTTCTTCCGGCATTGGCGCCGAGTTCGCCCGCCAGCTCGCGGCCCTGGGTCACGACCTGGTGCTCACCGCCCGCCGCACCGAACGGATGGAAGCGCTCGCCGTCGAACTGCGCGCAGCCCACGCCGTCGACATCACCGTGCTGCCCTTCGACCTTACCGATCCATCGACGCCACAGCGGTTGTGCGAAGGGCTGGAGCAACGCGGCCTGCAGGTGAACTGGCTGATCAACAATGCCGGCTACGGCGTGCCGGGCACCTTCGTTGCCAACGACTGGAAGACCCACGCCGACTTTCTTCAGGTGCTGATGACTGCACCCACCGAACTGGCCTGGCGGGTGCTGCCCGGCATGCGCGAGCGCGGCCACGGCCGCATCATCAACGTCGCCTCCCTGGCCGGCCATGTTCCGGGTCCGGCGGGACACACCTTGTACGCGGCCAGCAAGGCCTATCTCATCAAGTTCTCGCAATCGCTTTGCCTGGAGAACCAGGCTGCCGGCGTGCACGTCAGCGCCTTGTGCCCCGGCTTCACCTGGTCCGAATTCCACGACGTCACCGGCACCCGCGACAAGATGAACAAGCTGCCCGGCTTCATGTGGCTCACCGCCGGGGAAGTGGTGCGCCAGGGCATCGCTGCCGTCGAGCGCGGTGATGCCGTGTACATCCCCGGTCGGGTAAACCGCACGATCAAGCGGGTCGTCCAGCTGATGCCGGATCGACTGGCCATGTGGCTCTCGGCACGGGAGTCGAAGCGTTACCGGAATACCCAGGTGTAGACCGATACGCAGGCACGCTCCGCTCCGTCCCTTATTGTTGAGCCCACGCTCGCCATCGGCTTCTCACCATGTCACTGCTTCCCACCCAGATGCGACCGTTGCCCTACCGCAAGCCCGTCGAAGGCCGCGATTACTGGGTGGTCGACGACGTGCTGCCGAATGCCGACGAGGTGCGCGCGCGCTGCCTGGCCAAGACCGATTGGGAAATGGGCTATCCGTACACCGGCGAGGTATGGCCGGGAATGCGGGCGATTCCCGCCTTGCTGGACGACGAACTGGCCGCGCTGGACAAGCGGGTATGCGAGCTGACCGGAGCGAAGAAACTCTGGGTCGAGCAGACCGAGGCCGGCCTGCGGCTCAACCACAACTGCGTGCAGGTGGTCGGCTCGGTCGAGGGCTCGGTCAAGCCGCACACCGACTCGACGAATCTGTGCCGCTACGCGGCGGTGCTCTATCTGAATCCCGACGTGCCGGCACACTGCGGCACGAGCTTCTTTCGCCAGCGCATGCCCGGGGGCCAGCTGGGCGGGAACATCGTGATGCCGCCGCATCGGAATCTGGCCGAGGCCCTGGGCAATCGCTTCGTCCAGCCGAACGCCTTTGTCGAGGACGTGCGGGTGGATCATCGCTGCAACCGGCTGCTGGTCTACAAGGCCAATCTGATCCACAGCGCGAGTGCGTACTGGGGGCAGGAGCTGGCGGCCAAGCGGATGACGGCGGTGTTCTTCTGGATGGCGTGAGGAGCAGCACCCCCATCCGGCCTGCGGCCACCTTCCCCCGCGGGCGGGGGAAGGAAACCGGGGGCACGCGTTCGCGCGCGGGAGGAAACAAGCTGATCAGATCAGCTTGATCTCGCGCAGCCGCTGCAGCAGGTATTCGTGCGAGGTGATGGAGGTGTCGTAGCGGCGCGGGTTGTCCGGCGTGATGCAGGAGTCCAGCGGGTCCAGCACCACGTCCGGGTTCGGGTGCAGGAAGAACGGCACCGAATAACGCGGCTTGCGCGCGTTCTCGTTCTGCGGGTTGACCACCCGGTGCGAGGTCGACGGATACACGTGGTTGCTCAGGCGCTGCAGCATGTCGCCGATGTTCACCACGATCGCGTCGCCCTCGGTGGTGATCGGCAGCCACTCGCCGTGGCTCAGCACTTCCAGGCCCTCGGCGCTGGCGCCGACCAGCAGGGTGATGAAGTTGATGTCCTCGTGCGCACCGGCGCGCACGTTGGGAATGTTGTCCTGGGTGATCGGTGGATAGTGGATCGGCCGCAGGATCGAGTTGCCGACGTCGGTCTTGTCCTCGAAGAAGTTTTCCGCCTCGCCGATGTGCAGGGCCAGCGCACGCAACACGCGCGTGCCCAGCTGGTCCAGCGCCTCGTACAGGCCATAGCCGTACTGCTTGAAGTCCGGCACTTCGCTGGGCCACACGTTGGGCGGCATCACGTCGGCGAATTTCGAGTCGCGCGGAATCTCGCGGCCGACATGCCAGAACTCCTTCAAGTCGGCGTACTGGCTGTCCTTGGCCGTCTCCACCTTGAACGGCGTGTAGCCGCGCGCGCCGCCGCTGCCGGCGAGGTGGTACTTCATCTTGGTTTCGGTGGGCAACGCGAAGAAGCGCTGGAACACGTCGTACGAGCCGTCGATCAGTTCGCGCGGAATGCCGTGGCCGCTGATGCAGCAGAAACCGAATTCGCGATAGGCCGCGCCGAGCTCGGCGACGAAGGCATCGCGCTCCGTGTCGTAACGGCGGATGTCGAGGGTTGGAACATTCTTCATGGCTGTAGTCACCAGGTTGGGCGTGCGGTCGGATGATCCGCCACCGCAGGGGCGGGGCACGTCGGGCCAATCCATGGCGACCCGGTGCTGCTACAGGTTCACGAGCGTTCGGCTGCGGATTTTACCGTTGCCGCGAGCTTCTCTGCCAGCTGTTGCACTTCCGCTGCGTCGGCGCCTTCCACGGTGACCCGCACCAGCGGCTCGGTGCCCGAGGCGCGCAGCACCACGCGGCCGCGGCCGTGCAGCACCCGCTCCACTTCGGCCAGAGCCTGCTTGACCTCGTCGCTGGCGAGCGAACGACGGGCACCCACGGCGCGCACGTTCAGCATCACCTGGGGCATTTTCTGCAGCCCCTGCCGCGCCACGGCGAAGTCCTCGCCCGAACGCGCCAGCGCTTCCAGCACGGCCAGTGCGGCGACGATGCCGTCGCCGGTGGTGGCACGATCCAGGCACAGGATGTGGCCCGAGGTCTCGCCGCCAAGCACGCCTTCGTGCTGGCGCAACTGCTGCATCACGTAGCGATCGCCGACGTTGGCCCGAATCAGCGGCACGTCGAGTTCTGCCAGCGCCAGCTGCAGGCCGTAGTTGCTCATCAGGGTGCCGACCACCGGGCCGTTCAGCGCACCATGCGCGTGCCAGCTGCGCGCCAGCACGTAGAGGATGTCGTCGCCATCGGCGAGTGCGCCGTGGCGGTCGACCAGCTGCACCCGGTCGCCGTCGCCATCGAAGGCGATGCCGAGATCGGCGCCATGAGCCAGCACCGCCTGCTGCAAGGCCTGCGGATGGGTCGAACCGACATCACGATTGATGTTGAAGCCGTCCGGCTTGTCGCCGATGGCGATCACCTCGGCGCCCAGTTCGGCGAACACCTTGGGCGCCACCTGGTAGGTCGCGCCGTGGGCACAGTCGAGCACCAGTTTCAGCCCGTGCAGGCTGAAGTCCTCCGCCACCGTGGTCTTGCAGTATTCGGCGTAGCGGGACACCGCGTCGTCGATGCGGCGGGCCTTGCCGAGCCGCTCGGAGGCCACCGTGACGAACGCCGCATCGACTTCCTGCTCGATCGCCAGCTCGACTTCGTCGGACAGCTTCTCGCCATTGGCCGAAAAGAACTTGATGCCGTTGTCGTGGTGCGGGTTGTGCGAGGCGCTGATCACGATGCCGGCCTGGGCACGCATCGAGCGGGTCAGATAGGCCACCGCCGGTGTCGGCATCGGACCGAGCAGGCCCACGTCGGCACCAGCCGCCACCAGTCCGGCTTCCAGCGCCGATTCGAACATGTAGCCCGAGATGCGGGTGTCCTTGCCGATCAGCACCTTGGGACGATCCTTCCGCTCACGCGCCAGCACGCTGCCGACGGCGCGGCCCAGCTGCAGCATGAAGTCGGCGCTGATCGGCCATTGTCCGACCAGGCCACGAATGCCATCGGTGCCGAAGTATTTGCGTTGATTCATCGTTGTGGATATCTCGGGTGTCTAGCGGGAACGCAGCCGGCTGGCCGGCGCGTCATTCAATCGTCGTCGGGCCAGCGCGGCGCCGCCGGCGGCGCACTGCGCCGGGGTACGGCGTCCACCGCATGCACGCCCCGCCATACCGCCAGCGCGTCCACGGTCGCCGCCACGTCATGTACGCGAACCATGCGTGCTCCGCGCTGAACGGCGATCAGCGCGGCCGCCACGGAGCCCGCCTGGCGCTCGCCCGGCACGCTGCGACCGGTCAGCGTGCCGATCATCGACTTGCGCGACAAGCCGGCGTAGACGCCACTGCCCAGGTTGGCGAACTGTTCCAGCGCCGACAGCAGGGCCAGGTTGTGCTCCAACGTCTTGCCGAAGCCGAAACCGGGATCGACCAGCACCTTGCGGCGATCGATGCCGGCCAGCTCGCAGGCGAACAGCCGGTCGGTGAGGAAGCGATGCACCTCGCCGACCACGTCGTCGTAATGCGGCTCGTCCTGCATGCTGCGCGGCTCGCCCTGCATGTGCATCAGGCACACCGGCACGCCCAGTTCGGCAACCGCGTCCATCGCGCCATCGCGGCGCAGCGCGTAGACGTCGTTGATCATGCCGGCGCCGGCGGCGACCGCGGCACGCATCACCTCGGGCCGCGAGGTATCGACGGCGATCGGCAGCGAGGTGCGCGCCACCAGTTGTTCGACGACCGGCACCACGCGTTGCAGTTCCTCTTCCAGCGAAACCTCGGCTGCGCCCGGGCGGGTCGACTGGCCGCCGACGTCCAGCATGTCGGCGCCCTCCTCCGCCATGCGCACGCCATGCGCCACGGCAGCCTCCACGCTGTCATGCAGGCCGCCGTCGGAGAACGAATCGGGGGTGACGTTGAGGATGCCGACTACCCGGGCGCGATCCAGCCGCAGCGGACGTCCGGCACAGTCCAGCACCGTGGCAAACAAGTCGTTCGACATGCTCATGGCCTCGTCAGATGCAATCAGCGGTGTGCCACTCAGGCACCGACCTTGCCGCCCAGTTCACCCATGAAACGGCGGTAATGGCGCAGTTCGGCGATGGAATCGCGGATGTCGGACAGCGCCGTATGCGCCGACTCCTTGCCCACGCCCTTGGCGATCTCCGGCGCCCAGCGCCGCGCCAGTTCCTTCAGCGTGGACACGTCCAGGTTGCGGTAATGGAAGTAGCGCTCCAGCCGCGGCATCTGCCGGTGCATGAAACGGCGATCCTGGCAGATCGAGTTGCCGCACATCGGCGACTTGCCCGGCGGCACCCAGGCGCGCAGGAATTCCACGGTGGCCTGCTCGGCCATCGCATGGTCGGTTTCCGAGATCAGCACCTGCCGCCACAGGCCGGACTTGTGGTGCTGGTTGGTGTTCCAGCTGTCCATCGACTCCAACTGATCGATCTCGTGGCGGATCGCAAACACCGGCCCGTCGGCCAGCACGTTCAGTTCCTTGTCGGTAACCACCGTGGCGATCTCCAGAATCGAGTCGTTGTCGGTGTCGAGGCCGGTCATCTCCAGATCGATCCAGATCAGGTTTTCTTCGTGGGCTTGGCTCATGGGTTCTCCTTGTGCGGGGGAGTTTATCAGCCTTGCCGACCTCGCCATGCCGGCAAGGCACGGCGCCATGCGATCATCGCCGGATGCAGACCTTCTTCTGGCATGACTACGAAACCTCCGGCGCCGACCCGCGCCGGGACCGGCCGCTGCAGTTCGCCGGCATCCGCACCAGCATGGCGCTGGAGATCATCGGCGAACCGGTGATGTTCTACGGCAAGCCGCCACGGGAGATGCCGCCGCACCCCGACGCCTGCATGATCACCGGCATCACGCCGCAACAGGCCGAACTCGACGGCGTCAACGAGGCCGACTTCGCGGCCCGTGTGCATGAAGAGCTGGCCCGGCCGGGCACCTGTGGCGTGGGCTACAACTCGCTGCGCTTCGACGACGAGTTCACCCGCCAGATGCTGTACCGCAACTTCCACGAGCCCTACGGCCGCGAGTGGGAGAACGGCAATTCGCGCTGGGACCTGATCGACCTGGTGCGCATGTGCCAGGCGCTGCGCCCCGAGGGCATTGTGTGGCCAATGCGCGAGGACGGTTCGCCCAGCTTCAAACTGGAGTACCTGGCGCGCGCCAACGGACTGAACCAGGAACGTGCCCATGACGCGCTGTCCGACGTCTACGCGCTGATCGACCTGGCCCGGCTGATCCGGGTGCGCCAGCCGCGGCTGTGGGACTGGCACTACGCGCTGCGGCGTAAGCAGAAGGTGTTCGAACTGCTCGACGTGGTGAACATGACGCCGCTGGTGCACGTGTCCTCGCGCTACCCGGCCAGCCGTCACTGCCTCACCGTGGTCGCGCCGCTGGCCGCCCATCCCAGCCGCGCCGGCGAGGTGATCGTGTACGACCTGGCGACCGATCCGGCCGCATGGCTGGCGCTGGACGAAGACGAGATCGCCGACCGCATCTTCACCCCGCGCGCCGACCTGCCCGAAGGCGTCGAGCGGATTCCGCTGCGCACCGTGCGCGCGAACCACGCGCCGGCGCTGGCGCCATTGTCGGTGCTGCAGGGCGTGGACCTGGCGCGGCTGCAGCTCGACCTTCCCCGCTGCCAGGCCCACCGTGACATGCTGCACGCCGCCGCCGGCCTGCCCGAAAAGCTGCGCCGGGTATTCCAGCGCGCCGCCGAACTGCCGCCGCCCGAAGATCCCGAGCTGGCGCTGTACGGCGGCGGCTTCCTGCCCGATGCGGACAAGCGCCTGCTCGCCCAGGTGCGCGCCACGCCGCCGGCGGAACTGGGCAGCCGTCCGTTTCCTTTTTGCGACGCGCGTTACCCGGAACTGCTGTTTCGCTACCGCGCACGCAACTGGCCGGAAACGCTGGATGCCGAGGAACGTCTCCGCTGGGAGCGCTTCCGCCAGGCGCGACTGACCCGGCACACGCCGCTGACCGGGTTGACCCTGGACGACTACTTCGCCCGCCTCGCCGAGCTGCGCGGCGATCCGCAGGCACAGGACAGGCTGGGGCTGCTCGACCAGCTGCAGGCCTGGGGCGAAGAGCTTGCCGGCAGCCTCGACGATCCGTAAGGCGGGCATCGCCGCCGCACCACGATGGCGGGCATTGCCCGCCCTGCTCCCCTCTCGACGAACCCCCATGTCCAGAAGCTATTTCACCCCCGCCACATTCCGTTTCCTGCGCTCGCTTGGAAACAACAACAACCGCGAATGGTTCCACGCGCACAAGGACGACTACGAGCGCCATGTGCGCGAGCCGTTCCTGCAACTGATCACCGACCTGCAGGCGCCGCTGGCGAAGATCAGCAGCCACTACCGCGCCGATCCGCGCAAGAGCGGCGGCTCGCTGTACCGCATCTATCGCGACACCCGCTACTCGAACAACAAGCTGCCGTACAAATCGTGGCAGGGCTCGCGCTTCACCCATGAGCGACGCCACGAGATCCAGGCACCGGGCTTCTACCTGCACATCGAGCCGGGCGACTGTTTCGCCGGCGGTGGCCTGTGGCATCCGGAGCCGGATGCGTTGAAGCACATCCGCGAATTCCTGGTCGACAACCCGGCCGCATGGAAACGTGCCACGCAGGGCAAGGCATTCCGCGAACACCTGCAATTGGGCGGCGAATCGCTGGTTCGCCCGCCGCGCGGCTACGACCCCATGCACGAGCTGATCGACGATCTCAAGCGCAAGGACTTCGTCGCCACCATGCCGCTTGGCGAAGAGCTGGCCTGCTCCGACGAACTGCTGCCGTGGACGGTGGCCGCGTTCAAGCGCGTCGCGCCGCTGGTCGACTATCTGTGTGCGGCGCAGGAGCTGGAGTTCTAGCGGGAGTCACCTCGGCTGCCTGCAGCCACGATCATCCCGATCACGGCGGCAAACGCCACGTAGTGCGCCGGCGCCAGCACGCCGAACTGCTTCACCAGCCAGCCGATCAGCGGCGGGGTGATGCCGCCGAACAGCGCATAGGCGATGTTGTACGAGAACGACAGGCCGGAAAAACGCACCGCCGGCGGAAACGCCGCCACCATCAGCGCGGGAACGACACCCACCACGCCGACCGCCAGTCCGGTCAACGCGTAGAGCGCGAGGAAATGCCCGGCGCCGGCCTGCAGGTCGAGGTAGAGCGCATAGCTGCACAGCAGCAGGCCGATCGCGCCGAGCAGCAGCGCCCGCGCGTAACCGATCCGGTCGGCCAGCCAGCCGTATCCGAGACAGCCCAGCGCCAGCGCGAACGAGGCCAGGTTGTTGCCCAGGAACGCCCGCGCGGGGGCGACATGAAAAGCCGACTGCACGATCGACGGCGTCATCAGGATGATCACCAGGATCGCCGCGGTCAGCATCCACGTCACCAGCATCGACAGCAGCACACCGGGCAGGTGCCGTTCGAACACCTGGCGCAGCGGCAGGCCGCTGGCCAGTTCCCTGCGCGCATGCATCGCCTGGAACACCGGCGTCTCGCTGAGCCAGCGGCGCAGCCACACCGCGCAGAAGCCGAACAGGCCGCCGACCAGGAACGGCAGGCGCCAGCCCCAGTCCAGCACCGCTGCGGGCGTCAGCCGACTGTTGATCGCCGCCGCCACCAGCGAGCCGATCAGGATGCCGACGGTCAGGCCCGAGGTGAGGCTGGCGCAGGCGAAGCCCACCCGTCGCGCAGGCACGTGCTCGGCCACGAACACCCAGGCGCCCGGCACCTCGCCGCCCACCGCGATGCCTTGCACCACGCGCAGCAGCAGCAACAGCAGTGGCGCCAGCATGCCGATCTGCGCATGGGTCGGCAGCAGGCCGATGCCCAGCGTGGGCACCGCCATCAGGAACACGCTGAGCGTGAACATGCGCTTGCGCCCCAGCTTGTCGCCGTAATGCGCCATCACGATGCCGCCCAGCGGCCGCGCCAGATAACCCGCGGCAAAGATGCCGAACACCTGCAACTGGGCCAGCCACGGCGCCGTGTCGTGGGGAAAGAACAACTGGCTCAGCGGGATCGCGAAGAACACGAACACCACGAAGTCGTAGAACTCCAGCGCACCGCCCAGGGCGGCCAGCAGCAAGGTCTTCACGTCGCGCCTGTCGAGGCGGTCGCGATCGGGCAAGGCAGCAACGGCAGGCATCTCGACCACGCAGGCATCCCAAGCGTAAAGCGCGCAACCTTAGCGCACACCGGCGCTGCGGCGGTTGTGCACTTGCGTCAAGACGCGCACGTATGGCGCTGCTAGAGTCCATACCGTGCCGCACGGTCTGGGGGGATCTGGCGACACGTCCTGACGATGTCCTGGACATCACCTGTAGTCGGCCTGCCTGCAACACAGGGGGTTTGGCGTACCTGTGGCTGCACCCGGTTGGCTCCGCCCGCGGCATTCCGCCGCCTTGATGGGGAGAGATCAACGTGCGACGTACAACCTTGATGTTGGCACTGGCCCTGAGCTGCGCCACGGCGCAGGCAGCCACCACCGGCGTGGCCCTGGTCCACGGCACCGGCAACCAGACCGATGCGTACAACGACTACTGGCAATCCGACATGGTCGAAGGCGTGCGCAACGGCCTGACCGACCGCAGCAACCTGCTGGTGGTCAACTGCGACTTCAACCAGTACATGTGGGACGACCGCGCCGCCGGCTGCCTGGCCACCCAGCTCACCAGCTTCATCCAGAACCGCCACATCGATCGGCTGGTGGTGATCACCCACTCCAACGGCGGCAACGTGATGCGCTGGATCCTGTCCAACCCGACCTGGGACGCGCGTTACCCCGCGATCATCAGCCGCATCGTCAAGGTCGACGCGATCGCGCCCTCCAGTGCCGGCACGCCGCTGGCCAATGCGGTGATGGCCGGCAACGTGTTCGAGTCGGCGCTGGGCTGGCTGCTCGGCTACAAGACCGACGCCGTGCGCCAGCAGCAAACCGGCTGGATGGCCACCTACAACCAGCAATACCTGCTGGGCACGTCCGGCCGACCGGGTCTGCCGGTGCCGTTCCGCGACGTGGTGGGCACGGACGTGGTGTCGGGCCTGTTCAGCAGCCAAGCCTACTGCGGCGGCTACACCCAGAGCGTGGGGCTGGAGATCACCCAGAACTGGTTGAGCAGTTGCTCGGACGGCTTCATCGAATGTTCCAGCGCGTCGGCGGCCGGCACCGTGTGGTTCCGCGACACCCAGCGCACCGGTGGCTCCGTGCTGAACCACAACCAGAGCCGGCGTGCCTGCTTCGGCCTGCCGTCCATTCTCGCCAACGACATCAGGGGATGATCACCATGAAGAAAGGGATACTCGCAAGCGCATGGCTGGTGATCTTCGCCGCCGCGCCGGCCATGGCCGGCACCCACGCGCTGCTGCCGGCGCAAGCTGATGACATGGTTCCGCCCAGCCTGCAGGCACGCAGCGCCGGCACCCGCTTGACCGCCACATCTGCCGCCGCGACGCGCATGCATGTCGAGCGCCGGCCGGTCAGCGTGAGCTGGCCGCTGGCGCAGGACGCCACGCTGCAAGCGGTGCCGCAAGCGTTTTCGCGCAGCAGCCGCGAATACTGGCGCGACGTGTCGGCCACGGAACTCCAGCAGGGCCTGAAGCTGCCGCTGACCGCACCGGGCGCGATCATCCGCCTGAGTCCGGGCGACCAGGCGGTCGGCAAGCTGGACCCGGCCAGCGTGCGGCTGCAACTGGGCCGGCAATCGCTGAGCGCCGCGGCGGCCAGCAGCCAAGTCGCCGGCACCGCCCAGCTGCACGCCGCCGGCATGGACGTCCCGGCTGCCTCGATGGTGATGCGGCTGAAGCCCGAGCTGGGCAGCGGCGTGGCCACCTTGCAGGTCGCCTCCGCCCGCGGCCGCTACGTGGTGCATGTGTTCGAGCCGCAGAGCCCGTTCGCCGTCACCGCCCAGGGCAACCGCGACGACCTGCTGCTGGGCGAGGCGATCAAGGTGCGGGTGGTCCTGCGTGACGCCGATCGCGCCTTGCCGCTGAGCTCGGTGGGCGGCCTGCTGCGCGCACCCGATGGCAGCACCACGCCGCTCAGCTTCCGTCGCCAGGCCGACGGCAGCTTCACCGTCGATGTCCGTCCGCACAGCATCCCGACCACGCCGGGCCTGTGGGAGGTGCACAGCTTCACGCAAGGCACCGACAGCGCCGGGCACGAGATCCGTCGCGACACCACCACGGTGTTCGCCGCCGCCCAGCCCGATGCCCGCCTCAGCGGCCTGGCCAGCACCGCGGTCGCCACCGATCGCGGCCTCGACATCAGCCTGGGAGTGGATGCCGTCTCGGCCAGCCGCTACGCCGTCTCGGCGGTGCTGTACGGGCGCGCTACCGACGGCCGGATGGTGCCGGCGGCGTTCGCCCAATCGGCCAACTGGCTGCCGGCCGGCAAGGGCCAGCTGACCCTGCACTACGACCCGCACAGCCTGCAGGGCATCGGCGCACCGTACGAACTGCACGACCTGCGCCTGCAGGATCAGCCGGCGGTCGGATTGCTCGAACGCCGCGCCGTGGCGATGCGCTTCGACACGCCCTGACTGACCCGTTCCGTCGCCAGGGACGGCGGCGGAAACGGCACGACGGACGGTGCGCGAATATGCCTGACCTGGTGCGCCCGTGAGCTGCCACGGCATCCACATGGGCGCGCCGGCCATCTCCTTCCTCTTGCAGCAGGAGTAAACGTGATGAACATGAGCAAGCGTCTGGCTGCCGAGTTCTTCGGCACGTTCTGGCTGGTTCTGGGTGGATGCGGCAGCGCCGTGCTGGCCGCCGGCTTTCCGCAACTGGGTATCGGTTTTGCCGGGGTGGCATTCGCGTTCGGCCTCACCCTGCTGACCATGTGCTACGCGATTGGCCACATTTCCGGCTGCCACATCAATCCGGCGGTCACCTGCGGTCTTGCCGCCGGCGGTCGCTTCCCGCTGAAAGACGTGATTCCGTACATCGTCGCGCAGGTGCTCGGCGGCCTGCTCGCCGGGCTGGTGCTGTACACGATCGCCTCGGGCAAGCCCGGCTTCGACGCCGCCACAAGCGGCTTCGCCTCCAACGGCTACGGCGCGCATTCGCCGGGCGGCTATTCGATGGGCGCCGCGGCGCTGTGCGAGATGGTGATGACCGGCTTCTTCATCTTCATCATCATGGGCGCCACGCACAAGAGTGCGCCGGTGGGTTTCGCCGGCATCGCGATCGGCCTGGCGCTGACCCTGATCCACCTGATCAGCATCCCGGTCACCAACACCTCGGTGAACCCGGCGCGTTCGACCGGCGTGGCGGTTTTCCAGGGTGGCTGGGCGCTGGATCAGCTGTGGTTCTTCTGGGTCATGCCGATCATCGGCGGCATCATCGGCGGCGTGATCTATCGCTACCTGTGGAGCGACCGGCTGGAGCAGCCGGCGATCAAGGGCGACGCCGCCTGAGCGGCACGGCGCGCGGCCAGCAAGGTCGGGCGCCCTGCTTCACGCCCGGGCAAACGGAAAGGCCAGCACGTCGGCAATCGCGTCCGTGTCGGCCAGGCACATCAGCAGCCGTTCCACGCCCAGCGCCACGCCAGCGCAGTCAGGCATCGCATCCAGTACGCCCAGCAGGTTTTCATCCAGCGGAATCTCGCGCAGGCCGCGTTCGCGACGCACGGTGTTGTCGCGCTCGAAACGCGCGCGCTGTTCGGCCGCATCGTTCAGTTCGTGATAGCCGTTGGCCAGTTCGTAGCGGCCCAGGTAGAGCTCGAAGCGCTCGGCCAGCGGTGGCTCGCCCGGGCGGATCTTCGCCAGCGCGCACTGGCTCGCCGGGTAATCGTGGATCACCGTGATGCGATCGCGGGGGAACATCGGCTGCAGCTTGTGGGTGATCAGCAGGTCGAGCCAGTCGTCATGCCCCAGCCCCTCCGGACCGATGCCGAATTCCGCCAGCGGCGCGCGCAGTTCGTCGATCGACGCGTGCACGGGATCGATGCCCAGGCCGTCGAGGAACAGCTGCCGGTAACTGGTCACCACCACCTCAGCACGCCGACCGCGCATCGCCAGCGCCGCTTCCACCAGCTCGATCGTCTCGCTCATCAGCCGCCGGTGATCCCAGCCGACCCGATACCACTCCAGCATGGTGAACTCGGGGTTGTGCCGACCGCCCGCCTCGCCATTGCGGAACACCCGGCCCAGCTCGTAGCAATCGCCGATGCCCGCGGCCAGCAAGCGCTTCAGTGGATACTCCGGCGACGTGCGCAGCCAGCGCTCGCGCGCGCCCGCATCGACATGACCGCTGAAGATGCTGCCGAAGCTCTCGATGTTGGGGTCGGTATTGCCAGCGGCGGACAGCATCGGGGTTTCCACCTCCAGCACGTTGCGCTCGGCGAAGAACGCGCGCAACAAGGTGTACAGCCGTGCGCGCAGTTCCAGCGTGGCGCGTGGGGACATCGTCATCAGGCGCGCTCGTGCTCGTCGAGCAGGGCAAGCAACTGCGCCTCGTCCCACACCGGCACGCCCAGCTCCTTCGCCTTGTCGAGCTTGGAGCCCGCTTCCTCGCCGGCGACGACCACGCTGGTCTTCTTCGACACCGAACCGGACACCTTGGCACCGAGCGCTTCGAGCCGGTCCTTGGCCTGATCGCGACTGAGCGACGCCAGGCTGCCGGTGAGCACGAAGGTCTGCCCGGCCAGCGGCGCCTGGGTCACTTCGGCGGCGGCGGGCATCGCCTCCAGCAGACGCTGCATCGACGCCTCGGCGCCCTGCAGTTCGGCATGGGCCGCCGGATCGGCCAGGAAGGCTTCCAGCCCGCTCGCCGCCACCTGGGGCACGCCGGCGGTGATCCAGTGCGCCGCCCCGCCCGCCTGCAGTTTCTGCAAGGTGGGAAAGTGTTCGGCGAGCAGCTTGCTGCTCTTGGGGCCGAGCTTGCTGATCTTCGCCATGTCCAGCAGCACGCCAAGATTCAGCCGCTCGCGCAGCAGCGGCGACGGCGCGGCTTCGTCGCTGAAGCTGATGCCGGCGGCCAGCAACTGGTCGACCACCTGCTGGTTGCCGTCCTGCGCGAAGAAGCCGGCGATCGACCGGGCCACTTCTTCGCCGATGTCCGGCAGCACCCGCAGCAGCGGTGCCGGCGTGCTGCGCACGAAATCGAGCCGACCCAGCCACGCGGCCAGGGTCTTAGCCGTGCTTTCGCCGATGTGCATGATGCCCAGCGCGTAGAGGAAGCGGGCCAGCGTGGTGTGCTTGCTGGCCTCGATGCCGGCGACCAGGTTCTCCGCCCACTTCGTCGCCACCTTGCCGGCCTTCACCGTTTCCGGGGTGGTGCCATCGCGCTCGTCGATGCGCCGTTTCATGTCGACGAAATCGTCCACGCCCATGCCGTACAGGTCGGCTGGCGTGTGCACCAGGTCGAGCTCCACCAGCGCCTCGGCAAAGCGCTCGCCCAGGCCTTCGATGTCCATCGCGCGACGCGAGGCGAAATGGATCAGCGCCTCCTTGCGTTGCGCGGCGCAGATCAGTCCGCCGGAACAGCGCCAGGCCGCCGCGCCCTCCTCGCGGATCAGTGCGGAATCGCAGATCGGGCAGCGCGTGGGCATGGTCCAGGGCTGCGTGCCTTGCGGCCGCAGGTCCTCCACCACGCGCACCACTTCGGGAATCACGTCGCCGGCGCGGCGCACGATCACGGTGTCGCCCACGCGGGCATCCAGGCGCGCCACCTGGTCGGCGTTGTGCAAGGTGGCGTAGGTCACGGTGACACCGCCCACCTGCACCGGCTCCATCCGCGCGCGCGGGGTGGCGGCGCCGGTGCGGCCGATCTGGATCTCGATGTCGAGCAGGCGGGTGGTCTGTTCCTGCGCCGGAAACTTGTGCGCGATGGCCCAGCGCGGCGCGCGCGAGACGAAGCCCATCTCGCGCTGGCCGGCATAGTCGTCCAGCTTGTAGACCACGCCGTCGATGTCGTACGGCAGGCTGTCGCGCTTGGCGCCGATGCGGCGGAAATAGGCGATCAGGCCATCGAAGCCGCGCGCCACATCCACTTCCGGCGAGACCGGAAAGCCCCACTCACGCAGTTGCTGCAAGGTGGCCGAATGGGTCGGCGGCAATTCGCCGCCCTCGACCACGCCGATCGCGTAGGCGAAGAAGCTGAGGCGCCGCTTCGCGGTGATCGCCGGATCGAGCTGGCGCAGCGAACCGGCCGCGCCGTTGCGCGGATTGGCCAGCGGCTTTTCGTCGTGCTTGCGGGCGTAGTCGTTGAACGCCTCGAAATCCTTGCGCAGCATGATCACTTCGCCGCGCACTTCCAGCACGGCAGGCCAGCCGGAACCGCGCAGCTTCAGCGGGATCGCACGCACGGTGCGCAGGTTCGCGGTGACATCCTCGCCGGTCTCGCCGTCGCCGCGGGTGGCGCCCTGCACGAATACGCCGTCCTCGTAGCGCAGGCTGATCGCCAGGCCGTCGAGCTTCGGCTCCACCGAGAACACCGGAGTCCTGCGTTCGAGCGTGTGCTCGATCCGTCGTTCGAAGTCGGCGATTTCGCGGAAGCGCTCGCACTCGTTCTCGCCTTCCTGCTCGAACGCATTGCCCAGCGAAAGCATCGGCAAGGCATGCCGTACTTCGGCAAAGCCGCCGCTGGCCCGCGCGCCCACCTTGCGGGTCGGCGAATCGGCGGTGGCCAGTTCGGGCCATTCCGCCTCCAGCGCTTCCAGTTCGCGCATCCGGCGGTCGTACTCGGCGTCGGTGATGTCCGCGTCGTCGAGCACGTGGTAGCGGTAGTTGGCCTGCTCGATCTGCGCCCGCAGCGCGACGCTGCGGGTAACGATGTCGGCGGGAACCGGGCGTTCGGTCATGCGGGTCTCCTTCGGATCACCCCGCAGTTTAACGACACCGGCACGCGATGCGGCCTCAGCGGTGGAAGTGTCCGGCGGCCTCGGGCTGGTAGGTGATCTCCAGCACTTTCAGGCGACGCTTGCGACCGTCCGGGGTGGGCCAGTCGATCTGCTGGTCGCGCGCCAGTCCAAGCAGGGCGCTGCCCACGGGAGCCAGGATCGACACGGTGCCGGCCGTGCCGGCCGACGCCGGGTAGACCAGGGTCAGGGTCAGCTGCTCGCCGTTGCTTTCGTCCTCGAAGGTGACAGTCGAGTTCATCGTCACGACGTGGTCGGGCATCGCCGACGGCTCGACCACCTCGGCACGATCCAGCTCCGCGCGCAGCGCGTCCAGCTTGTCGGCTTCCGCCGTCGGCAGACGCTCCAGCAGCGCTTCGATGCGCTCCATGTCGATGCGGGAAACAGTGATCGGTGGCTTGCTCATGGCTTTTCCTGATGCTCGCGGCTCCTGCCGCGCAAAAGCACACGCCGGAACGAAGCCGCTCCGGCGCGTGTGGTTGATAAGGCCGTGATACCTGTATGGGCATGACCGGCAGATGAAACTAAGGTTCACTGTGATGACAGTGGCAGCAGAAATCAAGCCACCGGGGCCGCTATCATGACCGGCCATGCCTGTTCGAAGCCCCGTGGTCCCTGACGTTGCGCCGCTTTCCGCGCCCGATCCCCTGGCCGGCGCCGTCGAGGCCGACGAGCCGACCTCGCGTGAACGCTACCGCGGCCTGCTGTGGCTGGTTGCCGCAGCGTTCTTCATGCAGGCGCTCGATTCCACCGTGGTCAACACCGCGGTGCCGGCGATGGCCGAGGCACTCAAGGTCACGCCGCTGGGCATGCGCACGGCGCTGACCAGCTATGTGCTGACCCTGGCCATCCTGATTCCCGCCAGCCCGTGGCTGTGCGACCGCTTTGGCACCCGCCGCGTGTTTGGTGCGGCGATCATCGTGTTCGGCCTGGGCTCGTTGCTGTGCGGTATCGCGCAGACGCTGCCGCAGCTGGTGGCGGCCCGCGTGCTGCAGGGCGTGGGTGGCGCCTCGCTGATGCCGGTGGGGCGTTATGTGCTGGTGCGCAGCATCGACCGGGGCGAGTTCGTGCGGGCGATGAGCACGGTGGCCACCTTCGGCCTGCTCGGCTCGGTGCTCGGTCCGCTGCTGGGCGGCGCATTGGTGGAGTTCACCTCGTGGCGGCTGATCTTTTTGATCAACGTGCCGGTGGCGATCGCCGGCGTGTGGATGAATAGGCGCGACATGCCGGAGTACCGGCTCGATCACGCCAACCGCTTCGACCTGGTCGGCTTCCTGCTGTTCGGCGCGGCCTCGGCGTTGCTGCTGACCGCTTCCGAGCTGGCCGGCTCGACCCCGGTGCCGTGGTCGCGCATGGGCCTGTGCACGCTGGCCGCCCTGCTGCTGGGCGCGATCTATCTGTGGCACAGCCGGCGCACCGAGCATCCGGTGGCCGACCTGGCACTGCTGCGCGTGCGCAGCGTGTCGGTGGCGATCGCCGGCGGGCTGTTCACCCGGCTGGGCATTTCGGGCATGTTCCTGCTGCTGGTGTTGTTCCTGCAGGTCGGCTGCGGCTGGTCGCCACTGGCAGCCGGCCTGATGATGGTGCCGCAGGCACTGGGTTCGATCATGGCGAAGTGGTCGGTCAACCGGGCGCTGGTGCACTACGGCTATCGTCGCCTGCTGATCGGCAACACGCTGATCGTGGCGGCCCTGCTGGCGACGTTCGCGCTGCTCGGCCCCGCCACGCCGGTGTGGCTGATCGCCGTGCTGACCTTCGCCTACGGCGCATTTGCCGGCCTGCAGTACACCACGATGAACACGCTGATCTATGTCGACCTGGACATCCGGCATGCGTCGATGGCCTCCTCGATGGCCTCCACCGTGCAGTACCTGGCGATGAGTTTCGGCATTGCGCTGGCCACGCTGCTGATGGAATTCATGCTCACCGGGCACGCGCACGACGACTACGTGATGGCGTTCCGCTGGACCGTGCTGCTGCTGGCGCTGGTCACCGCGGGAGCAAGCCGGGTGTTCAGCCGGCTGCGCCCGGAGCGGCGGCCCGACCTCGCCGCGCCGTCGGACTGACCGCGACGGGTTGCGCCGGCCTCGGCCGGCGGCTGCTACCCTTCCTGCCAACCGATATCACGTTCTTGCCCAAGGATCTTCCATGCGATGGTTTGCCGCCCTGGCGCTCCTGTACGCCAGCACGCCGCTGATGGCGGCCGAAACCGGCGCCGGGGTGAACTTCCACCTGGTGGCGCACCCGATCGGCTGGGTGGCGCTGGCGCTGTTCGTGCTGGCCTACGTGGCGGTGATCCTCGAAGAGCGCATCCACATCGCCAAGTCCAAGCCGGTGATGCTGGCCGCTGCGCTGATCTGGGGCATGATCGCCTGGCAGAACGGTGGCACCGGCACGGACGCCAACCTCACTCGCGAAGCGTTCGAGGCGATGTTCCTCGAGTACGCGGAGATCTTCTTCTTCCTGGTCGTGGCGATGACCTACGTCACCGCGATGGGCGAGCGCGGCGTGTTCGAGGCCTTGCGCTCGCAGCTGATCCGCTACGGCTTCAGCTATCGCAGCCTGTTCTGGATCACCGGCCTGCTCGCCTTCCTGATCTCGCCGGTGCTGGACAACCTGACCACCGCGCTGGTGATGTCGGCGGTGATTCTGGCCGTGGGCGCCGGCAACACGCGTTTCATCACGCTGGCGATGATCAACCTGGTGGTGGCGGCGAATGCCGGCGGCGCCTGGAGCGCGTTCGGCGACATCACCACGCTGATGGTGTGGCAGGCCAACAAGGCACAGTTCTTCGACTTCTTCCGGCTGTTCTTCCCGGCCGTGGTGAACTGGCTGGTGCCGGCGCTGATCATGTTTGTCGCGCTGCCGAAAGGCCGGCCCGCGAGCACCGAAAGTCGCAGCCGGATCAAGCATGGCGGCATCAGCATCTGCCTCACGTTCGCGTTGACCATCGCGATCACCGTGGTCGGCCGCCAGTGGCTGGGCATGCCCGCCGCCTACGGCATGCTCACCGGCTTGGCCCTGCTGAACCTGCTGGCCAGCCGCATCGACTATCGCCAGCGCCACTACGCGCTGGCGCACGGCGCCGAAGAACAGGGCTATTCGATCTTCCGCATCATCGCCAACGCCGAGTGGGACACCCTGCTGTTCTTCTACGGCGTGTTCGCCTGCGTCGGGGGGCTGGCTGCGCTGGGCTACCTGGAACTGGCCTCGACCAAGCTCTATGGCAACCTCGGACCGACCACGGCGAACGCCGCGATGGGCGTGCTCTCGTCGGTGGTCGACAACATCCCGATCATGTTCGCGGTGATCAAGATGAACCCGCCGATGGACGCCTCGCAATGGCTGCTGATCACGCTGACCGCCGGCGTGGGCGGCAGCCTGCTGTCGGTCGGCTCGGCGGCCGGCGTGGCGCTGATGGGCGCAGCACGGGGCCAGTACACCTTCATGAGCCACCTGCGCTGGAGCTGGGCGATCGCGCTGGGCTACGCCGCCAGCATCGCCCTGCACCTGTGGCTGACCCGGTTCGTGTTCGGCTGATCGAAGCGCGCGTCGCGCAAAAACATCGCCGGCGGTGGCCCTGTACCATTGAGCGCTTGCCCGACGGAAAAGACGATCCATGCACCACGCCGCCGACATCCTGCTGACCCTGTTCGTCATCTTCGTCGCCGCGCAGATCGGCGCGGAAATCGCCCAGCGGATAAAGCTGCCCGGGGTGGTCGGCGAGATCGCCGCCGGCTGCGTGATCGGACCGTCGCTGCTGGGCTGGCTGAGCCCGGAGCAGATCCTGCCCGGCACGCCGCTGGACGTGCTGGCCGAGATCGGCGTGGTGCTGCTGCTGTTTTCGGTAGGCCTGGAAACGCGGCTGGATGATCTGAAAAAGGTCGGCAAGAGCGCCCTGCTGGTCGGCGTGCTCGGCGTGATCATTCCCTTCGTGGCCGGCGCGCTGTGGGCGCATGGCGAAGGTTTCGAATGGATCAAGTCGATGTTCGTGGCGGCCGCCTTCGTCGCCACTTCGGCCGGCATCACGGCGCGGGTGCTGCAGCAACTGGGCGTGCTCCAGCGCATCGAGAGCCGGGTGATCCTCGGCGCGGCGGTGATCGACGACATCCTGGCCATGCTGCTGCTCGGCGTGGTTTCCTCGCTGCAGGGCAGCGGCTCGCTGGACCTGCATTCGCTGCTGCTGACCCTGGCCGGCGCGATCGGGTTCGTGGCGATCATCGGCTGGGGTGGCTCGCAGGTGATGCGGCGTCGCTCGGGCTGGCTGGAGGCGCCGATCAGTCCGCACTCGGCATTGAGCGTGGTGCTGGCGATCTGCCTGGGCCTGGCATGGCTGTCCACGCGCTTCGGCCTGGCCGCGATCATCGGCGCGTTCCTAGCCGGCATGATCGCCTCGGAAACCCGCCAGCGAAAGGAGCTGGAGCACCAGACCCTGCCGCTGCTGTCCTTCCTCACGCCGTTCTTCTTCGTGGTCACCGGCGCCAAGGTCAACCTGGCCGAACTGGCCAGCGTGGATGCGCTGCTGATGCTGCTGGTCGCCACCGCGATCGCGATCGTGTCGAAGTTGCTGGGCGGCTTCCTGGGCTCGCTGTCGCTGGGCCGGCGCAGCGCCACCATCATCGGCTTCGGCATGGTGCCGCGCGGCGAGGTAGGTGTGGTGATCGCCAGCCTGGGCCTGGCCGCGGGCGTGTTCAGCGATCGCATCTACGCCGTCATCGTGGCGATGTCCCTGCTCACCGCGATGGTCACGCCGCCGCTGCTGGCCTGGCTGCTCCGTCGCGGCGACGCCGGCGAAGCAGCCGGATGACCCTCGGCCCGCCAGGACAATCCACCCACGACAAGCGGAGTCGGCCTATGCTGGGCGCTGCCGGCAGCAAACGGGGGTAGCACCGCGTGGATACGAACAAGACCGTCCTCATCGTCGACGACGACAACATGGTGCTGGAATCCATCGACCTGTTGCTGTCGGCTGCCGATGGCCTGCAGAGCATCCGCGCGCTGGGCTCTGCCGGCGCGATGAGCCACCTTCGGCAGGCGCACGTCGACGTGGTCGTCGCCGACGTGATTCTCGCCGGCAGCGTCTCCGGCATCGACATCTGCCACGAGGCGATCAGGCACAACGACGAGGTGGCCATCGTGGTGATCACGGCCGACACCGAAGTCCACGTGCACGACATTCCCGATCGCGGCGTGTTCCTGCGCAAGCCGTTCGGCGCGGCCGAGCTGCTGGCGGCGATCGGCCTGGCGCTGGGCAAAGTCCGGCGGCGCTGAAGCAGGTCGTACCCGTCGGCGGGCAGCGGACTGCTCAGAACAGCTGCAGGCGTTCGCGTACCTCGCTAGCCGTGCGGCCATAGCGGGCGCGGAAGGCGCGCTGGAACTGCCGCTCGCTGGAGAAGCCGTGGCTGAAGGCGAGATCGGAGATGTTCCGTTCCGGCTGCTCGCGAAGATCCCGGTGCACCGCCTCCACCCGCCGGTCGCGGATGTAATGCTGCACGCCGCCGCTGTCGGCGAACATCCGGTACAGCTGCGCCCGTGACACGTGGAACCGGCGCTGCAGCACGGCCGCGCTCAGTTCGTGGTCGCCCAGCTGGGCCTCGATGTGCTCGCGGATGCGCACGTGCAGCGTCTCCGCCCATTGCGGGCGGTCGCGCTGGCGCGATTCGGCGCGCAGGCAGCCGCGCACCACCGCCAGGGTCGCGCTGGCGGCCTTGCCGGCGTGACTGGTCTCGATCCCGGGCAGCGTCCCCAGCAGATGCAGCAGGTGCTGGGTCAGCATCCGGCACGGCAGGTGGTCCTTGCGCAGCACCCGGCCGTGCAGTGGCGAGTGCGCCTGGTCGATCGCCTTGTGCCTGAGCAGCAGGTTGAGGTGCGCGCAACCGGCTTCCCACAGTTCGGCTGGCTGCGCCAGGTCGTTCAGGTAGATGTCGCCCATGCGCAACTCGACCGTGCCGCGCTTGCCGAAGCTGCCCCGCGCCGAACCGCTCAGCAGCAGGCGCAGCAGCACGCACTGGCTCAGCGGACTGCGGGCGATCAGCGCGGCATCGCGCCGGTACCTTGCCGGGCTCGCGCTCGACTGCGCCACCCGCAGCGAGCCCAGCTCGAACACGACGATCGAGGCATCCATCGGTTCGTCGTCATCGGGCTGCACCTCGGCCAGCGGGGCGATCCAGCGCGCGTACGCCCGCGAGCGCAGGCGCGGCTCGATCAGTGCGGTGCTGAAGGTCCTGCATGGCAGCGTGGCTTGCCGGCCCTTCGCTGGAACGGGCGTATCCATCGAACTCCTCCTGAGGTCGAGTCCTCCCCTGCGGGAAGTCTTGAAGCCACGCACAGACCATGCCAGCGCGCTTCGCATGGGCGTCGTCGTCGTGCGGCGATGCCTGCCGACGGCGACGGCGTCCATCACGCGAGACGGTCTTCCTGCGAAGTCCTCCTCACCGTCGCCATGGATGCCATCGGCGCCGGAACGTGTCCAGTGGGTCGACAGGTAAAGCCGCCAGCTGGAGACGAAACGTCGCGAGCGCGCGAATGAAACGTCGCGTGCATCGATATCGCCCTGCCTAGAATGCAGATGTGGGAATCCGCTGTGGCGATGCGCGATGGCGTTGCGCACCTCGGGGAATCCCGGTCGTTCAAGTCTGCGTCCCCGGCCGGATGCGGTGCGCTGTGCACCGACTCTGTCCATCCGGCCGGCGACGCATCCTGGGCGATGCGTCGGCACGAACCCTGACAGCGAAGCGGGCCTCCGCCCTCTTCTGCGACGCGCCGGATCGATCCTGGCGCGCGACAGTGGCATCCATGGCGTCTTCATGTGGACGTCCAGACGAAATCGGCAAACATCCGAAGGAGCGGATCGCCACCTGAATACCGCGCCATCTCCCCGCGCAGGGCGGATGAATGGTTCCGCGCGAGACCGTCCCGGTGAGCTGACCCAGGCGCCAGGGCGACTGTCGCAACTGAGCAGTTTCTGACCTTGCCGGCGACATGAAATGACAGTGCGAGATGAAATGACGCGTGCCCGTGGCATGCGGGCCAGACCGGCCGGGAGCGGCAGGCGGCCGTACGGCGCGCCGGGACGCGGCGCTTTTTCACGTCGCGACGACATTCCCGCCGCCGCGACCGTCATCGAGTTCAAGCGTGTTTCTCAGACCATGGAAAGTCCGATGAACTGCACCCTGGCAAATGAATCGCCGCAGGCGCGCTGGCTGGATCAGCTCGATACCGCCACGCGACCGGTGGACATCGCCGCCATGATTGTCGAGCTGGCCGAAGCCTATGCCGAATGCGCCAGCGCCCGCGTGCTGTGGGAACTCGGCAGCGGCTTCGATCACGCCCGCGGCGGACCCGCGGGCTGGCTGCGTGGTGTGGCCGCATCGGGCATTCCGCAACGCGTGCCGGCCATCGGCGCGCTGGCCTTTCGACTGTGCGAGCGACCGCGGCCGATCCTGCTCCTGCTCAACCTGCACGGTGGCGCCGACGCCACCGCCCTGATCACCGAACTGGAGCCCCTGCTGCAACTGGCGGGGCGTCGACTGGGCATCCTGCTGGGCTGGATCGAGCAGCACAGTGCGCCGCCTCCGCTGGAGTATTCCGAGCGGCTGCACCGCGCCCTGTTCACCATCGCCGACCTGGCCGGTTGCGGCCGCGACATCCGCGCCATCCTGCGCGAGATCCACGCGGTACTGGGCTCCCTGCTCCGCGCCGAACATTTCTGCGTGGTGGATCACCAGCCGCAGCGCGAACTGCTCCGCTTCGTCTATACCTCCGACCCGCGCAGCCTGCCGCCGCTGGCGGCATCCGGCCATGAGGTGTCGCTGGCGTCGATCGGCGGCTCGCCGCTGTGGTATCTGCTCCACGATGGCAAGGCGCTGCTGGGCACGCCGGCACAACTGGGCAAGCAGGTCTCCGGGCCGCTGGTGGTGGAACTCGACGATGCCCAGTGGATGGGCGTGCCGATGCTGCACCAGGGCGAGATCCACGGTGCCGTGATGGTGCGCAGCCGGCAGCCGGACAGCAGCTACTCCAACGAAGACCTGGTGCTGCTGGAATTCGTGGCCACCCATATCCGCTGCGTGATCGAGCGGCATCGCGAGGCCGAACAGAACCTCGACGAACAACGGCAAACGCGGGCGCTGGCCGAGGCTAACCGGGCGCTGCAGGACCGCGTGGCGCAACGCAGCCGTGCCCTGCACAAGGAAGTCGGCGAGCGCGCGCGGGTGCAGCAGCAGCTTGCCCACGAGCAGACCCACGACGCCCTCACCGGCCTGGCCAATCCGCGCTGCCTGCATGAGCACATCGAACGATTGCTCCACGCGTTGCAGCGCGATCCGACCAGCCCCGCCGTGCTGCTGCAGTTGAACCTGGATCGCTTCGCCGGCATCAACGAGGGTCTCGGCCATTTCACCGGCGACGAGGTGCTGCAACAGGTCGCCACGCGCCTCACCGAATGCCTGGGCAACCGGCCCGGTCTGGTCGCCCGCCTGGCCGGTGACGAATTTGCCGTGCTGATCCCGCAGATGGCCGGGACACGCCAGGCCATGCGCATCGCCCAGCGGATGATCGACTGCATCGGACAGCCGATCACCGTGGCCGGCCGCGAGCTGCACCTGTCCGCCCGCCTCGGCGTGCTGCTGTGCGACGCCGGCTACCGCACGCTCGAACACGTACTGCGCGATGCGGACATCGCCCTCCATCGCGCCGCGTCCGTCGACGTTCCGCGCATCGCGATGTTCGAGCCGGCGATGGCCGGCGAGGTCGTCGAGCGGCTGGCACTGGAAACCGACCTGCGCGAGGCGCTGCGCGAACACCGCTTCGAACCCTGGTTCCAGCCGATCCGCCGGCTGCACGACAACGGCATCGCCGGCTACGAAGCACTGATCCGCTGGCGCCGGCCCGGCCGCGGCCTGGTCGAGCCGGGCGACTTTCTCAAGGTCGCGCACAGCTGCCGGTTGCTGGAGGCGATCGACTGGCAGATGTTCGAGCGCAGCTTCCGCACGTTCGCCCAGCACGGCCCCGCCGATGCCTTCCTCACCTTCAACGTGTCGGCTGCGCATCTCGGCTCGGACGATTTCGACCGGCGCCTGCTCGGCCTGCTGGCCAGCGTGAAGCTGCCCGCCTCGCGGGTGATCGCGGAAGTCACCGAGGACGTCCTGCTGGAAGACCCAGACCACGTGCAGGCGATGCTGCTGCGGCTGCGCGCCGCGGGCGTGGGCGCGGCGCTGGATGATTTCGGCACCGGCTATTCCTCGCTGCAATACCTGCAGCGCCTGCCGTTGCGCATGCTGAAGGTCGACCGCGCCTTCGTGGACGGGCTGGGCAAGCCGGCCACCCGCGGCAGCGCCTGCATCATCGCCGCCGTCATTGCGCTGGCCCGTTCGATGGACATCCAGGTCATCGCCGAGGGCATCGAAACCATCGAGCAGTGCAACGCCCTGGCCGAGATGGGGTGCCCGCTGGGTCAGGGCTACCTGCTGGGCAGGCCGGCAGCCGCAATGGACGTGGCGACGCCAGCGGTGAATACGGCCATCGCCGGCTGATCGTCCCGCGCGTGACGGCGGACGATTGCACCCGGACAATGGAGCGCCTAGGCTCGGCGCTTGCGATCACACCGGGGAAGTCGATCATGCGTCCATTGCGCGTACTCACGCTGTCTGCCGTCGTTGCCGCCACCCTGCTCGCCGGCTGCTCGTCCGGCACCTCGTCGTCAACGGACCAGGCCGCGTCACCGGCCGCCGCTTCCAGCGTGCATGCCGCCCGTCCCGACGGACAGGCTGCGCTGGCCTCGGCCGTCGACACTTTCCTCAACGGCTATTTCGAGCACTACCCGGTGTTTGCCGCCGGTGCGGGCAAGCACGAGTTCGACGGCAAGCTGCCCGACTTCAGTGCGGAAGGATTGCAGGCCAACGCCGCCTGGCTGCACGCGCAACGCGACCAGTTCGCCGCGTTCCCCGACGACCAGCTCGATGCCCAGGGCCGCTTCCAGCGCGACTATGTGCTGGCGGTGATCGATGGCCAGCTGTTCTGGCTCGAAGATTCCGGCGCGCCGTACAAGAACCCGACCTTCTACACCGGCGACCTGTCGCCCAGCATGTACCTGACCCGGCCGTACGCGCCGCTGGCCCAGCGCATGGCCGCCTTCGTCACCTACCAGGAGGCGCTGCCCAGGGCGCTGGCCCAGATCAAGGCCAACCTCAAGCTGCCGCTGCCGGCGTCGTACATCGACGTGGGCGTCAATTCCTTCGCCGGCTTCGCCAGCTTCTTCAAGACCGACGTGCCCGGCATCTTCGCCGAGGTGAAGGACGACGCGCTGCAGGCACGCTTCAAGGCCAGCAACGCCGCCGCGATCAAGGCCTCGCAGGACCTGGCCGACTGGCTGAAGTCGCAGAAGCCGCACGCCACCCAGGATTTCGCCCTGGGCGCGGAAAAATTCTCGAAGATGCTCCATGCCACCGAGCGGGTCGACCTGCCGCTGGAGCAGCTCAAGGCGATCGGTGAATCCGACCTCGCGCGCAACCTCGCCGCGCTGAAGAGCGCCTGCGCCCAGTTCGCGCCGGGCAAGTCGCTCACCGATTGCGTGGCGAAGGAAAGCGCCGACAAACCCACCGGCGGCGCCGTCGAAGGCGCCCGCGCCCAGCTTGCCAGCCTGCGCCAGTTCATCGTCGACAAGGACCTGGCGACGATTCCCGGCACCGAGCAGGCCAGGGCCGAGGAGGCGCCGCCGTTCAACCGCTGGAACTTCGCCTATATCGAAATCCCCGGCCCGTACGAGAACAACCTGCCCTCGGTCTATTACATCGCCCCGCCGGACCCGACCTGGAGCAAGGCCGACCAGGCCGCCTATGTGCCGGGCAAGGCCTCGCTGCTGTTCGTCTCCGCCCACGAAGTCTGGCCCGGCCACTTCCTGCAGTTCCTGCATGCCAACCGCGCGCACTGGAAGTTCGGCCAGCTGTTCGTGGGTTATGCCTTCGCCGAAGGCTGGGCGCATTACGCCGAGGAGATGATGTTCGATGCCGGCGTCGGTGGCGGCACGCCGGAAACCCACGTCGGCCAGCTCACCAATGCCCTGCTCCGCGACGTGCGCTTCCTCTCCGCCATCGGCCTGCACACCGGCGGCATGAGCATCGCCCAGTCCGTGCAGATGTTCCGCGAGCAGGCCTTCCAGGACCCGGGCAACGCCCGCCAGCAGGCCGCCCGCGGCACCTACGATCCGGCCTACCTCAACTACACCCTGGGCAAGCTGATGATCATGCAGCTGCGCCAGGACTGGATCGCCGCCCATCCCGGCCCGAACGCGCTGAAGGCGTTCCATGACCAGTTCCTGAGCTACGGCGGCCCGCCGATTCCGCTGGTGCGGCAGCAGATGCTGGGTGGGCCGGTGGAGGCGAAGCTGTGGACGAAGGGCGACGCGCCAAGCGCACCCGCAGCGGCGGCCGCGCAGTAATCCGCACTGCGCCCCGCCGTCGGTCCACACGAGGGCGCGCAGACTGACGGCAGTTCACGGCACCGTTCCCGCACAGCCTGTGCCGGAACGGGCTTTGTGGCAGGCTTGGGCGAAGCGCCGCGATGGATGAACGTCGGCGTCGACGTGCCGCTCCCTCAGCGCCGCGACATCGCGAGATGAAAATGTACGCCGGAATGTCCCGCATCTATGTGCCGCTGCTGCTGGCGCAACTGGGCGTGATCGCGTGGGCGCCGGCGCACCTGCTTTCCTGGAGCTACGCCGCCGTGCTGGCGATGCTGGTGCTGACGGTGGCGCAAGGCTGGCGGCGGCTTCGCCTGAGCGTTCCGCACAATCGTCCGCTGTGGAGCCTGCTGTTGCTGGCGCTGGTCGCGCAGCTCGGCGCGTTCGGCCTGCTGTTCACCGATTCGCTGTCCAATCCGCTGGGCACCCTGGTCGCCTTCGACCCGACCTTCTACTTCTGCCTGAGCAGCCTGCTGCTGACCATCGCCGCGGCCTACAACCCGGTCGCCACGCTGTACCGCTGGGCGGGCGTCGTCGATGCGGTGCTGGCGTGCGCCATCGCGGCACTGTTCTACTTCACCCTGCACCAGGTGCTGAACGCACCATCGCCAACACCGCCGCCGGCCACGTTCGTGATGTGGATGTTCGATGCGATGGGCCTGTTCGTGGCGGTGTTCGCCACGCTGCGCCTGGTTTCCACCAAGCGCTCCGACGAGCGGCGCTTCTTTTTCGTGCTGAGCGTTTTCGCCTGGCTCGAACTGGTCGTGCCCGGCATCCACAACCGTTTCATCCTCCACAGCGAGTCCTACCTGCCCGAGCTGCTGCTCGGCCTGCCCTTCGTGGTGCTGGGTTTTATGCTCGGTCGGCGGCGGAAGGTCTGGTTGCGCAGCTATCGACCCAGCCGCCGGATTCGCCACCTTGCCGAAAGCATCAGCCCGTTCGTGATGAGCCTGGCCTTGTGCTGCCTGGCGTTCGCCCAGCTGGGCAAGAACCCCGTGCTCGCCACGAGCACGCTGATCCTTGCCATCGCGTCCTACGCGGCGCGCAACGCCATCGTGCTCGGACAACACCTGGCCTTCGAGGACGACCTGCGCAAACTCAAGCGCGGCCTGCAGCAGGCCGTCGTGCGCGACGACCTCACCGCCCTGCCCAACCGCCGCGGTTTCTATCGGCTGATGAGGCGTGAATGGGAAGACGCCCTTAAAACGGGTCGCGCGCTCAGCGTGGCGATGATCGACATCGACAGCTTCAAGGCGTTCAACGACACCTACGGCCATCTCGCCGGCGACGACTGCCTGGTCGCCGTGGCGCACGCATTGCATCGCGAGGCGAGCCTGCAACCGGACGTGATGGTCGCCCGTTACGGCGGCGAGGAATTCGTGGCCTTGATGGTCGGCTACGCGCCCGCCGCGTCGGAGGACATCCTCGAACGGTTGCGCCGGCGGGTGGAGGCGATGCAGATCCGCCACGCGCGCAGCGCCCAGGACGTGGTGACCATCAGCGCCGGACTCGCCTCGACCGCGACAGCCCGCTACGCCAACAGCGAAAAATTCCTGAATGCCGCGGACGAGGCCTTGTATGTGGCCAAGGGAAGCGGGAAGAACCGCGTGCAATGGGTGGAGTGATCCGGCGCCGGATGAGCACCAAACCTGGCGATTCGCGACGAGCAGGGGTAGGGGCGCAGCAATGGCTCAGGCCAGCAACCCCAACGTCCGGAGCGCCGCTTCAGCCGCTTCGTGATCCTGCGCAGCCGTGCCGCCGGAAATGCCGATGCCACCGGCAAGCTGGCCGTCGAGGATGATCGGCACGCCGCCGCCCACCGCCATCAGCCGCGGATGCCCTCCCAACGGCGCCACCGTCGGCTCGCCCATGTACTGATTCCACTGATGCGTGGACGTGCCGAACGATGCAGCAGTCCAGGCCTTGTCCATGGCCACCTCGGCGGTCAGGAAGGGAGCGCTGTCCGCGCGTTCGAAGGCGCGCAGGTGGCCGCCCGCATCGGTGATGGCGATGGTGGCGGCGAAGCCGCGCTCGGCGCATGCCGAACGGGCGTGGCCGAGCAGTGCCTGCGCGGCTTCCAGGCTGAGTGTGGTGGTTGATGCATTCATGGCAGTTCCCGGGAGTGATGGATTAGCGAGCGGCAACGACGACTTTGCCGATCATGTTGCCGGCCTCGACCAGCGCGTGGGCCTGGCGCAGGCCGGCGGCATCGAGGCCGTCGATGCGTCGGGTGAGCGTGTGCACGACATCGCCACGATCGACCAGTTCGGCCATGCGACGCAGCAAGGCGTGCTGGCGGGCGATGCTGCGCGTGGTGAAAATCGGGCGCGTGTACATCAGCTCCCAATGGATCGAAATGGACTTGTTCTTGAACGGCCCGATGTCGAGCATCTTCGGATCGTCGATCAGCGCGAACTTGCCTTCCGGGCGCATCACCGCGGCGATCTGCGGCACGTAGCCGGCGCTCTCGTTGAGTCCCACCACGAAATCGACTTCCTCGATGCCCAACGCCGACAACTGCGGCGCCCACGGCTCGCGATGGTTGATGACGTGGTGGGCGCCGTGCGCCAGCACCCACTCGCGCGTCTCCGCCCGCGAAGCCGTGCCGATGATGGTGACGCCGGTCAACCGGCGTGCGAGCTGGGTCAGAATGGAACCCACGCCGCCGGCCGCACCCGTCACCAGCAGCACGGTGTTCTCGGTGGGATCGACTTCGTGGATGCGCAGGCGGTCGAACAGCAGTTCCCACGCGGTGATGGCGGTCAGCGGCAGCGAAGCCGCTTCGGCTAAATCCAGCGACCGGGGCATCGGACCCACGATGCGCTCGTCGACCGCATGCAGCTCGCTGCTGCTGCCCGGCCGCGTGATGTCACCTGCATACCAGACGCGATCGCCGGGCTTGAAATGCGTGGCCAGCGGTCCCGTCGCCCGGACGATCCCGGCGGCATCCCAACCCGGGATGCGCGCGGCTCCGTCCGGAACCTCGCCATGAGCCCGGATCTTGGTGTCCACCGGATTCACCGAGACGGCTTTCACTTCGACAAGCAGATCGTGGTCGCGCAACTCCGGCGTGGCGACCTCGATGTCCTGCAAGGCCTCGGGGTGATCGATCGGAAGATTCTGGTAGAAGCCGACAGCTTTCATGGCGTGCGCCCGGTGTGGTGAGGGGCACAGTCTGGCGAGTCTCGCTTTGTCGAAAAATGGGTTAATGTCGGTAACACTTTCCGACTTTCAAAGAAAATGATCCGACTCGACGACATCCAGATCTTCGTGCAGGCGGTCGAAGCGCAGAGCTTTTCCGAGGCGGCTCGCCAGCTCAATATCGCCCCCGGCCTGGCCAGCGCCGCGGTGCAGCGACTGGAAAAGGCGCTGGATACCCGGTTGTTCGTGCGCTCCACCCGAAGCATGCAACTGTCGACCGAGGGCGAGCGGTACCTGCCGCATGCGCGTGCCATGCTCGAGGCGCAATCGCAAGGCCAGCGCGCGCTGGCCAGCGGCCAGGACACGCTGTCCGGCAGCCTTCGTCTGTCGGTGCCTTCGGACTTCGGAAGGAATCTTCTGCTGGGCTGGCTCGACGAATTCCAGCGCCTGCATCCCGCGCTGTCGCTGCACGTGCGGATGAGCGATCGCGCCGCCGCCCTGACCCGCGAACCGCTGGATGCGGTCGTGCGCTACGGCGCATTGTCGGACTCGTCGCTGGTCGCCATACCGCTCGTCAACAACAACCGACGCGCGTTATGCGCGGCACCTGCCTACCTGGAGCGTGCGGGCACGCCCGCCAGCGTGGACGATCTCAGGCAGCACAATTGCCTGCGCTTCGTGTGGAGCGAACAACTCCACGAACGCTGGCTGTTCACCCTGCCCGGCGGCAACAAGACCGTCAGCGTATCGGGCAATCGCATCAGCGACGACGCGGACACCGTCCGTCGCTGGGCGGTGGCTGGCGAAGGGATTGTCTACAAATCGCGCCTCGACCTCATTCCGGATCTGCGCGCCGGCCGCCTGGTCGAGATCTTTCCGCCGGCCCATGGCGAGCCCTCCCCGCTCAACCTCATCTGTGCGGACCGCTCACGGCTGACGCCGACGATCACGCAGCTGAAAACCTTCCTGCAGGCGCGTTGCGCGGGCTTGCTCGACGATTACTGGCGTCATGTCGCAGCCAGTGCCGGCGCTCGAAACCCCAGGGCCAGGGCGGCCCGGTCAACGGGCGGCCGTCGAACATCGCGGAAATGACCATGCTCCAGCAGGTGCCGTCCCCGGCGCCTGTTCCCAGGTTCCGTCCTGCGCGTACATGAGGGGCTCGGACAAAGCCTCGCCCCGCACGCTCAGTAGTCGCGTCCCTTCTTCTCGCGCTGCAGCCGTTGCGCATTGCGGTTCAACACGCCGTAGTGGCGATCGTGCTCGCGACGTTCCTTCGTCGAACGCGCCGCCTGAGCGGCCTCGCGCTGCAGCTTGCGGTAGTTCGCGAGCCGGCGGCCGTCCAGCGTGCCGGCGGCGATGGCATGCTCCACCGCGCATCCGCGGTCGCCCTGGTGGCGGCAGTCGTGAAAGCGGCACTGCGCAGCGAGCCGTTCGATGTCATCGAACGCGGCACTCATGCCCGTTTCGACAGCGCCGACACGCAGCTCGCGCATTCCCGGCGTGTCGATGACCCACGCGCCCGACGGCAACGCAAACATCTCGCGCGCCGTGGTGGTGTGACGGCCGCGGGCATCGTCCTCACGAATCCCTCCGGTGGCCTGGGCCGCGCTGCCCATGAGGGTATTGGCCAGCGTCGACTTGCCGACGCCGGACGAACCAACAAAGGCCACCGTCTGCCCACCGCCCAGCCAGCCCGCCAGCGGTTCGGCACAAGCCGCCGAGGTCGCGTCGATCGGCACGCTGGCGACGGCGGGCGCGATCGTGCGCACCGCGTCGAGGTAGCTTCCGACGCCATCGCACAGATCCGCCTTGGTCAACACGATGACCGGTTCGACGCCCGCCTCGAAAGCGACCGCCAGGTAGCGCTCCAGCCGCGACAGGTTGAAGTCGTCGTTGCACGAGGTGACGATGAAGAGCGTGTCGAGGTTGGCGGCGATCGCCTGCAGCCGATGCTCCGAACCTGCCGCGATGCGGGCGATCAGGGATTGCCGCTCGAGTAACCGCAACACTCGCGGCGCCTCCATTTCAAGCAACAGCCAGTCGCCCACCGTGATCGCGGGTTCGACTGCCGCCGACAGGGTGACGCTGGCCGCACCACGTGCAGACAGCACCGACAACGCGTTGCGATGCACTCCCACGACCCGGGCCGGATAACCGGCCTCGAAATCCTGCAGGGTCAGATCGTGCGAATAGCTCAACCGCCAGCCGAGCTGGAACAGCGTAAAAGTCTGGGAATACATACGTGGAACCCCGGATAAAGACAGAACGCAGCAACCACCCATGCAGGTGGTTGAACGAAACGCCGGGTTCGACGCGTATCAGGAAGAACGGCGGATCGGCCGACGAACGGCGATCCGGGGCGCGTGTATCAGCGCAGCGCCAACCCGGCGGAAATCGTGGAATGAACAATCATGGTCAGCGACCTCCAGGCTCGGTTGGTGGAAGGGGTTTGGAGATTATCGGGTGGTCAGGTGAAGTGCAAGACCGCCGGAACGGGAGGTGCGAGCGCGGACACTGCATTCGTCCGCGCTTCGTTGCGGAGCGATTGCATGGTTCCCGACAGGACTGTTGGTGACGCGAGGCGGAAAAAATCCACTTCAGTCGGTCTGACCAAGGATGCCAGGGAAGTCAGCACTGCTTAACTTCCTCCGTCCCGGTTTCCGGTTTCCGACCTGATGTCGAACGCGAGGCTCGACCATGTATTTCGATGAGGGCTTGGCAGGAGGCAGGCGTGGGCGTTCAAAACAATCAGCCTCTTCCTACATCGAAACGTCTATCTGGTCACACTTCATCGTGCTTGAGGGACGGACGATTCACTGGCTCCAATATCGGAGCGTCAGGGAGACGTAAGCATGAATATACGACTGACCTGTTTGGCTCTCGCTGCCGTCGCAGCAGGGTCGCTGTTTTCATCTCAGCCAGCCACTGCGCAGCCCAATTGCCCCACCTGCATGGCGGCGTATTACGCGTGCGTTGCATCCGGCAAGACGACCTGCGACACCACCTACGCCACGTGCCTGCGATATTGCCCGGTGGCAGTTTCCGCCCCGAAACCGATCAAGCGCGATAAGTCGCAGGAACGAGCGATCGACAACAAAGGCGCTGTCGCGTCGCTCGCGACGCTGTAACGATCCTAGGCCACGCGGCTCCCGCGTGGCCTCTTACTACGCATGAACAGTTCGCAGTCCTGGCGCCGCTCTCCAATCAATACGCCAGCGGCCCCCGTGTCGGGCACCCATCGCTGCAGCTTGGCGTGCACTTCTGCGCTCTGAAGCGCAGCGACCATCTCGTCCGCTTCCGCCTGATGTTGCAGCGTCGGCTAGCGCCGGACACCTGTCGGTTTGTTTCCTGACTCGCGGGGTGGTCTCAGATTGTGCCGATCGCGGTGGTGTGGATATCAGCTGGTTCGCTGGCGCGTGTCGGGTTTTGCTCAAGTCGCCCGCCGCGCAGATACAGCCACACCATGATGCACCTCTGGAAACGTCGGCACGCTCTCCGAGCCAGGCACCTCTTTCGCGAGCTCTTCCTGAGATATCCGGATCCGCTTCCATATGCCAGGTATCGCACCGACCAGTCACAGACCGCGATGCCGTGCCAGCCGCGGCGCCAGGCTAGCGCACCGGTGACGCCTTCGAGCGTGACCAGGAACGGGACAGGTTCACCCTCCCCTTGAGGATGGCGGAGAGTGTGGGATTGTTCGGCTCATCCGTGAGCCTCGGCGCTGCGCGCTACGGGGCCAGCCAGGGGCTGTTCGAATTCGTTCCAGACGGATTCATCGACGACGTAGGCAGGATGCCGTAGTCGAACATCGGCGCAGCCGATGGCCCGCAGGGCGAGGCACAGGATGAGCCGAGTAACCGGTGGGTCTCATCCCAGTCGTTACCATCACAAACGCAAAACGCCCCGTAGGGGCGCTTTGCGTTTGTGGCGGAGAGAGTGGGATTCGAACCCACGGTAGGCTTACACCTACGGCAGTTTTCAAGACTGCTGCCTTAAACCGCTCGGCCATCTCTCCATAAGCTCGTTGTCTGCAGCAAGGCGCGCGTTGCGCGCCACTACGGCAGTTTTGTTCCGGGCATCCTGCCCTCCACCCCTTCGGGGCCAGCGGCTGCGCCGCTGTCCGCTTCGGCTCCTGCCTCCGCGTCAAGACTGCTGCCTTAAACCACTCGGCCATCTCTCCAAACTTGTTCGCGATCCTCTGCGAGGGTCGCCATGCTATCAGGAACCACTCTGCGGATGACCGCCGGGACGCTTCTTCGACAGCGCGACCAGGCACCCCACCAGAATCGCCACCGGAATCAGCGCCCCCAGTAGCGGGAACAGCAACACCGGTTCGCGAATGACCATCGGCACCAGTTGGGTGGCGCTGGCGAAGGCGATGATGCACAGGCGCAGGCGGCGGTTGTGGCGGGCGAACCAGAAGCTGCCGATGACCAGCAGCAGCGCGATGATCGACAGTGCCAGGTCGATCTTCGGCATCTGCCATACGCCATCGAAACCGAGGCGCATGCCGAGGACCGAGAGCAGCACCAGCATCAGGAAGTAGCTGGTGTAGAACTCGACCTTGTCCCACTTGCCAGCCGACGTGACCACGGTGTTCACGCGATGCGATCCAGCCCGGCCATGTACGGGCGCAGCACTTCGGGTACGGTGATCGAGCCGTCGGCGTTCTGGTTGTTTTCCATCACGGCGATCAGGGTGCGGCCGATGGCGAGGCCGGAGCCGTTCAAGGTGTGGACGAGTTCGGGCTTGCCGGTTTCCGCGTTGCGCACGCGGGCCTGCAGGCGGCGGGCCTGGAAGTCTTCGCAGTTGGAGCAGCTGGAGATTTCGCGGTAGGTCTGCTGGCTGGGCAGCCACACTTCGAGGTCGTAGGTCTTGACCGCGGTGAAGCCCATGTCGCCGCTGCACAACAGCATCTTGCGATACGGCAGGCCGAGTTTCTGCAGCACGGTTTCGGCGTGGCCGACCATTTCTTCGAGCTGCGCGTGTGATTGGTCGGCGCGGGCGATGTGCACCATCTCGACTTTCTCGAACTGGTGCTGGCGGATCATGCCGCGGGTGTCGCGGCCATAGCTGCCGGCCTCGGCACGGAAGCACAGGGTGTGCGCGGTCATGCGCAGCGGCAGCGCGTCGGCGTCCTGGATGGTGTCGCGCACCAGGTTGGTCAGCGAGACTTCGGCGGTGGGGATCAGGTAGCGCTTGGTCTCGCCCACTTCGGTGGCGAACAGGTCTTCCTCGAACTTCGGCAGCTGGCCGGTGCCCTGCATGCTGTCGGCGTTGACGATCACCGGCACGTTGCACTCGAGATAACCGTGCTCGCTGGTGTGCAGATCGAGCATGAACTGGCCGAGCGCGCGGTGCAGGTGGGCCAGTTGGCCGCGCAGCACGGTGAAGCGCGCGCCGGAGAGCTTGGCGCCGGCGTCGCCGTCGAGCCAGCCATGGGTTTCGCCCAGCTCGACGTGGTCTTTCACCGCGAAGTCGAACGTGCGCGGCGTGCCCCAGCGGCTGGTTTCGACGTTGCCGTGTTCGTCCTTGCCGATCGGCACCGACTCGTGCGGGATGTTCGGGATGCCCAGCGCGATGTCGGCGAGCTTCGCCTGCACCTCGGCCAGCGCCTGTTCGTTGGCCTTGAGCTTGTCGCCGATGCCGGCGACTTCCGCCATCAGCGGCGCCACGTCCTCGCCTTTCGCCTTGGCCTGGCCGATCGCCTTGGAGCGGGTGTTGCGCAGGTTCTGGAGCTCCTGCGTTTCCATCGCCAGTTGCTTGCGGCTGTTCTCCAGCGACTCGACCGCGGTGACGTCCAACGTGTAGCCACGGGTTTCGGCGAGGCGTGCGGCGGTTTCGGCGAGGCGCGAACGCAGCAGGGAGGGATCCAGCATGAGCGAAGTCCGGGTGAAGGCTTGAACCGGGAATTATCGCTGGGGGGTGGTGGTGGCTGCAATGTTGGTGCGGGTGGTGTGGGGTTTCTCTCGCTGCGCGGGCCAGAATCTGTTGTTTGAACCCGGCACTGGCTAGAACTTGTTTTCGTGGGGGCTTCACCCCTCCCCGGCCCTCCCCTGCTGCACGTCCCACAAGGGGACTTCCTGCGGTCGCAGGGAGGGAGCGAGAACCGGCTGCGCGAGTTGGATCTGGGCTTTTAGGTGGCCAGTTTGCGTTCGCTGCGGCCCAGCCACCAGGCCATCGCGGCGCCGGCGAGCAGCCAGCCGACGAGTTGTTCGACCAAGGCGGCCAGGGTGAAGTCGAGCGGGAAGCGGTACCAGTTCCAGTACGGCAGCATCGTGCTCAGCCAGGCGAACACGGCGGCGGTGGCCGCCACGCCGATGCGCCGGCGGAAGCCCATTCCGGCCAGTCCGAGGATGCAGGCCAGCGCCAGGGCGGCGAGCGTGTCCGATGCCCATTGCCGTCCGATTTGCGGGCCCATCTGCATCATGTCGTCGCCTTGCGGCAGGTAGACCACCCACGCATACGGCGAGGTCGCAGCCTTGGCCGAGTAGGCCTTGATCACCGCCTCGTCGCCCATCTGCTTCGGGTCCAGCGACGGCAGAATGTAGACGCCTGCCTGGTTGCCTAGCCCTTCATGCAGGCTGTTCAGCACCACGTTCTCGTTGGCCGGCAGCTGGATGCCGACGTTGCCCAGTCCCAGCGCCATGTGCGCCAGCACGCCCCATACGAAGATCACGATGCCGCCGATCAGACCCGCCACGAGTACGCGCATGGTTCACCCCTTCCCGGCTGACGGGCCGAATCTATGCCGGGCATCGCGGCAACGGCAAGGGAGCGTGCAGCAGCGGAATCAGCCGCCGCGGGCTTTTTCGCGGGCGGCGCGCAGGGCCAGCAGTTTTTCGCGCAGTTGCAGTTCCAGGCCACGTTCGACCGGTTCGTAGAACACGCTGCCGACCAGTTCGTCGGGCAGGCATTGCTGGTCCAGCGCGATGCCGCCTTCGGCGTCGTGGTCGTACTGGTAGCCCTTGCCGTAACCCATGCCCTTCATCAGTTTCGTCGGCGCGTTGCGGAGGTGCATCGGCACTTCCAGCGTGCCGCCCTGGCGCACCGCGTCGCGGGCCTTGTTGTAGGCCATGTAGGCCGCGTTGCTCTTGGGTGAGATGGCCAGCCAGATCGCCAGCTGGGCCAGGCCCAGCTCGCCCTCGGGGCTGCCCAGGCGCTCGTAGGTATCCCACGCGTCCAGCGCCATGCGCCAGGCGCGCGGTTCGGCCAGGCCCACGTCTTCGACCGCCATGCGGGTCATGCGGCGCGCGAGGTACAGCGGGTCGACGCCGCCATCGAGCATGCGGCACAGCCAGTACACCGCGGCGTCGGGATCGGACGAGCGCACGGATTTGTGCAGCGCCGAGATCTGGTCGTAGAACTGCTCGCCCTGCTTGTCGAAGCGGCGGGTGCGGTCGGCCAACACCTGGCTCAGCGTGGTTTCGTCGATGGTGCGTTCGTGGGCCAGCTCGGCGGCGATTTCCAGCAGGGTCAGCGCGCGGCGCACGTCGCCGTCGGCGGCCTGGGCAATCGAGTCCAGCGACTCGTCCGACACCTGCAGCTGCAGCTCGCCGAGGCCGCGTTCGTTGTCGGCCAGTGCGCGTTTCAGCGCGGCGATGATGTCGGCGGTGGAGACCGGCTCCAGCACGTGCACGCGGCAGCGCGACAGCAGCGCGGAGTTCAGTTCGAACGAGGGGTTCTCGGTGGTGGCGCCGATGAAGATGATCACGCCGCGTTCGATGTGCGGCAGGAACGCATCCTGCTGGGTCTTGTTGAAGCGGTGCACCTCGTCGACGAACAGCACGGTGCGCCGGCCCTGGGCGAAGTTCACCTCGGCCTCGGCCAGCGCCTTGCGCACGTCCGGCAGGCCCGAGAGCACGGCCGAGATCGCGCGGAAATCCGCATCGGCGTAGCGCGCCACCAGCAGCGCCAGCGTGGTCTTGCCGCAGCCGGGCGGCCCCCACAGCACCATCGAGTGGATCTTGCCGGCCTCCAGCGCGCGACGCAGCGCCTTGTCCGGGCCGACCAGGCGCTGCTGGCCCACGATTTCGTCGATGCTGGTGGGGCGCATGCGCTCGGCCAGCGGCTTGAGCGCTTCGGGTTCGGCGAACAGGCCTGGGGAGACGGGGGAAGTCGGGCGTGGCATCGGGCCATGATAAGGCATCGTCCCCCCACCGACCGGGCTCCGGAAAGCTCGCAAAATACCGCTAGAATGGCGGCACCGTGCGGCCCATGTCCGCACGGACAGGCCGGGGGGCGCGGGCAGGATGAAGTCGGGTACGGGGGAATCGTTCAAGCGGACCATCTTGCGGGCGGGCGCGAGCAGCACATGCCTGCCATGCAGCCTGCTCGATCCGTGACGCGATCGGGTCGCCAGCTGCACTGCGCGACCCTGGTCGGGTTGCTGCTGTGCCTGTTGACGGCGTTCGCGCCGGTTCGGGCCAGCGGCACCGACCCCGACCCCTGGTCGCCGTTCGATGCGCCATGGTTCAGCACGCTGGACATCGCCGAAGGCATTCCGCACTCCACCACCACGGCCGTGGTGCAGGATCGCAGCGGGTTGATCTGGATCGGCACCATCGGCGGGCTGGTCCGCTACGACGGATACCGCATCGAGGTGCTGGGCACCCGCAGTAACAACAGCCCCGGCCTGCCCGACAACTATGTGCGTTCGCTGTACGCGTTGCCCGATGGCGGCCTGCTGATCGGCACCAACGCGGGCGGCCTGGTCCGGTTCGACCCCAGCGACAACAGCTTCAAGGTGTATCCGGTCGGTCCGCAGGGGCTGTCCGATCACAAGGTCTACGCGATCAGCAGCGATCGCGCCGGTGGCGTCTGGGTCGCCACCGAGGGCGGGCTTGACCATCTCGACCTGGCCAGCGGCGCCATTCGCCGCGTCGACACCGGCAAGGCGACGGCGGCGCGCAATTTCAGCGTGCTGCAGGATCGCGACGGCAACGTCTGGCTGGGCAACAACAGCGGTTTGTTCGTACGCCACCGCGGCAGCGCCGCGTTCGTTCGCGAAACGTCCGTCGACCAGGACGCCGGCACCGTGCTGGGTGACCAGATCTGGAGCATCCTGCAGGATCGCGCCGGGCGATTGTGGGTGGGCAGCGTGCAGGCCGGCGCAGCCTGGCGCGACGCCGATGGTGACTGGCACGGCGTGCCCGGTTTCAGCGGCTACGCCAACGGTGCACGCCACCCCACCGTGCGCGACATGCTGGAGGTGGCCGACGACAAGGTGTGGATCGCCACCGACGGCAACGGCGTCATCGAATACACGCCCGGCAATACCGCCACCCACGCGATCGCCCACGATCCGGCGGTGCATTCATCGCTGCCGGGCGACTCGGTGCGATCGCTGCTGCTCGATCGTGCCGGCAACCTGTGGGTCGCCACCGACCTGGGGGTGGCGCGTACGCACCGGGGCATCCACACCGCGTTCTCGCTGCTGCCCTCGCCGCTGGACCCGAACGCGCTGAGCACGTCCAATGTGCGGGCGATCTTCGTCGACAGTCGCGCCCGGATCTGGCTGGGACTGGGCGCGGGGCACATCGACATCATCGACCTGAAGGCCGGGCGCATGAAGCACCTGCTGCTGGCCGGCAGCCAGATCCAGCGCGGCGTGCACAGCATCACCGAGGCTGCCGACGGTTCGATCCTGGTCGGCACGCAAGGCCTGGCGAGGATTGATCCCGATACGCTGGCGATCGAGAACTCGATCGTGCCCGAGCTGCACGACAAGCCCGTGCTGGGCCTGAAGCCCGATGGCGACCGCGTGGTGATCGGCACTTACGACGGCATCTATCGCTACGACCCGCGCACGCATGCGCTGGAACATCTCGGCCACCGTGCCGGCGATCCGGCCAGCCTGGCCAGCAACACGGTGCGCGAAATCGTGCGCGCGGGCAGCGAGTGGTGGTACGCCACCAGTCGCGGCATCAGCATCGCCCGCGGCAACAGCCTGCCCACCAGCTTCACCAATCTGCTGCATCGTCGCGGCGACCCCACCAGCCTGCCGCAGGACTACATCAGCTCGCTGATGGCCGCCGCGGACGGACGCGTGTGGGCCAGCACCCTGGGTGGGCTCAGCGTGCTGCACCAGCAGGACGACGGCACCTGGAGCGCGCGGACCATCGGCACCGGCGACGGCCTGTCCAGCGACAATGTCAACACCGTGCTGGCCGATGACGGCGGACAGATCTGGGCCAGCCTGTCGAACGGCGTGGCGCGGGTCGACAGCCAGACCCTGGCGGTGGCCAACCTCGGCGCCCGCGACGGCCTGCACATCGCCAGCTACGTCAGCATCGCCGCCGCCCGCGCACCCACCGGCGAACTGCTGTTCGGCGGCCAGGCCGGACTGACCGTGATCCGCCCCCACTGGCAGCCGCCGGCCAGTGCGCTGGCTCCGCTGGTGATCACCCGCGCCGAGGTCAACGGGGTGCTGGTGCCGTTCGGCAAGCTGCCCGGCGATGGCGGCAGCATCCGGCTCGATGGCGACACCCACAACCTGCGCCTGAACTTCGCCCTGCTCGACTACCAGGCCGCGATGGAGACGACGTATCGCTACCGCCTGGAAGGTTTCGACCAGAGTTGGACCGACATCCCCAAGGGCAGCGCGCCCAGCGCCAACTACACCAACCTGCCCCACGGCAGTTATCGACTGCGCCTGGTGGCGACCACTCAGGGCCTGCAGCCGCGCACGGCCGAAACGCAACTGACGGTGCTGGTCAGCCCATACTGGTACGAGACCACGCGCACCCGGATCGCCGCCGCCATCCTGCTGCTGGGGCTGATCGTGCTGCTGGTGCACCTGCGCACGCTCTATCTGCGGCACCAGGCGCGCCGGCTGCAGCGCGAGATCGACGAACATACGCAGGCGCTGCTGGCCGCCAATCGACGACTCGACGAACTGGCCAGCACCGACGGGCTGACCGGCGTCTTCAACCGCCGGCGCTTCCTGGAACTGGTGCGCACGCTCAGCGAGAAATCGCCCGACGGCGTCGCCTGCATGGCCCTGTTCGACCTGGATCGCTTCAAGCTGATCAACGACACGCACGGCCACCAGGCCGGCGACACGGTGATCTGCCAGGCGGTCGAGGTGATCACGCGGCATTGCCGGCACACCGACCTGATCGGACGCTACGGCGGCGAGGAATTCGTGCTGTGCCTGCCCGATACCCACCTGCAGCAGGCGCACGAGATCATCGAGCGCATCCGCGTCGAACTGGCCGGCATGATCCTGGTCCACGACGGCTCGCCGGTGATGGTGACGGCCAGCATCGGCATCGCCCAGCGGCAGCCGCATGAAGCCTTCGAATCGTGGTTGTCGCGCACCGACAAGGCGCTGTACCAGGCCAAGCGCAACGGCCGCAACTGCTGCGCCCTGGCCAGCTGAAAGCTGGCCAGGATCAGCGACCACCCGACTGAAAGCGGGCCAGGATCAGCGCCCGCCCAGTTGAAAACGGGCCTCGATCAACCGACGCCGGCGCGCCGTTCCATGCTGATCCGGTACTGGCGGTAGATGCTGTAGCCCAGGCCGCACAGGCCGGTGAGCGCCGCCGGCACCAGCAAGGTGCGCTCCTGCATCAGCTTGAACAGCAGCGCGCCGGCCGCGCCGCCGAGGGTGAAGGCGGTGACCACCAACACGCAGACGCGGATGCGCAAGGTATCGACCTGCAGGCCGCGCAGGCGTTGCCCGATGTAAATGCCAAGGTCGGTGAACATGCCCGACACGTGGGTGGTGCGGAACACCATGCCGCTATACGTGCTGGCCATGCCGTTCTGCAGGCCGATGGCGATCGATGCCAGGTAGATCCCCGCCGGATTGCCGCGGGTCATCAGGGGCACGGCGGCAAACAGCAGCAGCGACTCCAGCACCAGCGCCAGTCCGTAGCGCCGGCCGAGCTTGAGCGTGTGCTGCTGCACGATGATCCCGCTGAGCACGGCACCGAAAACGAAGGCCGCGACCGACAATCCCCAATGCACGATTTCGGGTCCATCGGCAGTGCCCAGCGACGCGCCCAGCAGGGTCGTCGATCCGGTCAGGTTGGTGATCGCCTGGTGGCGGAAGCCGAGGTAGCCGGCCGCATTGACGATGCCGGCAATGAAGGCCAGCACGCCGCCGCCCACCCAGGCCCAACCCGGCAATTGACGCAGGACGGGCATCGGCGGATCAGTCTTTCAGCGGCTGGGTGGTGATCACCGGCAGGTCGCCGATCACGTCGGCGCCCTGCGGCGGCACGAAGTTGAAGGTGGCCGGCGGGATCGGTGCGTTGCGCTGCCAGTTGGAAAAGCGGATGTCGGTGGTGGAACCGAGCTGGTCGCGGAACGTCATGCGGGCCAGGCCATTGGCGTCGAAGCCGAGGTCGGCGTAGTCGAACTGCGGGTCCTTCGCGGTGGAGCTGAGCCGCAGCCAGACCAGGCCGTCATGCTCGCCCTGCTCGACGACCTTGAAGTCCTTGTCCATCTGCTTGAGGTCGGTCAGCACGGTGAGCGGGCTGTGCGATTCCTCGCTGCTCTGGATGCGCACCGTCACCTGCTCCAGCTCCGGGTCGTACAGCCACACCCGGCTGCCATCGGCGACGATGGTCTGCTGGTACGGCTTCACGGTGTCCCAGCGGAACTGCCGCGGCGCCTGCAGGGCCAGCGTGCCGGAGCTGTTCTTGCTGGTGCTGCCGTTGATGTCGGTCAGGGTCTGGCTGAAATTGCCGGTCAGCGAATGCAGGCCGGTGGCAAAGGTATCCAGCCGCGCCCGCGCCGGGCCGGTGGCGGCCTGCGCCGCGGCACTCAGCAACAGCGCGGCAGCGGACAGGACGAGCATGAAGCGTTTCATCGGATTCCCCGAGAATGACGATGGAAGGAATTGTGGGCAGTGCTGGCTTAACCGAACCGTAGGAGCGCACAGGGTGCGCCGACTTCAGTTCTTCGGCGGTGGCGGCGCCAGCACTTCGCGGTTGCCATTGTGTTGGGGCGCACTGACCACGCCGTCCTGCTCCATCTGCTCGACCAGTCGCGCGGCCCGGTTGTAGCCGATGCGCAGATGCCGCTGCACGCCGGAGATCGAGGCGCGCCGCGTCTGGGTGACCACGGCCACCGCCTTGTCGTACAGCTGGGTGTCGGCATCGCCGCCTTCCTCGCCTTCCTGCGGCAGGCCGGAGTCGTTGATGAACTTGCCGTCGCTGGTGGCCTGCACTTCTTCCAGCACGCCCTCGATGTAGTTCGGCGCACCCTGCGAGCGCAACCAGTTGACCACGCCATGCACCTCGTGGTCGTCGACGAAGGCGCCGTGCACGCGCTCGGGCGTGGCGGTGCCCGGCGGCAGGTAGAGCATGTCGCCGTGGCCAAGCAGCGCTTCGGCGCCGGACTGATCAAGAATCGTGCGCGAGTCGATCTTGCTGGACACCTGGAACGCGATGCGAGTCGGGATGTTGGCCTTGATCAGGCCGGTGATCACGTCCACCGACGGACGCTGGGTGGCCAGGATCAGGTGCACGCCGGCGGCGCGCGCCTTCTGCGCCAGGCGCGCGATCAGCTCCTCCACCTTCTTGCCGACGATCATCATCATGTCGGCGAACTCGTCGATGATGATCACGATGTACGGCAGCGGCTCCAGCGGCTCGGCCGCCAGGTTCGGCATTTCCGGGTTGGGCCGGAACAAGGGGTCCAGCAGCGGCTGGCCGGCGTTCTCGGCGTCCTTCACCTTCTTGTTGAAGCCGGCCAGGTTGCGCACGCCCACCGCGGCCATCAGCTTGTAGCGGCGTTCCATCTCGGCCACGCACCAGCGCAATGCGTTGGCCGCTTCCTTCATGTCGGTGACCACCGGCGCCAGCAGGTGCGGGATGCCCTCGTACACCGAGAGCTCCAGCATCTTCGGGTCGATCATGATCATCCGCACATCCTTGGGGCTGGCCTTGTACAGCAGGCTCAGCACCATCGCGTTGACCGCCACCGACTTGCCGGAACCGGTGGTGCCGGCCACCAGCAGATGCGGCATCTTGCCGAGGTCGACCACGATGGGTTTCCCGCCGATGTCCTTGCCCAGCGCCAGCGCCAGCGGCGACTTCAGCTGGTCGTACTTGTCCGAACGCAGGATCTCGGAGAGGTAGACGATCTGCTTGTGCGTGTTGGGGATCTCCAGGCCGATCACGTTCTTGCCGGGGATCACGTCGACCACGCGCACGCTGACCACCGACAGCCCGCGGGCGATGTCCTTGTCCAGGCTCGACACCTGCGAGCCGCGGATGCCGGGCGCCGGCTCCATCTCGAAACGGGTGATCACCGGGCCGGGATAGGCGCCGACCACCTTCACGTCGATCCTGAAGTCTTTCAGCTTGAACTCGACCTGGCGCGAGAGCACTTCGAGGGTTTCCTCGGAATAGCCCGGCCCTTGGGGCGGCGCTTCGTCCAGCAGCGACAGCGGCGGCAACTCGCCCGGCGTGGCGGCGCCGACGAACAGCGGGATCTGCGTTTCCAGCCGGGCCCGTTCGCTGCGCGTCACCGGCGCGGGGGGCGCCTCGATGCGCACCGGCTCGCGCTTGGCCTGGCGCACCGCGTCGGCCTTCTTCACCACTTCGCGTTCGGTGCGCGCCTGCCGCGCGGCCATCGCCTGCGGCGCCTCGCGCAACTTGCCGCGCAGCCAGCCGGCCAGCCTCAGCACGCCCTGCCCGGTCCAGTCCATCACGCGGAACCAGGACAGCCCGGTGGCCAGGGTCACGGCGATCAGGAACAGCGCCAGCAACAGCAGCGGCGCGCCCTTGTCGCCGAACGCGCTGAGCAGCGCATCGCCGACCCACACGCCGATGATGCCGCCCACGCCCTGGGGCAGCACCGGCTCGTCATGGAAATTCAGATAGAGCAGCGCCGGCCCGGTGATGAAGAAGAACACGAAGCCGATCAGCCGCAGCGCCGGTTCCCACGGATGCACCACCCGTTCGTCGGCACGCTGGCGCAGCACCTGCACGCCCAGCAACAGCAGCAGCAGCGGGAAGCAGTAGGCCACCAGGCCGAAGATCCAGCGCAGCAGGTCGGCGATGTACGCGCCGACGGTGCCGCCGAAATTGTGCGCATGCTCCAGCTGGCCCGCATTGGTCCAGCTGGGGTCATGCGGGTTGTAGCTGAACAGGCATACCAGCAGGTATACCGCCAGCGGCAGCAGCAGCAGGGCGCCGGCTTCACGCAGCCGGCGCTTCAGCTCCTCGCTGAGGCCTTCCCTCGGTTTTTGCTTCACGTTTGCGCTTCGCGCCACCTTGGGTGCCCCCTTCCTGACTGCCAAGGGTCAGAGCATACCTTGCAGCGCCGGATGCACCAGCTTGCCGCCATCGACGTTGATGCCGACCTTCAGCGGCTCGAACTCGCGCCACTCGTTGCCGGCGGCCAGGCGCTGCACATAGGGCAGGATTGCGGCGGAGATCGCCAGCGACGAGGTCTGCGGCACGGCGCCGGGCATGTTGGTCACGCAGAAGTGGGTGACGCCATGCACGTCGTAGGTCGGCTCCTTCCAGGTGGTCGGCCTGGAGGTCTCGAAGCAGCCGCCCTGGTCGATCGCGATGTCCACCAGCACGCTGCCCGGCTCCATCGTCTTGACCATTTCTTCGGTGACCACCCGCGGCGCCTTGGCACTGGGCACCAGCACGGCGCCGACCACGATGTCGGCATCGCGCACTTCCTCGGCCACGGACGACTCGTAGGCGTACAGCGCGGTGACGTTGGGGGCCAGTTCCATCATTTCGGCCAGGCGATCCTGGCGCTTGTCGAACACCACCACGCGCGCACCGGCAGCCGCCGCCAGCGAGGCCGCGGCCTTGCCTGCGGCACCACCGCCCAGCACCACCACCTTGCCGCGCGAGGTCGAGGCCATGCCGCCCAGCAGCTTGCCCTTGCCGCCCTGCGGACGATGCAGCAGGGTGGTGCCGATCTGCGTGGCGATACGGCCGGCGATCACCGACATCGGCAGCAGCAGCGGCAGGCCGCCGTTCTCTTCCACCGATTCGAACGCCACGCCGGTCAGGCCGATGTCGAGCAGGCTCTTGGTCAGCGCCGGTTCGGCAGCCAGGTGCAGGTAGCAGAACAGCAGGTGATGCTTCTTCAGCAGGGCCAGGTCGCCGGCGATCGGCTCCTTCACCTTGACGATCAGCTCGCCCGCTTCATACAGCGCCGCGGCGTCCGGCACGATCTTGATGCCTTCCTTGACATAGGCCTCGTCGGCAAAGCCGCTCTTCAGTCCGGCGCCGGACTGGATGAACACTTCATGGCCACGACGCACCAGGTCGGCGGCGGCGGCGGGAACGAGGGCAACACGACCTTCAAGGGTCTTGGTTTCGGAGGGGATACCGATACGCATGGAGAAAGAATCCTGTGGGAGCACGTTGTAAATCCATCGCGCAACCGCCGCGGTGGTGTCGTTGATCTGCCGGCACCTTGAATCGGTGCTGCGTATTCCCCATCCTTCCGGGGTTCGTGCGCTTTGTCGTTGTCAGCCCGCGCATGGTGATGAAACCGCCGCGTGGGCTGGAGCGAATAGCCACTCAAGTCACCAGCAAACCCAAGGATTATAACCATGAGCACCCCCAAGCACAGCCGCCTGCTGATCCTCGGCTCCGGCCCCGCCGGCTACACCGCAGCGGTGTATGCGGCGCGCGCCAACCTGAAGCCGACCATGATCACCGGCCTGCAGCAGGGTGGCCAGCTGATGACCACCACCGACGTGGACAACTGGCCGGGTGACGTCGAGGGCCTGCAGGGCCCGGCACTGATGCAGCGCATGGCCGAGCACGCCGAGCGCTTCCACACCGAGATGATCTTCGACCACATCCACACGGTCGACCTGAAGCAGAAGCCCTTCCGGCTCAAGGGCGACTCCGGCGAATACACCTGTGACGCGCTGATCGTCACCACCGGCGCCACCGCCAAGTACCTGGGCATCGCCAGCGAAGAGAAGTTCAAGGGCAAGGGCGTATCCGCCTGCGCCACCTGTGACGGCTTCTTCTTCCGCGACCAGGACGTGGTGGTGATCGGCGGCGGCAATACCGCGGTCGAGGAAGCGCTGTACCTGGCCAACATCGGCCGCAAGGTCTACCTGGTGCATCGCCGCGACAAGCTGCGCGCCGAGAAGATCATGCAGGACAAGCTGTTCGAGAAGGCCGCCGCCGGCAAGATCGAGCTGGTCTGGAACCACACCATCGACGAAGTGCTCGGCGACGACAGCGGCGTCACCGGCGTGCGCGTGAAGGACGTCAACTCCGGCGTCACCCGCGACATCGAGGCCACCGGCTTCTTCGTGGCGATCGGCCACACGCCGAACACCGGCATCTTCGAAGGCCAGCTCGACATGCACGACGGCTACATCAGGATCCACAGCGGCCAGGGCGGCATGGCCACGATGACCTCGGTGCCGGGCGTATTCGCCGCCGGCGACGTCGCCGACCACGTGTATCGCCAGGCCGTGACCTCGGCCGGTTTCGGCTGCATGGCCGCGCTGGACGCCGAGCGCTGGCTCGACCAGCAGACGCCGGTGGTCTGAGGGCCGGAATCGGGAATCGGGAATCGGGAATCGGGAATCGCAAGAGCATCGCGTTCAGCGCACTCTTCTGAACAGCCGTCATTCCCGCGAAAGCGGGAATCCATTCTGTCTTGGCGAAACAGCCACATGGATTCCCGCTTTCGCGGGAATGACGCCAAAAGAGCGGCCTAGCATCGCACCCATATCCCCGTATTCCCGAATCCCCGACATCAAGGTACCCACACCCACCCCATGCACGACATCCGCTTCCACGCCGCGATCGCCGAACTGCCTGCCGCGGCGTGGGATGCGTTGCGCGCGGACGCCAATCCATTCGTGTCGCACGCTTTTCTGCAGGCGCTGGAAAGCAGCGGCTGCATCCGCCCCGACTGGGGCTGGCAGGCACATCACTTGGGCCTGTACGACGACGGCCGACTGGTTGCCGCCGCGCCGCTGTACCTGAAGGGCAACTCGCACGGCGAGTTCGTGTTCGACTGGAGCTGGGCCAGCGCGTGGGAGCGCGCCGGTGGCGATTACTACCCGAAACTTCTCAACGGCGTGCCCTACTCGCCGGTGCCCGGTCCGCGCTTGCTCGCCGGCAACGGCACGGGGCGCCTGGATCTGCAACGCGCGCTGGTGGATGCCATGCGCGCCGAATGCGACCGGCTTGGCTTGTCGTCGGTGCACGCTAACTTCCTGCAAGCGGACGAACTGGCCGCATTCGGCGATGACTGGCTGGCGCGGTCGGACGTGCAGTTCCACTGGCACAACCGGAGCTATCGCGATTTCGCCGACTTCCTGGCCGCGCTGAACCACAAGAAACGCAAGAACATCGTGCACGAACGCCGCCAGGTCGCCGCCAGCGGGCTGGCCGTGGAATGGCGCCCTGGCGACAGCCTGAGCGATGGGGAATGGTCGCGCGTGCATGAGCTGTACGAAGCGACATTCGAGATGAAGGGCAACCACGCCGCGCTGACCTCCACATTCTTCGGTCGGCTGGGCGAACTGGGTCCGGCGATCCAGCTGGCGCTGGCACGCGACGACGGCCACATCGTGGCGATGGCGCTGTTCGTCCAGGGCGGCAACGTGCTGTACGGTCGCTACTGGGGCGCCAGCGTGGACGTGCCGGGACTGCATTTCGAACTGTGCTACTACCGCGGCATCGACTACGCCATCGCGCAGGGGCTGCAGCGTTTCGAACCGGGCGCGCAAGGCGAACACAAACTGGCGCGGGGATTCCTGCCCGCGCGAACGCATTCCCGCCATTACCTGGTCAACCGGGACTTTCGCGCCGCCGTGGCGAACGCGCTCGCCGACGAGGCCGCGGCGGTCGATGATTACGCGGCGGAACTCGCCGCGCACAGTCCCTATGCCCAGCGCGAGGCGGCACCCCGATGATTCGCCTGCCCCTGTTGGACGCCCATCAATGGGACCGCTTTCCCGACCCCGGCGAGGCGCTGACCGAACCCAACGGCCTGCTGGCCTTCGGCGGCGACCTGGGTCCGGAGCGCCTGCTGGCCGCGTACAGCCAGGGCATCTTTCCGTGGTTCAGCGAGGGCGAGCCGATCCTGTGGTGGTCGCCCGACCCGCGCTGCACCTTCGACACCGCCAGCGTCCACCTCAACCGCAGCCTGCGGCGGCAACTCCGTGGCCGGCACTGGCGCCTCACCGTCGACCACGCGTTCGAACAGGTGATCCGCGCCTGCGCACAGCCGCGCCGCGACGACTCGGGCACCTGGCTGGTGCCGGCGATGATCGACGCCTATGTGCAACTGCATCGGCTGGGCCATGCGCACAGCATTGAAGTGTGGGACGGCGAGCGCCTGGTCGGCGGCATCTACGGCGTGGCGATCGGTCGGCTGTTCTGCGGCGAGTCGATGTTCAGCGCCGAAAGCGGCGGCTCGAAGCTGGCGCTGGTCGCCCTCGCTCAACTGCTGCACGCGATGGGCTTTCCCCTGCTCGACACCCAGGTCAGCAACCCGCACACGCTGGGCCTGGGCGCCGTCGAGATTCCCCGCACGACCTACCTGCAACAAGTGGCGCGACTGGGCCGGTTGCCCGGACGGATCGGCAGCTGGGCGGATCTGACGCCCGAACTGCTCCAGCCCTGCATGGCAAGCCACACGGACGGTTGACCGGCCAACCCGTTCCAGCCGCGATCAACCGGCCCGGGCGGTGTACTTGCGCGCCACGTAATCGTCGAGGATGCCCACGAATTCGTTGGCGATATTGTCGCCACGCAAGGTCATCGCCTTCTCGCCGTCGATGAACACCGGCGCCGCCGGTGCTTCGCCGTTGCCAGGCAGCGAAATGCCGATGTTGGCGTGCTTGGATTCGCCCGGGCCGTTGACGATGCAACCCATCACCGCCAGGGTGAGGTTTTCCACGCCGTCGTACTGCACCCGCCACAGCGGCATCTGCTCGCGCACGTGTTCCTGCACGGTCTTGGCCAGCTCCTGGAAGAACTCGCTGGTGGTGCGGCCGCAACCCGGGCAGGCGGTGACCAGCGGGGTGAACGAGCGCAGGCCCATGGTCTGCAGCAGTTCCTGCGCCACGATCACCTCACCGGTGCGCGAGGCGCCGGGTTCGGGCGTGAGCGAGATGCGGATGGTGTCGCCGATGCCTTCCTGCAGCAGCACGGCCAGCGCCGCGGCCGAGGCAGTGATGCCCTTGGAACCCATGCCGGCCTCGGTCAGGCCAAGATGCAGCGCGTAATCGCAGCGGATCGCCAGATCGCGATACACCGCGATCAGCTCCTGCACGCCGGAGACCTTGCACGACAGGATGATGCGGTCGCGCGGCAGGCCAAGCTTCTCGGCCAGCGCCGCCGAGTCCAGCGCCGAGCGGATCAGCGCCTCGCGCGCCACGTGCGAGGCGTCCCACGGGTCAGCGCGCTGCGCATTCTCGTCCATCAGCGCGGCGACCATGCCCTGGTCCAGCGAGCCCCAGTTGGCGCCGATGCGCACCGGCTTGTCATAGCGCAGCGCCTTTTCGATGATCGAGGCGAACTGGCTTTCGTGCTTCTTGCCGAAGCCGACGTTGCCCGGATTGATCCGGTACTTCGCCAGCGCCTCGGCGCAGGCCGGCTCGCGCTCGAGCAGCAGGTGGCCGTTGTAGTGGAAGTCGCCCACGATCGGCACGTCCACGCCCATCATCGCCAGCCGCTCGGCGATGCGCGGCACCGCGGCCGCCGCGGCCGGCGTGTTGACCGTGATGCGCACCATCTCGGAGCCGGCACGAGCCAGCTCGGCGATCTGTTTCGCGGTGCTGGCCGGATCTTCGGTGTCGGTGTTGGTCATCGACTGCACCACGATCGGCGCACCGCCGCCCACCTTCACCTTGCCCACATGCACGGCCACGCTGGGCCGGCGTTGCGCCGGCTCGGCCGGGCGCGCTTTCTGTACAGCCATCTCACTCATGGATTCAACCGGATAACAGGTCGCGATGGTTCGCGGCGATGCCGGCAAGAATACCCGATCGGGACTGCCCTTCCGTGGCAAATCGGCGCAGGCTGAACGGGCGCGCGCTGGCCCGGGGCTTTCTGCAGGCTCGTCCCATGGACGAATTGACGCAGCGGCTTGATCGGAGTCAATACGGCGCCTCATGCTTCTCTTAAAATTGCGCAGTTATCCAGCCGGGAAACCCCATGCCGAACACCGAGTATTACAACGACAGGGTCGTGCGCCAGTTCCTGCTGGCCGCCGCCGTATGGGGCATCATCGGCATGTCCGTCGGCGTCTACGCCGCCGCCGAACTGATGTGGCCGGCGCTGAACTTCGAGATCCCGTGGCTGACCTTCAGCCGCATCCGGCCCGACCACACCTTCGGCGTGATCTTCGCCTTCGGCGGCTCGGCGCTGATGGGTACCTGCTACTACGTGGTGCAGCGCACCGGCCATGCCCGCCTGGCGTTCACCAAGCTGGCCGGGTTCACCTTCTGGGGCTGGCAACTGGTCTGCGTGCTGGCGATGACCACGATGCCGCTGGGGCTGACCCAGAGCAAGGAATACGCCGAGCCGGAATGGTTCATCGACATCCTGATCGCGGTGGTCTGGGTGAGTTTCGGCGTGGTGTTCTTCGGCAGCCTGGCGCGCCGGCGCATCAAGCACATCTACGTGGCGAACTGGTACTACGGCGCGTTCATCATCGCCGTGGGCCTGTTGCACATCGTCAACAACCTGGCCCTGCCGGTGTCGTGGACCAAGTCGTACCCGATCTATTCCGGCGTGGTCGACGCGATGGTGCAGTGGTGGTACGGCCACAACGCGGTGGCGTTCTTCCTCACCGCCGGCTTCCTGGGAATGATGTACTACTTCGTGCCACGGCAGGCGCAGCAGCCACTGTGGAGCTACCGTTTCTCGATCGTCAATTTCTGGGCGCTGATCTCGGTCTACATGTGGGCCGGCGCGCACCACCTGATGTACACCGCCCTGCCCGACTGGGTGCAGTCGGTGGGCATGGCCTTCTCGCTGGTGCTGCTGATGCCCAGCCTGGGCTCGGCGGCGAACGGCCTGCTCACGTTCAACGGTTCGTGGTGGCGGCTGAAGACCGACCCCGCCGCGAAGTTCATGGTGATATCGCTGGTGTTCTACGCCGCCTCGACCTTCGAAGGCTCGATGATGGCGATCAAGACGGTGAACTCGCTGTCGCACTATACCGACTGGACCATCGCCCACGTGCACTCCGGCTCGCTGGGCTGGGTCGCGATGATCACCATCGGCTCGCTCTACGCGATGGCGCCCCGCGCACTGGGGCGGCCGGAGATGTATTCGCACAAGGGCATGGAAGTGCACTTCTGGCTGCACATCATGGGCACCTTGCTGTACGTGGGCTCGATGTGGACCGCCGGCGTCACCGAAGGCCTGATGTGGCGCGCCACCAACCCCGACGGTGCGCTGACCTACGGTTTCCTGGACAGCCTGATCGCGATCAAGCCGATGTACGTCATCCGCTGGTTGGGGGGCGTGTTCATCCTGTCGGGCATGTGGGTGATGGCGTGGAACCTCTGGCATACGGCGTCCGACGCCCGCGCGCGGCTGATCAAGCCGATTCCCGTGCCCATCCCCGAACCGGTGCCGCATCAGGTACCCGCGCCACTGCCCGCGGCCGGCTGAGGAAGATATCGACATGGCTTACAAGCATTTCGAAGCAATCGAAAAACACGCCGGTCTGCTGGCGGTCGGCATCGCCATCATGGTCTCGCTGGGCGGCCTGGCCGAGATCACCCCGCTGTTCGTCGAGGCGCACACGCTGGAAGCGCCGCCCGGGGTCCATCCGTACGACCCGCTGCGGCTGGCCGGCAAGGACGTCTACGTGCGCGAGGGCTGCTACCTGTGCCACTCGCAGATGATCCGCGCACTGCGTTTCGAGACCGAGCGCTACGGCCACTTCTCGACCGCTGCCGAATCGGTCTACGACCGCCCGTTCCAGTGGGGCTCCAAGCGCACCGGCCCGGACCTGGCGCGCGTGGGCGGCAAGTATTCCGATGATTGGCAGCGCATGCACCTGATGGACCCGCGCCAGGTCGTGCCGCAGTCGAACATGCCCGCCTACCCGTGGCTCGCCGGGAAGAAACTCGACGCCGCCGACGTGCAGGCGCGCATGCGCGTCCTGCGCAAGCTGGGCGACCCGTACAGCGATGCGGACATCGCCAGCGCGCCCGCCGCGGTGGAAGGCAAGACCGAGATGGACGCCCTGGTCGCCTACCTGCAAGGCCTGGGCATCAGGAACGAGCCTGACCCGGCAGCGGCTCCGGCCAGCGCGGGAGGTGCGCCATGACGCCGATGAATCCGGCCTGGGGCCACGTTGCCGGCGCCATCATCCTGCTGATGATGTTCACCTTCATCGGCATCTGGTTCTGGGCCTGGCGCAGATACCACAAGCCCACGTTCAACCGCATGGCCAGGCTGCCGATGGAAGACGAAGCCGAAACCGGCACCGAGGAGAATCGCCCATGAGCACGGGATGGTCGTTGTGGGTGATGTTCCTGGTAGTGCTGAACATGGGCATCACGTTCTTCCTGTTCCTGTGGGGCCCGCGCGCGAAGATCCCCACCCTGCCCGACGGCACCAGCGGTCACGTCTGGGCCCACGGCGTGCTGCGCGAAGGCGTGCGCAAGCTGCCGCTGTGGTGGGTGGTGTTCTCCGGGGCGATGTTCGTGGCCGGCTTCGTCTACCTGGCGCTGTTTCCCGGCTTCGGCAGCTTCAAGGGCGTGCTCGGCTGGACTTCGCATGGCGAACTGGCCCGCAATGTGGCCGCCAACGAAGCCGAGCTGGCGCCGCTGATGGAGCGCTTCAAGCTCTACCCGGTCGAGCAACTGGCCAGCGACCCGGCCGCCCTGCAGATGGGCAAGGTGCTGTTCGAGGACAACTGCGCCGCCTGCCACCAGCGCAGCGCGAAGGGCAACGTGGCGCTGGGCGCGCCGAACCTCGCCGACAGCGACTGGCTGTACGGCGGCAGCGGCAGCGACATCACCACCTCGATCCACGACGGCCGCAGCGGCGTGATGCCGCCGTGGGCCAGCTTGGGCGCGGACAACGTCAAGAACCTGGCGCAGTACGTGCTGAGCCTGTCCGGCGCACCGCACGACGCGGCGAAGGCCGCCGCCGGCCAGCCGATGTTCGCCACTTGCGCGGCCTGCCACGGCGCCGACGGCAAGGGCAACCCCGCGCTGGGTGCACCCAACCTCACCGACCAGGTGTGGCTGCATGGCGGCAGCGTGGCCGACATCGAGAAGACCATCGGCGAAGGACGCCAAGGCCACATGCCGGCATGGAGCCCGCGCCTGTCCGGCGACCAGATCCGCGTGGTCGCCGCCTACGTCTACCAGCTGTCGCACCCGGTCGATGAACAACGGCAATGACCCCGTCGCCCGGCACGGATCGGGCCGCGGATCAGCATGGTATCGACAGCCGATCGTATGGCTGGGAGCGTTCGTGTTCGTGGCATCGATCGCCGGTTGCGTGTGGCTGATCGTGGTGGGCACCCGCTACGCCGACACGCCGCTGGACACCTCGCACACCGTGTTCGGCGTACCGGTCAGCGCGCATAGCGCCGCGCCGCCCCCGCCAACCACCGACCCGCCGCGATGAACGACTACGCGGCGTGGGCCCATCCGCAACTTGCCGCGCAGGTGCTGCGCCCCCGTCGCGACGGCAGCAGCGAGGTCGCCCTGTCGGTCGAATCCTTGGCCGATGCGCGGCAGGTGCTGCGGCTGGAACAGCTGATCCACTCGCTGCCCGGCGTAAAACGTGTCGCCATCGATCGCCCGGCGCGCCGGGTGCGCGTGGTGCTGGATGCCGGCCGCACGCCGCTGCCCACCCTGATGGCGAATTTCGCCGCGGCCGGCTGCCCGGCGCAGCCGCTGCAGCACGACAGCATCGACGACGTCCGCTCGCAGGAACAGCACGATGCACTGAAGCGCCTGCTGGTGGCCGGCATGTGCTCGATGCAGGTGATGACGTACGCCTTCGTGATCTACATCGGCGTGGTCGATTTCGTCGACTTCAGCACGCGCAACCTGTTCCGCTGGCTCGGCCTGCTGACCAGCGTGCCGGTGGTGTTCTATTCGGCGCTGCCGTTCTTCCGCGGCGCGGCGCAGGAACTGCGCGAACGCCGGCTCGGCATCAACCTGCCGGTGGCGCTGGCGGTGGCCCTGGTGTTCCTGGCCAGCATGTTCAACACGCTGCGCGGCAGCGGCGAAATCTATTTCGATTCGGTGACCATGTTCGTGTTCCTGCTGCTGGGCGGACGCTACCTGGAACTGCGCTCGCGCCATCGCAGCGGCGCGATGGGTGACGCGGTGATCGACGGCGCACCCTTGCTGGCGCAGCGCCGCCGTGCCGACGGCGAGCTGGAAACCGTGCCTGCGATGACCCTGCTGCCCGGCGACCGCGTGCATATCGCCGAAGGCACCCGCGTGCCCGCCGACGGCGTGTTGCAGAGCGCCCACGTCGAGCTGGACGAAGCGCTGCTGTCGGGCGAATCGCGACCGGTGCGACGCGTGCGCGGCGAGCTCCTGATCGCCGGCAGCGTGCTGGTTTCCGGCCCGGCCGAATTGCTCGTGGAGCACAGTGGCGACACCACCGCGGTGGCGCGACTGGGCGAACTGGCCACCCGTGCGCGCCAGGCGCGCTCGACGATCGCGGCCAGCGATCACGTGGTCGGCCGCTTCGTGGCGCGAGTGCTGGGCCTGACCGCACTCACCGCCATCGGCTGGTTACTGGTCGATCCGGCGCGTGCGTTCGAGGCGGCGGTGGCGGTGCTGGTAGTCGCCTGCCCCTGCGCCTTCGCGTTGACCCGCCCGGCCACGCTGACCCGGGCGCTCGGCGTGCTGGCCGGGCGCGGCGTGCTGGTGACCAGCGGCGATGCGCTGGGCCGGCTGGCCGAGGTCGACTACGCCCTGTTCGACAAGACCGGCACGCTGACCGTGCCGCAACTGCAGCGCCGCGCGGTCGAACCCCTGCGCGGCGACAGCGTCGAGCAGGTGCTGCAGCTGGCCGCCGCGCTGGCGCATGAAAGCTCGCATCCGCTGGCCCGCGCCCTGGCCGATACCGCGCGCCAACAGGCCTTGCCGCTGCAGGCGCAATCGGTGCGGGTGGCGGCCGGCGCCGGCATTTCGGGCGAGGTGGCCGGTCGCGCACTGTGGCTGGGACGCGCCGACTACGCGCTGGCGCCCAGCGGCCAGCCGGCTCCCGCCGGTGTCGCGGATGCCTTGTTGCTGACCGACGCGGACGGCGCCATCGCGGCCTTCCATCTCGACGAACAACCGCGCGCCGATGCGCAGCGCGTGCTCGAACGGCTGCACGGGGACGGCATCGCCACCAGCATGGCCAGCGGCGACGCAAGCAGCCGCGTGGCCACGATGGCCGCCCGCCTGGGCATCGCCGACTGGCATGCCCGGCAGTCGCCAGCCGACAAGCTCGAACGCCTGCAGGCAGCCCATGCCGAGGGCCACACCACGCTGGCGGTGGGCGACGGCAGCAACGACGCGCCCCTGCTGGCCGGTGCCAACGTGTCTGCGGCGCTGGCCTCCGGCACCGAACTGGCCCAGGCCCATGCCGACCTGCTGCTGATGGATGGACGTCTGAACGGACTCATCGACGCACGCGCGATCGCCCGTCAGCTGCAGCAGGTCACCGCGCAGAGCCGCCGCTGGGCGCTGGCCTACAACCTCTGCGCGGTGCCGTTCGCCGCGTTCGGCATGGTGCCGCCGTGGCTGGCCGGCATCGGCATGTCGCTCAGCTCGCTGGTGGTGGTGCTGAACGCGCTGCGCGTGGGACGGCCGGAGGCCACGGCCGATGACCGCGCCGGCCCGGCCACCGGCGCACGCGAGTTGCCCGCATGAACATCCTGCTGGTGCTGATTCCGGTGACCCTGGTGATCGTGGTCGTGGCCGTGCGGCTGTTCTTCTGGGCGGTCAACCACCAGCAGTTCGACGACCTGGACAGCCCGGCGGTCCTGCCACTGCTGGACGAGCCGGCTACGGACCCGACGCCCGCTGAGTTGCCGGTTGATCCACCGGCGGAGGCGTCGGCCGATCGGTCGGCACCTGCCGACGCAGGGCCACCTGCAACAGGCGACGCTGCAGGCGATCGGCCAGCGTAAGCGGATCGACCAGGCCCATCCGCGCCAGGGCCTCGGCCTCACCCGGCGCCGCTTCGCCCGGTCGACACGCGGCCAGCAGCAGGCCGAGCTTGCCGCGCCAGCTGGCGCTGGCGTGTTTCAGCCACTCCAGCGCCGGCAACAGGCGTTGCTCGACTTCGCTGAAATCGCTGCCGAATGGAAATTCGGGCAGCACGCCGTGCTGCCGGAACGGCGCCAGCGTCTTGCGCAGGTGGAGCGGGCGATGCAGGCGCCAGCTGTCGGGTATCACGAAGTCCGCGGCCAGCTTGCCATGCGCCTTGGCCTCGGCACACAGCGCGTCGAGGAAACGCGCATCGGTGATCGCCAGCATCGCCTCGATGCACTCGCTGTCGCTCTTGCCACGCAGGTCGGCAATGCCGTACTCGGTGATGATGATGTCGCGCAGGTGGCGCGGGATGGTGGTCTGGCCGTAGCTCCAGCGGATGTTGCTCTCGATGCCGCCCTTGCTGCTGCGGGTGGCGCGCAGCAGCAGCACCGAGCGCGCATCAGGCAGTTCGTGCGCCATCGCCACGAAGTTGTACTGGCCGCCGACCCCGCTGACCACGCCGCCGTCCTCCAGCGTGTCCGACACCACCGCGCCCAGCGCCGTGGCCATCATGCAGGTGTTGAAGAAGCGGGCGCCGCGCCGCTGCAGCATGGCCAGCGACTGGTGCGTGCCGTAGAGCTGGTTGACGTTGGACACCGCGCACATGTCGATCGCGTCCGGGTCAGCCGCCTCGGTGGCGTCGAGCCAGGCGTACAACTCGCGCGAGCCCAGGAAGAACGCGCCGCGCAGGTAGTGCCCGCCCGGCGTGTCCGGATTGAGCCGGCCCGCCGCCGCGGCGCGTTCCAGCGCCAGGTTGTCCCAGCTGCGCCGCTTGAGGATGCCGCCCCGCTGCAGGTGCATGAAGCCGTCCATCACCATCTCGCTGGCGCCGTACAGGCCGGCCTCGAACGGGGCCAGCCCGCCCTGCCAGCCGGCCAGCGCGTGGGTGACGCCGGCCGGGTCCAGCGCCACCAAAGCGCGACGCCACTGGATGTTGTTCTGCTGGCGCAGCAGCAAGGCCTTCACCAGCGCATCGGACAATGCGCCGATGCCGATCTGCAGGCAGCCGCCATCCTTCACCAGCGCGCTGGCATGCAGGCCCAGCGCGTACTCGGCCAGGCCCACCGGCGCGCGGGGCAGCGCGAACAGCGGCGGCGAATGCGGCGGCCGCAGCTCCACGTCGAAGTAGGTTTCGGCCACCTCGGCGTCCCCGCCGAGGTATGGCAGGTCCGGATGCACCACCGCCACGCACATTGGCCGCGGCTTGCCGGCCAGCTGGGTCAGTCGCAGGAAATCCAGGGTCAGGTCCGGGTTGCACGACAGGCTGTAGTGCACGCCGTCGGGTCCCTCGCGACGAGCCACCAGTTGCACCAGCAGGTTGATGTCCTGCACCACCAGGTCGCGCGCGACGTGGGTGTAGTTCTGGCTGATGTAGCTGCGTTGCGCGCTGCCCGAATGCAGCATCGCGCCCGACTGCAGGTAGAACTCGTGCACCTCGACGTTGGCCGGCAGCGCGTCGCGCGCCTGGTCCAGCGCGTACTGCGGATCGACCGCGTCGGCGCCGAAGTGGCGTTCCAGGAACGGTTGCAGGAAGCGCTGCTCCAGTCCCGGCGACGCCTGCGGCCGGGTCAGCGACAGCGCGGTATACAGACGCATCGAGCGCGTGGCGTCGGCGCTGATCGCCCGGTAGATCGCATTGAGCAGTTCGTGCGGCTTGCCCAGGCCCAGCGGCGCGGCGATGCGCAGGTCCGGCCCCAGCACGTCCATCAGGTAGCGTGCGCAGGCATCGGTGTCGGCGTAGCGTTGCTCGATCGGCATGCGCGCGATGATGCCAGAAGGCCGATGAAGGCGCCGCGTCGACAGGCCATCGCCTACACTCGGCCCATGCCCACACCCCTGATCCCCTCCACCCCGAGCCGCCTGCTGGCCGAGCAGGCCTTGAGCCGCGCGGCCGGCGCGCCCCTGCTCAGCGGCAATGCGGTGCAGTTGCTGATCGATGCAGCCGCCCATTACGACGCCTGGCTGGCAGCGATCCGCGGCGCGCAGCATCGGGTGCTGCTGGAAAACTACATCGTGCGCGACGACGAGGTCGGTCGCGCGTTCCGTGACGCCCTGGTCGAGCGCGCCCGCTCCGGCGTGTTCGTCGCCGTGGTCACCGACTGGGTCGGCTGCCTGGGCCAGTCGCGCCGTTCGTTCTGGGCACCGCTGCACGCGGCCGGTGGCGAAGTGCGCGTGTTCAATCCACCCCGGCTGGGCCAGCCACTGGGCTGGATCAGTCGCGACCATCGCAAGCTGCTGGTGGTGGATGGCGTCCAGGGTTTCCTGTCCGGCGTGTGCATCAGCGCGAAGTGGCTGGGCGACGAGCGGCGCAACGTGCCGCCGTGGCGCGACACCGGCATGGCGTTGCAGGGGCCGGCCGTGGCCGAGCTGGAGGCCGCCTTCGCGCAAAGCTGGGGCGAGACCGGCGCCGCGCTGCGCCCGCTGCCGGCGGCGCCGGTGGCGGAAAGTCCGGTCGGCGAGGTGTCGCTGCGGGTGATCGCCACCCAGCCGTCTACCGCCGGCATGTACCGGCTGGACCAGCTGATCGCCTCGATGGCGCGCAAGACGCTGTGGCTGACCGATGCCTATTTCGTGGGCGTCGCCCCCTACGTGCAGGCGCTGATCGCCGCTGCCCGCGATGGCGTGGACGTGCGCCTGCTGGTGCCCGGCAGCAGCGACATCCCGGTGGTGGCGGGCATGTCGCGCTCGGGTTACCGGCCGCTGCTGAAGGCCGGCATCCGGGTGTTCGAGTGGAACGGTTCGATGCTGCACGCCAAGACCGCGGTGGCCGATGACCAGTGGGCCCGGGTCGGCTCCTCCAACCTCAACATCGCCAGCTGGCTGGGCAACCACGAGATCGACGTGGCGGTGGAGGATGACGGCTTCGCCGGCCAGCTGGCCGCGCAATACGAAAAGGACCTGGGCAACGCCACCGAGATCGTGCTGGCCTCGCGCCGGCGCCGTGGCGGCAACGGCGACAGCGAACGGGTGTGCAGCAGCGAGGCGCGACGGCCACGGGTACGCCACGGCGGCGGCAGCTCCGGTCGCGCGGCAGCGGGCGCCTTGCGCATCGCCAACAGTGTCGGCGCGGCGCTGACCAACCGCCGCGTGCTGGGCGACACCAGCAGCAGCCCGCTGATGATCGGCGCGGGCGTGCTGCTGGCGCTGGCGGTGGTGGCCTTCCTGTGGCCCGCCTGGATCGGCTGGCCGCTCGGCGTCATCGCCGTCTGGTTCGCCTTGAACCTGGCCATCCGCAGCTGGCGCGTACGCAAGCGCCGCTGGCGCGAACTGCGCGACGCGGGCGACGACGACTGAAGCGGCGGGCGGTCTTGATGCTGTTCCTGCGCTTACCGCGTCAAGCAGATGTTTTCCAACAACTTGATACCGTGCGTCGTGCTAGGCTCGCGCCCTTATGTCAGCGCCGTACGACCGCACCGAAACACGCCACATCCTCACCCCCAGCTCGCTCAACCGGCTGGTGCGCGACCTGCTGGGCGATGCCCTGCCGCAGGTGTGGATCGAGGGTGAACTGTCCAATGTGGCCAAGCCTGCGTCCGGGCACCTGTACTTCACCCTGAAGGACAGCGGCGCCCAGGTACGCTGCGCGATGTTCAAGATGAAGGCCGGCGCCCTGCGCTTCCGTCCGGTCGACGGCATGCAGGTGCTGCTGCGCGCCAGGGTCGGCCTGTACGAACCGCGCGGCGAGTTCCAGCTGGTCGCCGAATACATGGAACCTGCCGGCGAAGGCGCGCTGCAACGCGAGTTCGAACAACTCAAGGCGCGACTCGATGCCGAGGGTCTGTTCGATCCGGCGCGCAAGCGTGCCCTGCCCGTCTACGCCCGGCGCATCGGCGTGATCACCTCGGCCACCGGCGCGGCGATCCGCGACGTGCTCAGCGTGCTGGCGCGGCGCTGGCCGCTGGCCGATGTGGAGATCCTGCCGGTGCCGGTGCAGGGGCGCGAGGCGCCGCCGATGATCGTCAACATGCTGCGCAAGGCATCAAATGGCGCACGCCACGACGTGCTGCTGCTGACCCGCGGCGGTGGCTCGCTGGAAGACCTGTGGGCGTTCAACGACGAGGCCGTGGCGCGGGCGATCCACGCCAGCACGGTGCCGGTGGTGAGCGCCGTGGGCCACGAAATCGATTTCAGCATCGCCGACTTCGTCGCCGACCTGCGCGCACCCACGCCTTCGGCAGCCGCCGAATTGCTGGTGCCCGACGCGGTGGCGGTTGGCCGCCACCTGCGGCAGTTGCGGCAACGCCTGGCCACCCTGCAGCAACGCCGGCTGCAGGCACATTCGCAACGCGTCGATCATCTGTTCGCGCGGCTGCAGGCCCAGCGCCCGCAAGCGCGCCTGGCGCGCGACCGGGAACGCCTGCACCACCTGCGCCACCGCCTGCTGGTGGTGCTGCGCGAACAGGGCCAGCAACGCGGCACCCGGCTGGAACGATTGCAGGCCCGACTGCTGGCGCGACATCCCGGCGCCCGGCTGCCGCTGCTGGCACGCCGCATCGCCGAACAGGGTCAGCGCCTGCGCCGCGCCATCGCGCAAATCCTCGAACGACGGCGAACCGCCCTGCGCCACGCCGGCCACGCCCTGCACGCGATCAGCCCGCTGGCCACGCTGGAACGCGGCTACGCGATCGTGTTCGACGCCGACGGCAACGTGCTGCGCTCGACGAAGAATGTCGCGCCCGGCACGCCGCTGCGCGCGCGACTGGCGGATGGGGAGCTGTCGCTGCGGGTGCGTGAGGACTGAGCAGCGCAGCGGCGCATGCCCTGATCGGGACGATCTGGCTCGACCAGGCAAGGACAGGCAGGTGTGGACAGGCAGGCGAGGACGGGATCGTTCGGCCGTCACTCGAATCCCGCCCTGCTGTTCAGCGGCCATGCCGGGATGGCGCCTGGCGACCGCGACACTACATGCCGTGGGACACCTTCATGCCGAACTTGCTGCAGCCGAGAATCGATCCGCCCAACCCGGAATGATTGAACGGGCTGATGTGCGGTTGCATGGTGACCTTGACGGTATCGCCATCCTTTTTCACATCCACGATCCGCTCGATTCCGGCATCCGACCCGTAACTGAAGTTCTGGCTGGTGTACACGTTTCCCGAACCGTAGTCCGTGTCCACATGCCCGGCATAGACGTCGCGAGAGCCACCCAGCACCGCCGAAATGCTGGTCACCAGGTAATACCTGCCAAGTTTCATCCGGGAGAACTGGAACTCGCCGTTCTCGTTGGGCTTGGCTTCCATCCGGGCCACGACCAGGTCCGGGTCCGTCAGCACCTGGTCCCTGCCGGGCTTTGCCTTCTTGCCGAGCGCCAGGATCTGCTGCAGGTAGGGCGTCGCTGGATACAGCAGCACCGGCTGGCTTCCCAGTACGAGATTGCCCCGCCAGCTCCCGCACACTTGTCCCCTGATGATCGAGTGCCCCGGCTCCAGCGCGGCCTTGGCGGCAGCCAGATCAAACGGCACGTTCGGCTTGAGGATATTCACGACAGGCCTGGTCACCGGCATCGTGGTACGCGACTGCTCCATGGTTTCCGCCGCCGTCCGGGCAGGCTCGACCTGATCCGGCAAGGCGGGCCGACCGGCCTCGAACTTGCCGACCATCGCGCACAGCCGCTCCGGCACGCCTTTGCTCTCGTTGCCGGGGGACACAATCGAGGTGAATGAAATCCCGGAGGGTTGCTGAACCTGGATCAGCGTCGGAATGGGAGACGGCGGCTTGCCGATCCCCATGCTGGGATTCGGGCTGCCGTAGTCCGGCTCGGTGGCGATCACATAGCCGTCGGCGGTGGCGATCTTCCGCACATCGTCGAACGCCTGTTGCACGCTTAGCCCGGCATGAGTGGACGTCGCCGTGAAAAAGCGCGCGCCATCGCTCACCGTGACTACATGCAGGTTATCCGTGCATGACGCCGTGGCCATGCCGATGGCCGGCGCTGCCATCAAGATCAGAAACGGGACAATCGTCCGCATCGGTCGCTTGTTCAACGAAATAATCATCGGTCCTCCATGACATGTATCCACCAGGCATCCACGTGCCCACGTTCGAACCACGCGCTCAACGAACCCCATGATCAACGATCATCAATCCGGCATGTCCGTGGTGCGGGAGCATAGCATCCGGCAGCGGACACGGTGCTGCCGATGCCGCGACATGGCGCATCCACGCAGGCCGCCTCACAGCCTCTGAACACCGCGACGTCCTATGCTTGACGGATCACCAGCGCAGGCCAACGCCATGTTGAACAAGACCTATCCCTACTACCTCGCCAACCGGCCGCAGACATCGAAGACGATGCTGGATGTGCGCGACAAGTACAGCGGCAAGCTGGCCACTCGCGTCGCGGTGCCGGATGCGAAGGCCACCGAGAAGGCGATCGCGGCCGCGGTGAAGGCGGCCGCGCCGATGCGCGAGTTCAAGCCGTGGGCGCGGCAGGCGGTGTTGCAGCACTGCGTCGCGCGTTTCAGCGAACGCCGCGACGAACTGGCCGAGGCCCTGTGCATCGAGGCGGGCAAGCCGATCAGGGATGCCGCCGGCGAAGTCACCCGACTGATCGAGACGTTCCGGATCGCCGTCGAGGAAGCCGTGCGGATCAACGGCGAGACGATCAACCTGGAACTGGCCAGCCGTCTGGACGGCTATCACGGCTACACCAAGCGGGTGCCGCTGGGCCCGGTGTCGTTCATCACGCCGTTCAACTTTCCGCTGAACCTGGTCGCGCACAAGGTGGCACCGGCGATCGCCGCCGGCTGTCCGTTCGTGCTCAAGCCGGCGGAGAAGACCCCGATCGGCGCGCTGATCATCGGCGAGGTGCTGGCCGAGACCGACTTGCCGAAGGGTGCGTTCTCGATCCTGACCCTGGATGGCGCGCACGCCGCGCCGCTGGTCGAGGACGAACGCTTCAAGCTGCTCTCGTTCACCGGCGGCCAGATCGGCTGGGACCTCAAGGCCCGCGCCGGGCGCAAAAAGGTGGTGCTGGAACTGGGCGGCAATGCCGCGTGCATCGTCGACGCCGACCAGGGCCCGAAGCTGGACAAGGTGGTCGAGCGCCTGGTGTTCGGCGCGTTCTACCAGTCCGGCCAGAGCTGCATCGGCGTGCAGCGCATCTACGCCCACGCCGACATCTACGATGCGCTGAAGCGCAAGCTGGTCGCCGCCACCAGGAAACTCAAGGCCGGCGACCCGAAGGACAGGAACGTTTTCCTCGGCCCGATGATCGACGAGGCTGCCGCCGAGCGCCTGCACGGCTGGATTCTCGAAGCGAAGAAAGCCGGCGGCAAGATCCTTTGCGGCGGCAAGCGCAACGGCAACATGCTCGACGCCACCCTGATGGAAGGCGTTCCGAAAGATGCCAAGGCCAGTCGGCAGGAAGCGTTCGGCCCGTTCGCCCTGCTCGCCTCGTACCGGAAGTTCGACGAGGCGATCGCTATGGTCAACGACTCCGACTACGGCCTGCAGGCCGGCATCTTCACCGACAGCCTGGAGCACGCGATGCGGGCGTGGAACGAGCTGGAGCAAGGCGGCGTGGTGGTCAACGACATCCCCAGCTTCCGGGTGGACAACATGCCGTATGGCGGCATCAAGCTTTCCGGCCTGGGCCGCGAAGGCATCCGCTACGCGATCGAGGACATGACCGAGCTCCGCCTGATGGTGATGCGCGAGTCCGCGTAGCAGCGCGCTCCTACAACGCGCCGGGCCTGGTCGCCTCCACGTTCCAGCCCATCGCGTTGTACCAGCGGTAACGTGCGATGCCGGCGTATTCGTGCAGCGCCATGTCGGCCATCGCGAAGTTGTACGACAACGGCTCCCATGAGGCGACGCCGCTGACGTAGTCGGCGCGCACCGGCGTGGCATGGATGCCGAAGTGGCTGAAGTACAGCATGCCCCGACGCAGGTGGAAACCGGACGAAACCAGCAGCACGCGATCGGCGCCATACGCCTTCAGCAACGGGCCGCTGAATTGGGCGTTCTGCCAGGTGTTCATGCTGCGCGGTTCCAGCAGCACGTCGGCGGGATCGACGCCAAGCCGTTGCAGGTCCAGCGCATAGATCGCCGCCTCCGACTGGCCCAGTCCCCGCGCATCGCCGCCGCTGACCTCGATCTTGCAATCGCGTGGCGCCTGCCGGCAGGCGCGGTACAACATCGCCGCCTTGCTGATTCGTCCATAGGCGAACAGGCTGGCCTCGACCGCTCCCGCATCACCCACGCGCACCGTGCCGGCGCCCAGCAACACGATGGCGTTGCGCTGGCCCCAGACGATCGGCACGTCGGTCGCGACTTCCGCTTGCAGATGCGCCAGCAGCCAGCTCGGCAGCGGCCCGCAGCCGGTCGCCAGCAACAGCAGCACGGCCAGGCCGAACAGCACCCGGCTGCTGCGCCGCCAGCGCAGCCATGCCAGGACGCTGGCCAGCACGATCAGGATCAGCAACGCGTTCATGGTCATGGATCGGTGATTCCGGACAGGTCGGTGGATGATGGCGGGTGCTGATGTCATTATGCCGGTGCCCCGCGCCGACGCGATCGCAGGCCATGCCGGAGGCATGGCGACGGGGAATCCGCCCGGCATGGATCAACGCATCGGAGTCTGCGCATGACCACCCTCGTCTTCGTGCACGGCTGGAGCGTCACCGACACCTCCACCTATGGCCAGTTGCCGCAACAGTTGCAGCGGCACGCGGCCGCGGCCGGCGTCGCGCTGAGCTTCGCCGACATCTGGCTTTCCGAGTACGTGAGTTTCGACGACGCGGTGACCGTGGCCGACCTGGTGCGCGGCTTCGACCACGCCTTGCGCGACCTGCACCTGCTCGACGCCAGCTTCGCCTGCATCACGCACTCGACCGGCGGCCCGGTGATCCGCGAGTGGCTGCGCGCCCAGCGCGACCGGCCCGCCACGCACAGCACGATCCGGCTCAGCCATCTGGTGATGCTGGCACCGGCGAACTTCGGCTCGGCCCTGGCGCAACTGGGCAAGGGCCTGCTCGGTCGGCTCAAGTCGTGGTTCGACGGGGTGGAGCCGGGCCAGCGGATACTCGACTGGCTGGAGCTTGGCAGCGCGCAGTCGCTGTCGCTCAACCTCGACTACATCCACGGCGACGATCCGGTGAAACGCGGCCAGTTCGCGTTCGTGCTGACCGGCGACCGCCCCGACCGCACGCTGTACGACCACCTCAACAGCTACACCGGCGAGGACGGCTCCGATGGCGTGGTGCGCATCGCCGCGGCCAACCTCAACGCCCACCACGCCGTGCTGTCGCCGCAAGGCAACCGGGATGGCGACATCGACACGCTGGCGCTCAACCTCAGCCGCGGCCCGCGCTGCGCGTTCAAGCTGATCGCCGGCGCGGCGCACTCCGGCGACCGACTGGGCATCATGGCCGCCGCGGCGCCCGACACCGTGGCGGCGATCCTGCGCTGCCTGCAGGTGCGCAGCGCGGATGACTACGAAACGCTGTGCGACGCGTTCGATCGCGAGAACGCCGCCCGCGACGTCGACAAGGTGGAGCTGGAACCGGCCGGCCCGTTCGCCCCGCGCGTGCACATCCACGACCCGCGCAGCCTGCTGATCGTACGGCTCACCGACGAGGCCGGCGAACCGCTGACCGGCGCCGGCTTCCTGCTCACCGCCGGCGTGCCGGCCAGCGCCGACCTGCTGCCGGAAGGCTTCCTGCTCGATCGCCAGGCCAATTCGAAACAGCGCACCACGATCTCGCTGTTCCTCGACTACAGCCTGCTCGCCGGCGACGCCCGCGTGGCCGACCCGCGCAACAGCCGCAAGACCCTGCGCCCCGCCGTCGTCAGCCATCGTCCGTACGGCGCCAGCGTGCAACCGGTGGACCTGGTCGGCCTGGTCCATCACGCGCTGGCGCAAAGCGACCGGCGCGACGATCTGTTCGCCATCCTCGGGCCACACCAGACCACCGTGCTCGACGTGGTGCTGCCGCGCAAGGTGCGCGAAGGCGTGTTCCGGTTGACCCGGGATCTGCGCCCCGAGGACTTCCGCCGGCCGGTGCCCGGCGCCGTGATCACCTGATGGCACGGCCGTGGCCACGACTACTCGGCGCGAGGGCAACACTGGCTGACTGACCCGGGTCCCGATGCGATGCGACGCATGATGGATCGGCGATACTGCGCACTCGCGACATCCGCGCTCCCGATCCGTGTCGGGGCCCGACCGGATTGGCGCCTTGCGGTATTTGTCGATCCGGCCCTGGCATGCAAAAGAAACCGATCTTCTTCGACCCCTCCGGCCGGCGCGCCAGCCGTGTCTCGCGGCTGGCCCTGCTGGCCGGGGTGGTCAGCACCCTGTTCGTGGTGGCCTGCGCGATCAGCCTGTTCGTGGGCCCGAGCATGGACGGCCTGCACATCGGCGAACACGCCCGCACGCGGCACGCCCTGGCCAACGTAAAGGCGGCTGCCCCGGAACTGTTGAAGCCCGCCGCGAAGCTGGCCGCCGAAGTGCGTGCGCGGCAGAAGCTGTTGCATGCCCCGAAAACGCATGCGAGCAAGGCGGCCGCCAGCCACGTGCCGCCGCCTTCGCTGGACAAGCCGGCCGGCCGGCCGCTGGCGATCGGCTTCTACGTCAACTGGGACGACAGCAGCTATTCCTCGCTGAAGCGCAGCCTGCCGCAGCTGGACTGGGTGATTCCGTCGTGGATGAGCCTGAGCGGCAAGGACATGGCGCTGCACACCAGCGTCGATGCGAAGGCGATCAACCTGATCCGCAAGCAGAAGCCCTCCACCCCGATCCTGCCGCTGCTGCAGAACGCGGTGGACGCGAACTGGGACGGCCCCGGCCTGGCCCGCCTGCTGGCCGATCCGGCGCGGCGGCAGGCGCGCATCGGGGAGATCGTGGCGTTCGTGGCGGCCAACCACTTCCAGGGCGTGACGATCGATTTCGAGGACCTTCCCGAATCCGCGCAACCCGATCTGAAAGCCTTCCTCGGCGAACTCAACGACGCGTTCGACCCGCATGGCTGGGGCATCGTGCTGTCGGTGCCGTTCGACGACGCCAGCTGGGACTATGCCGGTTACGCGGACATCGTCGACTTCGTGGTGCTGATGGCCTACGACGAACACTGGGCCGGCAAGACGCCTGGCAGCATCGCCGGCCAGCAATGGTTCGAGCAGACGCTCGAAAAACGCATGAAGGAGCTGGACCCGGAGCAGACCATCGTGGCGATCGGCAGCTATGGCTACGACTGGTCGCACGGCAACAATGCCGAGGCGCTGACCTTCCAGGACGCGATGGACCGCGCCAGCGACGCCCAGGCCGACATCGCCTTCGACCCTGACACGCAGAACCCGCACTTCTCCTACGACGAGGACGACGGCAGCACCCACCAGGTCTGGTTTCTCGACGGCGTCACCGCATACAACCAGATCCACGCCGCCGACGAATACAAGCCCTATGGCTACGCCCTGTGGCGGCTGGGCTCGGAAGATCCGTCTGTGTGGTCGGTGTTTGGCCGTCCGTATGGGGCGTCCGCGCCCGACCCGTTGCGCACCATCGGTGCCGGCGAGGACATCGACATCGAAGGCCAGGGCGAGGTGCTGGAAATCGCCTCGCAGCCTTCCGCCGGCGCACGCAGCATCGAGGTGGACAAGGACGACGCCAGCATCGATGACGAAAGCTACACCGCCCTGCCCAGCTCCTACGTGATCCAGCGCGCGGGCACCCTGCCGCACAAGATCGCGCTGACCTTCGACGACGGTCCGGACCCCGAGTGGACGCCGCAGATCCTCGACATCCTCAAGGCGAAGCACGTTCCGGCCACCTTCTTCATCATCGGCGAGAACGCCGAGATGTCGCCGAAACTGGTGCAGCGCGAAGTCGCCGAAGGGCATGACGTGGGCAACCACACCTTCACCCACCCCAACCTGGGCGACAGTCCGCCAGGCATCGTCTCGCTGGAACTCAACGCGACCCAGCGGCTGTTCGAGGCGCTGACCGGCCACTCGATGCGGCTGTTCCGCGCGCCCTATTTCGGTGACGCCGAACCGACCACCGCCGACGAACTGGTGCCGATCGAGATCGCGCAGAAGATGGGCTACCTGTCGGTCGGCCTGCATGTGGACGCCGAAGACTGGCAGCGCCCCGGCGTCGACGCCATCGTCGACAACGTGCTGAACGCCATCAACACCAAAAACGTGGAGCGCAAGGGCCAGGTGGTGCTGCTGCACGACGGCGGCGGCGAACGCTCGCAGACGATCGCCGCGTTGCCGCGGATCATCGACAGCCTGCGCGCGCAGGGCTACCAGTTCGTCACCGTGTCGGAACTGGCCGGGCTTACCCGCGCGCAGACCATGCCGCCGATCGCGCCCGGCTCGCTGTCGCAGTGGACCGACCGCGTGGTGTTCCTGGCGCTGGGCTTCTTCGGCCACTTCATCCGCTGGCTGCTGACCACGGCGATCGCGCTGGGCGTGGCGCGACTGATCCTGCTGGGCGGCCTGGCCCTGCTCAACCGCGCCCGCGAGAAGCGGCGCGTGGCGCCCGTGCTGGGCGAACAGCCGCCCCTGGTTTCGGTGCTGATTCCTGCCTACAACGAGGAAAAGGTGATCGCCAGCTCGATCCGCCAGATCCTCAAGAGCCGCTACGCGAACCTCGAAGTGATCGTGGTCGACGACGGTTCGGTCGATGCCACCTCGGCCGTGGTGCGCCAGCACTACGCCGACGAGCCGCGGGTACGCCTGCTCACCATCCCCAACGGCGGCAAGGCGCATGCCGTCAACACCGCCTTGCGCGAAGCCCACGGTGCGGTGGTGGTGGCGCTCGACGCCGACACCCAGTTCGAGCCGGACACCATCCCGCGCCTGGTGCGCTGGTTCGCCGATCCCAAGGTCGGCGCCGTCGCCGGCAACGCCAAGGTCGGCAACCGGATCAACCTGATCACCTTGTGGCAGGCGCTGGAATACATCACCGCGCAAAATCTCGAGCGCCGCGCGCTGGCCGCGCTGGGCGCGATCACCGTGGTTCCCGGCGCGGTGGGTGCGTGGCGCCGCGAAGCCCTGGAGCAGCTCGGCGGTTTTCCCGCCGATACGCTGGCCGAAGACCAGGACCTGACCATCGCCGTGCAGAAAGCCGGCTTCAAGACCTTGTTCGACGCCGAAGCGATCGCCTGGACCGAGGCCCCCGACAGCGCCCGCGGCCTCGCCCGCCAACGCTTCCGCTGGGCCTACGGCACCCTGCAATGCCTGTGGAAGCACCGCGACGCCACCTTCAATCCCCGCTACGGTTCCCTGGGCACCATCGCGCTGCCGCAGGTGTGGCTGTTCCAGATCCTGTTTTCCGTGGTCTCGCCACTCGTCGACCTGGTGCTGGTCTGGCAGATCATCAGCACCAGCCTGGATTACCTGCAACACCGCGGCCAGTTCGACGACACCAACCTGCTGCGCATGCTGGTGTTCTACGCCGCCTTCATGGCCATCGACCTGGCCGCCTGCGCACTGGCCTTCGCGATGGAGAAGAAGGAAAAGTGGAGCCTGCTGTGGTGGCTGGTCTTGCAACGCTTCGGCTACCGCCAGCTGATGTACTACGTGGTGGTGCGTTCCGTCTGGACGGCCATCAAGGGCCCGTCGGTGGGCTGGGGCAAGCAGGAGCGCAAGGCCACGGTGACAACCGACGAGACGGTGGCGTCCTGAGGCAACCGGCGCCCGGGCGCGGCACTTGACATACAGGTTCCATGGAAACAATATGCGTTCCATGGAACCTTTCTGGTGAACCGCACGTGCCGAACGCATCGAAGGAAAAAGTCCCGCCCAATCCGCTGCATGCCCACCTGGGTTACTGGCTGCGGCTGGTCTCCAACCAGGTGTCCGGCTCTTTCGCCAGCGCCCTGCAGGAACGGCAGCTCTCCGTCGCCGAATGGGTCGCACTCAACCATGTCGAAATGCATCCCGACATCACCGCCGCGTCGCTCGCCGACGCGATGGGCATGACCCGCGGCGCCGTTTCCAAGGTGCTGGACAAGCTGCTGACCAAGAACTTGTTGCTGCGCACCCCGAGCCCGCAGGACAGCCGCGCGCAGTTGCTGGCACTGACCCGGTCAGGAAAGCGCCTGCTGCCCGCGCTCACCGACATCGCCAACGGCAACGACAACCACTTCTTCTCCGTCCTGGCCGCCGACGAGCGGAGCGAGCTGCGCAGGCTTCTGCAGAAACTTGCCGATGCCCACCCGTTCAGCGCGGCACCTGTCGATTAGGCAGCACGCGTCGACAACCTGACCTCAACCTTCCATGCACGAACCAGGAGAAACCCCATGAGTGAGGCGATGGCCCACCTTCAAGCCGCCCAAGCGCAAGCCATGGCCGGTCGTCCCCGCGTGGGCGGCTTCCCGTACCTCGCCGAAACGCTGAGGCGCGCGGGCGTGACACGGAATGTGTGGCAACTGCCCGCCTGCCAGAGTCTGTACCTGACCGAGCGCGGCGCGGTGCTGCAACAAAGCACGCCGCTGGTGTCCGGCATGGCTGATGTGCCCGGCTTCGATCAGCCCGCGCTGATCCGCGCGCTGCGCACCGACCAGGCCGGGGAAAGCAGCTTTGCGGACTTCCTGTTGGCCAGCTGGAACGCCGGCGTGGTGCGCTATGAGGTCGACCTGCTCAAACGGCAGGTGACCTATTACGGCTGCAACGGCGAGTCCTATGTCGAACACTATCCGGCGGTGTCGCTGTCATCGGCGAGCCTCACACCGAGCTGATTTCCCGCTCAGCCGTTGCCGCGCACCCGCATGGTCAGTCCCTTCAGGAAATTGCGCAGCAGCTGGTCGCCGCACAGCTTGAAGTTCTTGTGGTCGCTCTGGCGGAACAGCGCGCTGAGTTCGGGCTTGGAGATCGGCAGGCCGGCGGCTTCGAGGATGTCGTGCATGTCGACGTCCTTCAGCTCGAAGGCCACGCGCAACTTCTTCAACACCACGTTGTTGGTGACGCGTTTCTCCGGCGGCCGCGCCGGGCGGCTGTCGTCCTTGCCGCGGCGGTGGAACACCAGGCCGTCCAGGAACAGCGCCAGCGTCTGGTTGCCGCATTCCAGATAGCCCGGCTCGTTGTCCTTCTTCAGGAAGCCCTGCACATCTTCCTTCGTGACCGGGGCATCGGCATCGGCCAGGTGGATCAGCTCGACCACCTTGCCGTCGCTGAGGTCGAGCATGTAGCGGATGGAACGCAGTACGTCGTTGTTGATCATGTCGGTCCGGTGGATGTCGCGCAGGGGCGCCATGCTACCGCGCCACAACCGGTTTGACCCCGTTTCCCCGTTAACGGCGTTTCACCTTTCACCACCTGGAGAGGAGAACCGCCCGATGAAACTGAAAGCCCTGTTGCGCAGCCTGCTGCTGGCCTTGCTGGTGATCGTCACCGGCTGCAGCGTGTCGCGGCCCGCCAACGACACCCCCGCGCGCAAGAACGACAGCGCACCCACGCCACCCGTCCCGCCGGTCGGGCAACCGAGCCCTCAGGTCAAGGCGCAACCCAGTCCCCGAGCCGACAGTCCCGCCGATCGCGCTTCATCCACCGTCGGCCAGCCTGCACCCATGCCCGTGGCACCGCCCGCGCCACCGGCATTGGCCGAAGTCTCCGCGATGTCCTACAACGCGCAAAGCGCCAAACGCATGGCCTACATGCCGTCACCAACCTTGATGCAGCCGCTGCCGGGAGACATCAACACCGAGAACTACACCCATCGCGACACCAACCCGGTGCAGCTGGTCAGCGAGCAGCCGGTGTCCACCTTCAGCATCGACGTCGACACCGGCTCGTACACCAACGTGCGCCGCATGCTGAGCGCGGGGCAGTTGCCGCCGGCCGACGCGGTGCGGGCGGAGGAGTTCATCAACTATTTCGACTACGGCTACACGCCGCCAGCGAGTCGCGAGCAGCCGTTCAGCGTCACCACCGAGCTGGCGCCCGCGCCATGGAACGCGAAGCGGCAATTGCTGCTGGTCGGCATCCAGGGCTACCGCGTGCCGGCCGCGCAGATCCCCGCCTCGAACCTGGTGTTCCTGATCGACACCTCCGGCTCGATGGACGAGGCGGACAAGCTGCCCCTGCTGCAGGCCTCGCTGAAACAGCTGGTGCGCCAGCTGCGCAGGCAGGACCGCGTGGCCATCGTCAGCTATGCGGGCTACGCCGGCGTGGTGCTGCCCTCCACCGCGGGCGACCAGCACGCCACCATCGACGCGGCGATCGACCGGCTGTCGGCGGGCGGCTCCACCAACGGCGGCGCCGGCATCGAGCTGGCCTATGCGCAGGCCGAACAGGGCTTCATCAAGGGCGGCGTGAACCGGGTGATCCTGGCCACCGACGGCGATTTCAACGTGGGCACGGTGAACCAGGAAGCGCTGAAGACCACCATCGAGGACCACCGCAAGAGCGGCGTGGCGCTCACCACGCTGGGCTTCGGCGAAGGCAACTACAACGATGCGATGGCGGTGATGCTGGCCGACGTGGGCAACGGCAGCCACCACTACATCGACAGCCTGCAGGAAGGCCGTCGCGTGCTGGTCGACGAGATGTCCGCCACCTTGCTGACGATCGCCAGGGACGTGAAGATCCAGGTCGAGTTCAATCCCGCGCAGGTGCAGGAATATCGCCTGATCGGCTACGAGAAGCGCATGCTCAAGCGCGAGGACTTCAACAACGACAAGGTCGACGCCGGCGAGATCGGTGCAGGCGCCAACGTCACCGCGATCTACGAGATCACCCCGAAAGGCTCGAACGCCGCGCGCATCGATCCGCTGCGCTACGGCAAACACGTGGCCGCGGATGAAAGCGGCAACGAACTGGCCTTCCTGCGCCTGCGCTACAAATTGCCGGGGCAAGCGGACAGCAAGCTGATCGAACAGCCGATCGCCGCGCACGCCGAGGCACAGGCCAGCGAACGCCTGCGCTACGCCGCCGCGGTGGCCGCCTTCGCCGACGCCCTGCGCGGCGGCAAATACCTGGACGGCTACGGCTACACGCAGATTGCGAAACTGGCCAGCGACGCCCGCGGCGACGATGCCGACGGCTACCGCGCCGGCTTCGTGCAACTGGTGAAACTGGCCAACGGGCTGGTCACGCGCGGTCATGACGGCGCCAGCGACACCGCGGCGCGCTGAGGTTTCCGGCCCCGCTGCGGCGGTGGCGGTCATGGGCAGACTCTCCCCGCTGCCCTTCCCCGGCCACCACCGCGCAGCGGGGCTGGAACCGGCAAGAGCACCCCACCCCAACCCTCCCCTGCGTGCAGGGGAGGGAGCAGCCTGGCCGTGGCGTCGAAATCTGTCGGACAGGATGAGCGCGGCACCACCAGCCCTTTCTCCTCCCCCTGCATGCAGGGGGAAGTTGGGAGGGGGTGACGCTTTTCGCGGGAAACATCACAACCTCCCCGCTCCCCGGCGATTTGCCTTACCCTCGCACTCCATGGATGCCGCGGTCGATCCCGATGCCCTGCTGATGCTGGCCTACGCCCGTGGCGACCTCGCCGCGTTCGAGGCTTTGTATGCGCGTCATCGCGGCATGCTGTACCGCTTCCTGCTGCGCAGCGTGCGCGATCCGCATCGCACCGACGAGCTCTTCCAGGAAACCTGGAGCCGGGTGATCGGCGCCCGCGAGCGCTACCAGCCGCAGGCGAAGTTCAGTACCTGGCTGCTGCAGATCGCCCACAACCTGATGATCGACGGCACCCGTCGCCAGCGCCCGATGGCCGATGGCGACGAAGCCGAGCTGGCACTGGCCAACCTGGCCACGCCCGAACGCGAGCAGCCCGACCACGCGCTGTCCGCCTTCGAACGCCGACGCAACCTGCAGCTGGCGATCGAGCAGTTGCCGGACGAACAGCGCACCGCGGTGCTGCTGCGGCTGGAGCAGGAGCTGAGCCTGGAGGAAATTGCCGTGGTCACCGGTGCCGGGCGCGAAACGGTGAAGTCGCGCCTGCGCTATGCCATGAATCGATTACGCGAAGTGCTGTCCGAATGACCACGCCCCTGCCCCCGAACGATCCGCCCTCAGCCGACGAGCCGCTGCCCGGCGAAGCCGAGCTGGCCGCGCTGTATCGCGAGCTGCCGCGCAGCGAGCCTTCGCCCGCGCTGGATGCGGCGGTGTTGCGTGCGGCCGCCGCGGCCCTCGCCCCATCCGGCGATCCCACCGTTACCGAGCGGCGCAAGGGTCCCCGCGAGCCCGGCGACTGGGTTCATCCGAAGCCGGTTTCGGCCGTCACGGCAAAGGCGATTCCTTCGATCGACAGCGCCTCGCGGCGGCGGCGCGCACCACCTTGGCTGATCGCCCTGGGCAGCGCCGCCAGCCTGGTGCTGGTGGCCGGCCTGGCCTGGCAGCTGCGCGAATCCGGCCCGCCGCCATCGGCACCGGCCGCCGCCCCGGAGGCGACCGCGCCCACCGTCTCCGACATGGCCAGGCAGGAAGCGACCGCGCCGCTGGCGGGCACGGTCGCGCCCGCCGCACCGCCGGCGCCCCGACTCGCCGATCAGCGCGCCGCGCTGCAGGCCTCCGCGGCGAAGAAGATGAAGCAGGACAGCGCGGTCCAGTCGGCCCGACGCGCGGCCGCGGCCAAACCGATGGCTGCGCCCCCACCGCTCGCCGAAGTGGCCGCACCCGCGCCGCAGGTGCAGTACGCACCGCCTCCACCACCCGCGCCACCGGCGCCGCCCGCACCGTCACAGGAAGCGTCCGCCAATGCGGCAGCCAGCGGCGCATTCGACAAGTCGGCGCAACCGGTTGCACCCAGCGCTGCAGCCAGCGACCAGGCCACCGCCGCCCGGCCCGGCGATACGCCGGCGCAGGAGCTGGACAAGATCCGCCAACTGTTCGCGCAAGGGCAGCATGACGAGGCGCTGCAGCGGCTGCGCGCATTCCGCCAGGCGCATCCGCAGTGGCCCTTGCCAGCCGAGCTGCAGGCGCAACTGCAGGAACCATGAGCGAGCCGCTGTCGACCCTGGTCCAGCGCTGCGCTCATCAGGAAGAAATCCGCAAAAGCCGGTTCCTTGCCAACGCCGCCCCGGTGACGACGCCCGGGCAGGCGCTGGACTTCCTGCGCGAAGTCGCCGACCCCACCGCCACGCACAACTGCTGGGCTTACCGCATCGGTCAGGACTATCGCTTCAACGACGACGGCGAGCCCGGCGGCACCGCCGGCCGGCCGATCCTGCAGGCGATCGAGGGCCAGCAGATGGATGGCGTGGTCGTGGTGGTGACGCGCTGGTACGGCGGCATCAAGCTCGGCGCCGGCGGGCTGGTGCGGGCCTATGGCGGCACCGCCGCCGAATGCCTGCGCCGCGCCGAACGCGCCCCGATCGTGGCGATGGCACGGCTGGCCCTGCGTTGCGATTTCGCCGAACTCGCCCTGCTCAAGGCACGCCTCAAGGAGTTGCAGGCCGAGGTCGAACACGAGTCGTTCGGCGCCGACGGCGTCGAACTGGAATTGCGCCTGCCGGACAGCCGTGTCGCCGAGGCCTGCCTGCGCATCAGCGACATCAGTCGGGGCCGCAGCAGCGCGAAACGCCTGGATTGAGCGCCACGGTCGGCGACGGCCCGGGCGATCGACGTCACCGCGATTGAATCGACCGTGCCACGCCCCACCTTGAATGGCATTGCCCGCGTCATTGTCGACCCCAACTGCGAGTACCCATGAGCGACGCCACCACCGATACTCCCCGCCCTTCCCGCCGCATCGGTGCCCTGCGCGGACTGTGGCCGTTCCTGAAACCCCATCGCGTGCTGGCGCTGGGCTGGCTGCTGTTCCTCGGTCTGTCCTCGGGCGCGTCGCTGGTGTTGCCGCTGGCGTTCCGCCACATCATCGACCAGGGTTTCGGCCACTCCAGCAACGCAGTCATCAACGAGACCTTCATCGCGCTGTTCGGCGTGGCGCTGGTGCTCGCGTTCGCCACCGCCGCCCGCTATTTCTGCATCACCCTGCTCAGCGAGCGGGCGCTGGCCTCGCTGCGGCAGACGCTGTACGCGCAGGTGATCCGGCTCGACGTGGGCTTCTTCGAGCGCAGCCGCGTCGGCGAACTGCTGTCGCGGCTCAGCGCCGACACCGAGGTGGTGCAGGCGCTGATCGGCTCGGGTGTGTCGGTGGCGCTGCGCAGCGTGGTGATGCTGGTCGGCGCTAGCGCCATGATGGTATGGACCGCGCCGTCGCTGGCCGGCCTCACCGCGCTGGTGATTCCCGCGGTGATGCTGCCGATCCTCGTGTTCGGCCGCCGCGTGCAGAAGCTCTCGCGCGCCAGCCAGGACCGCCTCGCCGACGCCGCGGCGATCGCCAACGAAACGCTGAACGCCTCCACCGCGGTGAAGGCGTACGCCCGCGAGAACATCGAAAGCACCCGCTACAGCAACGCGATCCTGCGCGCGCTGGCCACTGCTCGCCGGCGCATCGGCATGCGCGCACTGCTGACCATGGCGGTGATCGTGCTGGTGTTCGGCGCGATCACCCTGGTGCTGTGGGCCGGCGCGCGCCACGTGCTGGCCGGCACGCTGGATGCCGGCGTGCTCGGGCAGTTCGTGCTGTACGCGGTATTCGCCGCCGGCTCGGTCGCCGGCCTGTCCGAAGTGTGGGGCGACGTGCTGCGTGCCGCCGGCGCGATGGAACGGCTGGGCGAACTGCTCGACGAGCGTCCCGAAATCGTGGCGCCCGCGCAACCGCTGGCCCTGCCACGGCCGATCAGCGGCGCGTTGCGTTTCGAGCAGGTGAGCTTCCACTACCCGACCCGCCCCGACACCGCCGCGCTGCACGACTTCACGCTGGACGTGCACCCCGGCGAAACCGTCGCCCTGGTCGGCCCGTCCGGTGCCGGCAAAAGCACGGTGTTCTCGCTGCTGCTGCGTTTCTACGACCCGCAATCCGGCCGCATCAGCCTCGACGGCGTCGACCTCCGTGCGGTGACGCTGGACGACCTGCGCGGCGCGATCGCGCTGGTGCCCCAGGAAACCGTGATCTTCAGCGGCAGCGCCGCCGACAACATCCGCTTCGGCCGCGACGGCGCCAGCGACGAGGAAGTGCACGAGGCCGCCCGCGCCGCCGAGGCGCACGATTTCATCAGCGCCCTGCACGACGGCTACCAGGCCGAAATGGGCGAACGCGGCGTGCGCCTGTCCGGCGGCCAGCGCCAGCGCATCGCGATCGCCCGCGCGATCCTGCGCGACGCGCCGCTGCTGCTGCTCGACGAGGCTACCTCGGCGCTGGACGCACAGTCCGAAGCGGCCATCCAGCAGGCGCTGGAGCGTCTGGAGAAAGGCCGCACCACTCTGGTGATCGCACATCGCCTGGCCACCGTGCAACGCGCCGACCGCATCGTGGTGCTCGACGGTGGCCGCATCGTGGCGCAGGGCACGCATGAAAGTTTGCTGGCCGAGGGCGGCCTGTACGCCGAGCTGGCGCGGTTGCAGTTCGTGGCCTGACGCAAGGCATGCATGCCTCGGTGCCGCGCCGCTTTCAGGCATCCGGCGGGGCGGCTATCCTGTTCGGTGGACATCCCTGGAGAGCACCATGCAACTGAAGCAGCGACGCATCGCAATCACCGGCGGTTTCGGCACACTCGGCCTGGCGGCGGTGCACGCGGCGCTCGACGCCGGCGCCAGGGTGGTGGCCATCGATCGTGCCGATCCGCCGGCTGGCGGCATTGCCCAGGCAACCTGTCTCGGCGGCGTCGACCTGGCTGATCCGCAGTCGGCGAAACAGGCGTTGGCCGCAGCGGCCGATGCGCTCGGCGGCCTCGACGCGCTGGTCAACATCGCCGGCACCTTCCGCTACGAAAACGTCGCCGACGGCAGCGTGGATACCTGGGACCTGCTGTATCGGGTCAATCTGCGCACCGCCGTGGCGGCAAGCCAGGCCGCGCTGGAACACCTGCAGGCGGGTGGCCGCATCATCAACATCGGCGCGGCGTCCGCCGTGAAGGCTGGCGCCGGCGTCGGTGCCTACACTGCCTCCAAGTCCGGCGTGATGCGCTTCACCGAAGCGCTGGCCGAGGAGCTGAAGGAACGCGACATCACCGTCAACGCGCTGCTGCCCAGCATCATCGACACGGCACCCAATCGCACCGACATGCCCAAGGCCGATTTCTCCCGCTGGGTCAAACCGGAGCAACTCGCCGACGTGATCGTGTTCCTGTTGTCCGAACAGTCCTCCGCCATCACCGGTGCGCTGATCCCGGTGACCGGCCGCGTCTGAACGGGCTAGCTGGAACACCTCATGTCCATCGTCCTGACGCGATTCGCGCGCACCCGCCTGTTCCCGCGCGACCAGCGACCCAGCGCGATCCAGGATTGCAGCGCCGAGGCGTTCGAGCGGCGCCTCAACACCGAAGCGCCGCTGCACGTACTCGACGGCTACGCCCCGTTCTGCAAGCTGCACGTGCACCGAAACTGGACGTCCACACGCTGCACCGCCACGCCGATCACCGAGGCCAATCGCCACCTGCTGCGTTCGGCCTACGAGGCGCGCAGCACCGACGAACTGCCGGTGCTGGTGCGCTGGTTCGAAGGCATCGATCCGCCGGTCGCGAACTATCTGCTGCCGATCCTCTACAGCCGCGAGCAGCTGGCGAAGGAAGGCGCGCCGATCGACGCGGACTGGGGCGTGGTGGGCTGCCTCTACACCGCCGAGCCGGAAGAGATTCCGATGGTGCCGATCACCATGCTGCGCAATGCGCTGGGCATGGAGGAAGGCGGTTCGGGCGTGCCGCTGGACCGCGCGGCGTATCGGCGGGCGGTGGCGTTCTGGGAGCGGCATGCGAACTGGCGGGGGTGAGAAGAACGACCCCGCAAGAGCGACCCCACCCCAACCCTCCCCTGCGTGCAGGGGAGGGAGCGCAACGGATCAGCTGGTCAGCGAGCTGTTGTCGATCACGAAGCGGTACTTCACGTCGCCCTTGACCATGCGGTCGTAGGCTTCGTCGATCTGCTGGGCGCGGATCATCTCGATGTCGGAGACGATGCCCTTGTCGGCGCAGAAATCCAGCATCTCCTGGGTTTCGGCGATGCCGCCGATCAGCGAGCCGGCGATCGCGCGGCGCTTGAAGATCAGGTTGGCGACACTCGGTGACGGATGCGGATGCTCTGGCACGCCGACCAGCACCATGGTGCCGTCGCGCTTGAGCAGGCTGGTGAAGGCATCCAGCGAATGGCTGGCGGCCACGGTATTGAGGATGAAGTCGAAGCTGTTGGCGTGCGCCTTCATCTCGTCGGCATTGCGCGACACCACCACCTCGTTCGCGCCCAGGTCCAGCGCCGCCTGGCGCTTGCCGTCCGAGGTGGTGAACGCCACCACGTGCGCGCCCATCGCGTGGGCAAGCTTCACGCCCATGTGACCCAGACCGCCGATGCCGACCACGCCGACCTTGCTGCCGGGACCGACCTTCCAGTGCCGCAGCGGCGAATAGGTGGTGATGCCGGCGCACAGCAGCGGCGCGACCGCCGCCAGCTGGTCTTCCGGATGGCGGATCTTCAGCACGAACTTCCTGTCCACCACGATGCGCTGCGAATAGCCGCCCAGGGTGTGTCCCGGCGCGTCCGGCGTGGGGCCGTTGTAGGTGCCGACGAAACCGTTCTCGCAATACTGCTCCAGCCCCTCGCCGCAGGCTGCGCAATGCTGGCAGCTGCCGACCAGGCAACCCACGCCCACGGTGTCGCCGACCTTGAAGCCCGTGACTTCATGGCCCACGGCGCTGACGTGACCGACGATCTCGTGGCCGGGCACGCAGGGGTACAGCGTGCCGCCCCACTCCGAGCGCACGGTATGCAGGTCGGAATGGCAGACGCCGCAGTAGGCGATCTCGATCTGCACGTCCTGCGGACCGGGCGCGCGGCGCTCGATGTCGAGGGATTGCAGCGGTTTGTCGGCAGCATGGGCGCCGTAGGCTTTGGTAGTCATGGCATTTCCTTGGGTTGGGGAATCGTGGGGGAACAGGAGAATCAGGCGACCAGCCCTACACGATATTCCTGATCGCCCCTCTTCTCCATCCCTCCGGCCAGCGGCCGTGAAAGCCGGTGCCGGGTCGCGGACCGGGATGACCCTGCCTATCGTGCCGATCGGAAAAACCGAATGGCTTGTTTGGGTGCATGAGGGCAGACTCGATCGGGTTACCCCGGCTGGCCATCATCGAAGGAGGCAATCCCCATGTCCCATGACCCGAACAAGCCCGACGGCGACTCCACCACCGGCTCCGGTGCGCCCGCCGTCAGCGACCGCAATTCGCTGACCATCGGCCCGAACGGCCCGATCCTGCTGCACGACGTGCACTTCCTCGAACAGATGGCGCACTTCAACCGCGAGAAGGTGCCCGAGCGCCAGCCGCACGCCAAGGGCGCCGGCGCATTCGGCGTGCTGGAGATTTCCGAAGACGTTTCGGCCTATACGAAAGCGGCGCTGTTCCGGAAGGGCGCGAAGACCGACATGCTGGCTCGCTTCTCCACCGTGGCCGGCGAATCGGGCAGCCCGGATACCTGGCGCGACGTGCGCGGCTTCTCGCTGAAGTTCTACACCGACGAAGGCAACTACGACCTGGTCGGCAACAACACCCCGGTGTTCTTCCTGCGTGACCCGATCAAGTTCCCGCACTTCATCCGCAGCCAGAAGCGCCTGCCCGACTCGGGCCTGCGCGACAACCACATGCAATGGGACTTCTGGACGTCCAATCCGGAAACCGCCCATCAGGTCACCTACGTGATGGGCGAGCGCGGCCTGCCGCGCACCTGGCGGCACATGAACGGCTACGGTTCGCACACCTACATGTGGATCAACGCTGCCGGCGAGAAGTTCTGGGTGAAGTACCACTTCCACACCCGCCAGGGCATGGCCTTCTTCAACAACGCCGAAGCCGCCGCGATGGCCGGCGAGAACGCCGACTTCCATCGCGCCGACCTGTTCAACGCAATCAAACGCGGCGACTTCCCGGTGTGGGATCTGTCGGTGCAGGTGATGCCGTATGCCGAGGCGAAGAACTACCGCTTCAATCCGTTCGATCTCACCAAGGTCTGGCCGCACAAGGACTACCCGTTGATCAAGGTCGGCACGATGACCTTGAACCGCAATCCGGAGAACTTCTTCGCGCAGATCGAGCAGGCCGCGTTCTCGCCGGGCAACACCGTGCCGGGCATCGGCCTGTCGCCGGACAAGATGCTGCTGGGCCGGGCGTTCGCCTACGCCGACGCGCAGCGCAACCGCATCGGCACCAACTTCCATCAACTGCCGGTGAACCAGCCCAAGGTACCGGTGAACACGTACATGTTCGACGGCCAGATGGCCTACCACCACAGCGGCAACGCACCGGTGCACGCACCCAACAGCGGCGGCCGCCCGTGGTCGGACGCCACCGGCCCGGTCGAGAACGGCTGGGAAGCCGACGGCGACATGGTGCGCAGCGCCTATACATTGCACGCCAAGGACGACGACTTCGGCCAGGCCGGAACCCTGGTGCGCGAGGTCTGGAATGACGCCCAGCGTGCCCAGTTCGTCGACCAGGTCGCCGGCAGCCTGCTCGGCGGCGTGCGCAGCCCGGTGCTGGAACGCGCCTTCGCGTACTGGAAGAACGTTGACGCCACCGTTGGCCAGCAGATCGAGGACAAGGTGCGCGCCGGCAGTGCGCCGGAACCGGCCGAAGGCATGGGCGAAGGCTGAGTCGATCGCAGAGTCGGATGCGCCGTCTGCGCACGGTGCATCCGACTCCGCGCGATGGTCGTCAGCGCAGCTCTATTCGCAGACGAAATCGGCGCCGAGCGGATGGCAGAAGTCGGGCCAGCCGTAGACACGCCAGTATTCGACCAGTCCCAGGTCGATCACGATCTTCCTGAAGCCTGGCAGCTTGCGCACATCGCGCAGCAACGGTTGCCATAACGGCGCCGTGTCGCCCATCTCCGGCGCAGCTTTCGCCAGCAGGTCGAGTGCCAGTTCCGGCTGGTGATAATAGGCCGCCCACCAGATCAGCATTTCGGCGGGACCGGGAGCAGCAGCAGCGCGGCGAAGCGCGTCCGCCGCACCGGCGGGTGCATCGAGGAACTTCGCCATCGCGTGGTCCAGGCGAAAGTCCGCGGCGCTGTCGGGTATCGAGGCCAGGCGTCTGTCGATCTCCGCCCGGTTCCGCGTGGTGAGCGCGGCGATCAGGCCGGCCCTGAGCAGGGACAACTCGAAGCCCTTGAGCTTGCGGCCACGGTCGACCTCGGCAAGCGCGCCGGCGGGGTTGCCGTCAGCCAGGTAGGCCGAACCCAGGAAGCCCGCAAACTCGACAACGAACGGGTCTTCGGCCCGTGCGCGCTCGAGCTCGGGGATGGCTTCATGCACGCGACCGACCTCAAGCAGGAAAACGCCACGCGGCGCGTGCGCCTGGCTGGCCATCCCGTACCGGGCATAAGCCGCCTGCAGCTGTTCAAACACGGACGCGGCCTTCAACCAGTGGCCGCGCCGCGATTCGGCGATGCCGCTTTCCAGCAACACCTGCGGCGCGTCCGGCGTCAGTGTGCTTGCTCGCTCAAGCGCCATCGCGGCTTGCTGGCGCCATTCGGCGGCGCGCGCGGGGACGACGAAGGCGCCATTGATGCAGGCCGTGTGCAGTCCCGCCCAGCCGATCGAGAACTGCGGATCGAGCGCGACGGCACGCTGCATGTGCGCGATGGCCTGGGCCTGCGCCTCCGGCGTCGAATCCACGGTGAGTCCCATGCCGCGCAGGTATTCGTCATAGGCGGCGACATTGCGCGTCATGCCCGGCACACGCCCCACGTTGCCGACGCCGAACAGATCACCCACGCCGAGCCTGACCTGCAGCGCATCGGCCGCGGATCGGGCGATCTCGTCCTGGATCACGAAGATGTCGTCGAGTTTGCGCTCGTAGGTCTGTGACCACAGCTGGTCGCCGCTGCGCGCATCGCTCAGCTGCGCGCTGATGCGCACTCGATTGCCGACCTTGCGCACGCTGCCGCGCAGGATGTGGTCGACGCCCAGCGCGGCACCGATCGTGCGCAGGTCGTCGCTGCTGTCCCTGAACCGGAACGACGACGCGCGCCCGGTCACGCGCAGGCCGCGAACACGTGACAACGCGTCCAGCAGCTCCGTCGTGATCCCGTCGGCGAAATAGGCCTGCTCGGGATCGGAGGAAAGGTTCTCGAACGGGAGCACGGCAACCGACGGTGCCGCCACGCTGCGTGCGTCGCGATGGAAGTTCAGCGCGAACAGCGCCAACAGCGAAAGGCCGATCAGCGCGACGCCGAGCAAGGCGGTGATCCACCCCGGGCGGTGCGTCTTCGCACCATCCGCCGGTGCCGGGCGAACGGCCGGCACCGAATGCGGGGTGGCTCCAATCACCTCCACCGGGACCGTCAGCCGATAACCACGCTTGGGAATCGTCTCGATGTAACGCGCGCCGTCATCAGCATCGTCGAGGACCTGCCGCAACTGGCGAATGGCGACGTAAACCGATCCCTCGCCCACCACCACGCCCTTCCAGACCTGCGCCATCAGTTCGTCGATCGAGACGACCGCCCCGTCCTGCCGGGCCAGCACGACCAGCACGTCCATGGCGCGCGGCTCGACGCGGATCGACCGGTCGTCGCGTTCGAGCAGGTTGAGGTCGGGGTGCGCCGTCCACGCGCCGATCCGGATGCTTGCCACCTCGCTCACTGCCGCCCTCCGCCAATCCTGCGCGAAAATTAAGACGTTCCTCAGGCCCCCATTACGGCTCGATTGTAGCGTCGTACCGTTCGTTCAAACGCATCGGGAGACGCATCATGCAAGCCGACGGCTGGAACACCGGAACAAGCCTGGACGCGGGACCCGCGCCGCGGCCCCGGAGGGCATTCGCGACCGCGCCAAATCCGGGCGTGGCCCACCATTTCTTCGTCGGCATCGGCGCCTGGTGCATCCTGCTTGCCCTCGTCGGTTTCGTGCCGAGCTTCCAGGCGGCCTTCGCGGGTGAGTTCCGCATTCCGCCGATCGTGCACGTCCACGGCGCCGTCATGATGGGCTGGCTGCTGCTCTACACCGCGCAGGCTGGCCTGGTCACCCGGGGCAACCTGCGCCGGCATCGACAGATGGGCTGGCTGGCGACCGGCTGGGCCAGTGCCGTCTGGATATCGATGGGCGTCGCCACCGTCGCCGCCCTGCAGCAATACACGCCGGACGAGGCGCCGTTCCTGGTCAAGCCGCTGTTGATCCAGCTCGGGACACTGGTGGTCTTTCCGGTCTTCTTCGTCGGCGCCGTCCTCGCCCGGCGACAGGCGAGCTGGCACAAGCGGCTGATGACCCTGGCCACCTTCGTGCTCGTGCAGGCCGCGCTGGATCGCATGCGCTGGCTGCCGGACCTGGGCCTGCCCGGATTCTGGGAAACCGGCGTGCGCGGTTACGTGTTGCTGCTGTTGCCACTGGTCAGCTTCGACCTCTTCACGCTCAGGCGCATCCATCCCGCCACCCTGCTCGGCGCCGGCCTGATCGTCGCGATGCATGGCGTGGTCAGTTTCTACTGGGCCGACGATGGCTGGAACCAGCTTGCGCGCCATGCCTGGATGGGGTTGCGTTGACGGCAAGCGTGCGGGGTGGCCGAACGTGAACCGCAACCGTGCCTTCACCCGGAGATCACGCCTGTTTTCACGCCACCGTTCCCGACGCGGTGCTTCCCTCGGCGTGTCGAGTCGGCCAGCGGATCGGATCCGGACCTGCAGGTCTTGAACCTTCGCCCACTGCGCCGACGACACCGTTCGTACTCAACAGCCCAAGGAGTTCACCATGATCAAGCGCCTGCTTCCCCTGTTGATCGGATTGTCGGTTTGCGGTGCGGCCTTCGCGCAGGAGATGCCCGCCACCAGCCAGTCGGCGACCACGACCACGCAGACCACCACCACGGTTTCCACCTGGACCACGCAGCCACCCAGCGGCGCGTTGAGCGAGGACGCGATCAAGACCGCGGTCGCCGACGCCGGCTACAAGGAAGTGAAGGGCCTGAAGTTCAAGGACGGCGTTTGGCACGGCAAGGCCCGCGGCGGCAACAAGCAGTGGGTGAAGCTGGCGGTGGGGCCGGTCAACGGCAAGGTCTATGTCGATGACGCGCCCTCGAAACTGGACAAGGACGAAGTCAGCGCCAAGCTGGCCGCCGCCGGGTACCAGAAGATCCACGACGTGGAATACGAACACGGCCTGTGGAGCGCCGATGCGGAAACCTCGCACGGCCACGACGTCGACCTGCTGGTCGATCCGGATGACGGCAGCGTGGTGGCCAAATCGCGCGACTGATGCCGGGCGTCCAGATGGCCCGGTCCCGGCGCGTGACGACGCGCCGGTTTTTTTTGTCGTGAAGAACCCACCAGCCCTGGGCCAAGCAACCCGATTGCATTCACAGCCGTGCCGCAGCGATGGTAGCCTGCCACCTGCAGCAGCTTTTCTGACCCGAATGGTCTGACTTCATGGCGGATGCTTCATTTCTGGCGGGCGGCGACGAAATGGGTGCGTTGATGCGTGCCCACGACTGGGCATCGCATCCGCTGGGCAAGCCGCAGCTGTGGCCCCAGGCACTGCGTACCGCCATCCGGCTGATGCTCAATTCGCGCCACCAGATGGGCATGTTCTGGGGCAGCGAGGCAATCTGGTTCTACAACGACGCCTACGCGCAGACGCTTACCGTCGAGCGCCATCCCTGCTCGCTCGGCCTGCCCGGTCGCCAGGTATGGCCGGAGATCTGGACGGACATCGGCGCCCAGGTCAGCCAGGTGATGGCCGGCGGCAGCGCCACCTGGCACGAGAACCAGCATCTGGTCCTGCAGCGCAATGGTCGCGACGAGGACACCTACTGGACCTACAGCTACAGCCCCATTGACGACGAATCCGCGCCCGGCGGCGTGGGCGGCGTGCTGGTGGTGTGCACCGAGACCACCGAGCAGGTGCTGGTGTCCCGCCGCGCGGTGGAGGAGCGCCAGCGCCTGGCCGAACTGTTCGAACAGACGCCGTCGTTCATGGCTTTGCTGCGCGGACCCGAACACATTTTCGAGCTGACCAACCCCAGCTACGTCCGCCTGATCGGCGAGCGCAACGTGCTCGGCCGTTCGGTGGCCGAGGCCCTGCCCGACGCGGCCGCCCAGGGTTTTGTGGGCCTGCTCGATACCGTCTATGACAGTGGCGAGCCCTACGTGGCAACGGCGACGCCGTTCGCGATGCAGCCGGCACCCGGTGCGCCGATCAGCCAGCGCTACCTGGACTTCGTCTACCAGCCAATCAGGAATGCGCTGGGCGAAGTCACCGGCATCTTCGTCGAAGGCACCGACGTCACCGAACGCGCGCTGGCGGAAAACGCGCTGCGTTCCAGCGAGGCGCGCCTGCGTATGCTCAATGCCAACCTGGAGCTGCAGGTCGCCCGACGCATGCACGGTCGCGCGCGCACCTGGCAGCTGAGCACCGACCTCATGGGCGTACTCAATGCCGAGGGCATCTTCGAGCTGTCCAACCCCGCCTGGCAATCGGTGCTGGGCTGGCCGGAGGAGACCATCGCGCGCACCCCGTTCTTCGACTTCCTGCATCCCGACGACCTGGCCCGCAACCGGCTGGCGTTCGCCCGCGCCATCGAACTGGGCGAACCGGCGCTGTGCTTCGAGAATCGTTACCGCCACGCCGATGGCGGCTACCGCTGGCTGTCGTGGGTGGCCATTCCCGAAGACGACAAGGTCTACTGCAGCGCGCGCGACATCACGGCCGACAAGGAAGCCGCCGAATCGCTGGCGCGCACCGAGGCCGCCTTGCGCCAGTCGCAGAAGATGGAAGCCGTGGGCAAGCTCACCGGCGGCCTCGCGCACGACTTCAACAACCTGCTCGGCGGCATCATGGGCGCGATGGAAGCGGCGCGGGCAAAGCTCGACCAGGGCAAGATCGAGGACGTGCCGCGCTACCTCACGCTCGGCGAAACGGCAGTGCGCCGGGCCGCCTCGCTGACCCAGCGTCTGCTGGCCTTTTCCCGTCAGCAGACCCTCGATCCGCGCTCCACCGACATCAACCGGCTGGTGGCCGGCATGGAAGAGCTGATCCGCCGCACCATCGGCCCGGCGATCCAGCTGGAAGTGGTCGGTGCCGGTGGCCTGTGGCCCAGCCTGGTCGATCCGCCGCAGCTGGAAAGCGCCCTGCTCAACCTGTGCATCAACGCGCGCGACGCGATGCCGGACGGCGGTCGCCTCACCATCGAGACGGCCAACCGCTCGCTGGACGAATACGCGGCGGCGGCCTGCGAACTCGAACCGGGCCAGTACGTCTCGCTCAGCGTCACCGACAACGGCAGCGGCATGACACCCGAGGTCATCGCCCGCGCCTTCGACCCGTTCTTCACCACCAAGGCGATCGGCCAGGGCACCGGCCTGGGCCTGTCGATGGTCTACGGCTTCGCCCGCCAGTCCGGCGGCCAGGCGCGCATCTATTCCGAACCGGGCACCGGCTCCACCCTGTGCATCTACCTGCCCCGCCATCACGAGCCCGCCGTCGACCCTGAAACCACGCAGCCGGCGCGCCTGGCCGAAGCGCCGCCGCAAAGCGAGACGATCCTGGTGGTCGAGGACGAACCCTCGATCCGCGAACTGGTCTGCGAAGTCCTGGCCGATGCCGGCTACACCGTCCTGCAGGCCGGCGATGGCAGCGCCGGCCTGCACATCCTGCAGACCGGCACGACGATCGACCTGCTGATCACCGACGTGGGCCTGCCCGGCACCATGAACGGTCGCCAGATGGCCGACACCGCACGCAGCACCCGCCCGCAACTGAAGATCCTGTTCATGACCGGCTACGCCGAGAATTCCATCGTCGGCAACGGCAACCTCGAACCGGACATGCACGTGTTGACCAAACCGTTTTCGCTGGACGCGTTGCGGCGCAGGATCCGGGACATCCTGCCGGGCTGAGAGCCTTGCCTGGCGGCGCTTCGACTCCATCCGCCGCGCGGGCTACGCTCAGCGCGAACGGGGACGGGACAGGTGCCGGCCGAGTCGATCCTCATCGCGGACGCATGACCATCCCCACCACCAACCGAAAGCTGCGGAGAGCCACGTGCACGCGAGGACAGATTCCAGCCATGGCGATGTCGGTTATGACATCCCCGCCCTGCCCGGCATGGACGAGGCGGACATCCAGACGCCTTGTCTGGTGCTCGATCTCGACGCGCTGGAGCGCAACATCGTGAAGATGGGCGACTACGCGAAAGCGCACGGCATGCACCACCGCAGCCACGGCAAGATGCACAAGTCGGTCGACGTGCAGAAGCTGCAGGAAAGCCTGGGTGGCGCGGTGGGCGTGTGCTGCCAGAAGGTGTCCGAAGCCGAGGCCTTCGCCCGTGGTGGCATTCGCGACATCCTGGTGTCGAATCAGGTGCGCGACCCGGCCAAGATCGATCGACTCGCCCGCCTGCCGCATCACGGCGCGCGCATCATCGTCTGCGTCGACGACGAAGCCAACGTGGCCGAGCTTTCCGCCGCCGCGCAGACACACGGCAGCACTCTCGAATGCCTGGTCGAAATCGACTGCGGCGCAGGCCGCTGCGGGGTGGCCACCACTGGCGAGGCGATCGCGATCGCCAGGGCCATCGACGCAGCGCCGGCCCTGGTTTTCGGCGGCATCCAGGCCTACCAGGGCGCCATGCAGCATCTGGAAAACTACGCGGACCGCAAGGCCAGACTCGACGAGGCCATCGCCATGGTGAGGATCATCGTCGATGGCCTGAACGCGGCCGGCTTGCCCCCGCGACTCGTTACCGGCGGCGGCACGGGGTCGTATCCTTTCGAGTCCGGATCGGGCGTCTACAACGAACTCCAATGCGGCAGCTACGCCTTCATGGACGCGGACTACGGACGCATCCGCGACAGCGACGGCCGGCGCATCGACCAGGGCGAATGGGAGAACGCGCTGTTCGTCCTGACTTCGGTGATGAGCCACGCCAAGCCCGGCCAGGCCGTGTGCGATGCCGGCCTCAAGTCGATGTCGCTGGACAGCGGCCTGCCCCTCATCCACGGCCGCGACGACGTGCGCTACCTCGGCGCCTCGGACGAGCACGGCGTGATCGCGGACGTGCACGACGTCCTGCGCATCAACGACAAGCTGAAGCTCGTTCCCGGCCATTGCGACCCGACCTGCAACCTGCACGACTGGTACGTCGGCGTACGCCACGGCAAGGTCGAGGTGGTCTGGCCGGTGTCGGCCCGCGGCAAGAGCTATTGAGGATTGGCCGCAGGCCGCCTGGTCACCCGCTCCGACATGTAACGCGCGCACCTGATCCGGCCCGGTCGATGGCCGGGTTCCGCCAGCACGCTTGCTCAAGTATTGATTTAGATATATCTAAAGATGTATCGTAAGACACTCTTTCGATATATCGGAATATGCCCATGCGCCTGCATCATCGACTGCTGGACGCCCTGCGGGAGCGTCATCACCACCATCATCATTTCGATCCATGCGGGGTCGCACACGGGGAACATGCGCACGAATGGCATGCGGGCCGTGGCGGCTTCGGCGGACGCCACGACGCGGATTTCCCCGGCGGCTGGGAAGGCCTGCGCGGCGGCGGGCGACGTGGCGGCGGCGGTGGCCGCATGTTCGGCCATGGCGACCTGAAGCTGCTGCTGCTGGCGCTGATCGAGCAACAGCCACGCCACGGCTACGAGATGATCCGCATGATCGAGGACATGTTCCACGGTCACTACACGCCCAGTCCCGGCGCCGTCTATCCCACCCTCAACATGCTCGAGGACATGGGCCACGCGGAAGTCGCGCTCGAACAGGGCAATCGCAAGCTCTACTCCATCACCGAGGCCGGCCGCGAATTCCTCGACGAAAACCGCGAAGCGGTCGAGGCGATGACCGAACGCACCCGCCACAGTGCCCGCATGGCGGCGAAAATGTCGGCACCCATGGCGGTGCGCAAGGCCATGCACGCCCTGAAGCATGCACTACTGATGCGCAGCGAGTGGGACAAGGCCGAAGCACAGCGGGTCGCGGACGTGCTCGAGCGGGCGGCCCGCGAAATCGCCGCAGGCGCTCTCCGCGAGTGATCGGGCTCTGCGCCGGGTCACTCGCGCCGCGACAACTCATCGACCCTGCACGAGATGCTGCGGGCCGGTAGCCGCGTACCCGGCTACCGGCCCGGCTGAGAACCTCCTCCCCTGCGCCAGCCATCGCCAGCGCGCCCAACCGATGCCACGGAGACAGCCACGATGTCATCCCATACCCATCACAAGTTGCGACACGACCTGGTCAAACGCATGCTGCAAGTGACCCAGGTGCAGCGACTGAGCCCGCACATGCAGCGCGTGACGTTCGGCGGCGAAGAATTGCGCGGCTTCGTCAGCGCCGCGCCCGACGACCACGTGAAGCTGTTCTTCCCCAACAGCCAGGGCGACATCGTGCCGCCGGTCATGGGTCCCAATGGCCCCAGCTATCCGCCCGGCCGCGAATACTCGCCGATGCGCGACTACACCCCGCGCCGGTTCGACGCCGAGCGCAACGAACTGACCGTCGACTTCGTGCTGCATGGCGATGGCCCTGCCTCCGCCTGGGCGGAACAAGCGGTCGCGGGTCAGCAGCTCGGCGCGGGCGGCCCTCGCGGTTCGTTCGTGGTCGCCGATGACTTCGAGCACTACGTATTGATCGGTGACGAAACCGCGCTCCCCGCGATCGGCCGATGGCTGGAAGAGATGCCCGCGTCGGCGCGCGTCCACACACTGATCGAAATTCCCGAAGCCGCCGACCGCCAACCGCTGGCCTCGCCGAATGTCCGCTGGCTGGAGCGCAACGGTCGCCCCGGCGCGAGCAGCCAGCTGCTGGAGCAGGCACTGCAACAGATGGCCATTCCGGCCGGAGACAGCTTCTACTGGATCGCCACCGAGTCCCGCCGCGCACGCGCCATGCGCCAATGGCTGGACGAACACCGGCAGGTGCCGAAGGAGTGGATTCGCGCCACCGGCTACTGGAGCGCAGCGGCCGAGTGAAGCGTGGGCTTGGAAATCTTCAGCGGGATTTTCCTGCGTCGTCCGAATGGGAACCGCTCCATCGTGCGAGAACTTCATGCGGGATCACGAGCTCAGCTCTCGATGGTCACCCGGTAGTCGACCGCGGCCACCTTGATGATGCGAGCGCGTCGGGCACCCATCGCCGATGTCGATGCCATGATGATTCCACACTGAAGAACAGACGTCCCGAAGCCAGATCCGTGATCAGCTCGTCGCAGGATCATGCGATGCGTCCCGCGTCGAAGGCTCATGCGTTGGCGTGATCAACCTGGACGGGAGTACCTTGTTCGATGGCAGATGCGATGCGCCTCCGCACGCCTTCGTTTTTGACACAGCCATGACGGACGAAGTGCGAGGTAATGGTCGTCATCATGCTTGTGCCCGGCGCGATCCATCGCCCGCAGCTTATCCCGACTCCTGCCCGTACCCGTGAGGTTTCGAATGATCGACTCAAACGGTCGTACCCCTTCCCATTCCGCCTGGCCCGTCATGGCCGCCACCGCGCTGCGTGTGGCGTTCGGCCTGATCTGGCTGGTGGGCGCCGCGCTCACCTGGAGGGATAGCTTCGCCGCGCATTACGTGGGCTATTTGCACAACGCGGCAGAGGGGCAGCCGGCGTGGTCGGCGTGGTGGTTCAACCTGTGGATCGGCGTGGTGACGCCCCACGTCGGCTTGTTCGTGTGGCTGACCCGCATCGCCGAAACCACGCTGGCGCTTGCCCTGATCTTCGGCTTCGCGCGCAAGGTAACCTGCGTTCTCGGCCTCCTCTTCAGCCTGCTGATCTGGAGCACGGCCGAAGGTTTCGGCGGACCGTACTCGGTGGGCGTGACCAACATCGGCTCGGCGCTCAGCTACGTGCTGATCTTCGTCGCGCTGATCATCGTCAACTATCGCGTCGGACTCAGCCCGTACAGCGTCGACTACCTCATCGAGAAACGCTGGCCGGCCTGGCACAAGGTTTCGGGGTGGCATGAAACGGTCGAGCCAGTCGACCTGACGCCGCTGCCCTGGCGGGTGCAGGCACCGGCGCTGGCGGGCGTCGTGATCCTGGCCGCGTTGCTGCTGGCCAGCCTGCAGAGCGCGCTCAACGTGAAGTCGGCCTCGCCGACCGCAGCCGCCGCCGCGGTGACGCCGCTGTCGCTGGCCTCCAGCGAACCGATCAAGGGGGCACGCGACGCGACCCTGCCGCCGGTGGCCACCGGCAACAGCGTGGACGTCCATATCGATTCCACCGACGACAAGGTGGAGATCGCCAGCGGCGTGGAATACCAGGCGTGGACCTTCGGCAAGAGCGTGCCCGGCCCCGCCATCCACGTGCGCGAAGGCCAGACGGTGAACCTGGTGTTCACCAACCGCGGCACGATGCAGCACTCGATCGACTTCCACTCGGCGATCACGCCACCCAGCCTGCACTACGTGGAAATCATGCCGGGCGAAAGCGTCACCTTCTCGTTCGTCGCCAAGGTCGCCGGTGCCTTCCTCTACCACTGCGGCACGCCGCCCACCCTGCTGCACATCGCCAACGGCATGTACGGCGCGATGATCGTGGACCCGGCTACCCCGCTGCCGCCGGCGGACAAGAGCTACGTGCTGGTGCAAGGCGAGTGGTACACGCAGCAGATCGCCGGCAAGCTGATGGGCAGCAACTACGACAAGATGCTGGAGATGCGCCCCGACGAAGTGGTGTTCAACGGCAAGGCGTTCCAGTACCGCGACCATCCGCTGACCGGCCGGGCCGGCGAGCGCGTGCGCATCTACATGGTGAACGCCGGGCCCAGCCTGTGGAGCGCGTTCCATGTCATCGGCGCGATCTTCGACAAGGTCTATCCCGGCGGCAATCCGGCGCAGGCCATTGATGGCGTTTCGACCTATACCGTCGGCCCGGGCGAAGGCGCGGTGTTCGACCTCACCCTGGACGAGCCCGGCCACTACCCGTTCGTGGATCACTCCATGGCGCACGCGATGATCGGTGCGATCGGCGTGCTGGACATCGAGGGCGCGCCCGGCACCCCGGCCGCCGCCCCCCCGGTCAGCAAGGCGGCGCCGCCAGCCGCCGGCGAGGCCAGCGCCCCGAAGGCGCCGACCGGTCCCTACGCGTACAGCCCCGAACGCGGCGCCACCGCTTACGCCACCTACTGCGCGGCCTGCCACCAGGCCAGCGGCATGGGCCTGCCGCAGACCTTCCCGCCGTTGAAAGGCAACAAGGTGGTGCTGGATGACAACCCGACCAGACACCTGCAGGTGATTCTCAACGGCCTGACCGGCGAGCCGATCGACGGCGTGGTCTGGCCCGGCGCCATGCCGCCCTTCGGCCCCAGCCTCAGCGATGCCGACATCGCCGACATCGCCAACCACGAGCGCACCTCCTGGGACAACAAGGCCAAACTGGTCACCGCCGACGACGTGAAGGCAGCACGCACCGCGGGCGGGAAGTAGCAAAATTTCCCCGGATATCTTCGCCGGCCTTACAGGAAGCCCCTCACGCGGGGCTTCCGTCGCTGCAGCCCCCTCCTAACGAGACGGAAGATCCTGCCTGCGGCTCAGTGGCCGATCATGTGCAGCGTCAGCGCTTTCCAGGCGGCGTTGGGCAGCAAGCTCAACGCGGTGGCTTGGAGCAGCAGCACCCAGGCCAGACCCGCGATGTACGCGGAATGCAGGCGGCCACGCGTCAGCAAGTCGTAGGCGCCCAGGCCCAGCATCAGCAAGTCGCTACCCAGATAGACCGCAACCGCCGTACCCGCCAGACCGTCGCCGAGGGGTGCGGCGGCGAAGCCGTTGAGGAAGCGCCCGAAACCGGCGTCGCTGATGTAGATCAGCCCCATCAGCATCAGGCGCTTGTGGGCCGATGAGGTCTTGCGCAGCAGCAGCCCTGCTCCCGTCAACCCGGCGAAGCCCAGCATGTCGGTCAACTGGACGGCCAGGAATTCCGGCGTATCGCCCGTGGCCGCGTAGCGGATGCCGTGCACCACGATCGCCGCGGCGGGGCCCAGCACCAGCATCACCACGGCGAGGGCTGCGCCCGCGATGCCCAGCTTGCGGTGGATGTCCGGCCGGCCGTTGCGGATCAGCGCCACCTGCGTGGTGAACAGCACCAGATAGCCCACGAAGGCCACCGCGTGAACGTGGACGATCCAGGGATAGTCCAATCCGAACTTGCGCAGGTGACGGAAGCTGTCGGTGCCGAAACCCGACAACACCCCCAGCCACACAAGGGCGGTAAACAGCAGGAATGCCTGGCGATCCGCGCGAGGCTGCGCAGGAAAGTATCCAGAAGCGATCGCGGTCATCGTTTGCTCCCCGAGCAAAGCCACTGCGCCACGGAAAGCTAGACCCAATCTGCGGCGGATGCAATCGGCGGCTTGGGTGGCGGTCTTCGCAAGCGCGGCACGTGGAAAGACCGCATCGCCCTTTGCATGCGCCACCGATCAGAAAGCCCGTCGCGGATCTTCAAGCGGCGGCAAGTGGACCCGACCCCGCCTTCCCGCCAACTCAGGAAGGCGTCGAGAGCGTGATCGGCCCGGATGACGTGCCCGCTTCGGCCATCGGCGCCAGCCGCGCACGTTTCACCGGTGCCGTTTCCGGCACCTGGGTGATCGCCACCAGGCCCACCACCACCGCGCCGATCATGTACCAGGCCGGCGCCAGCGGATTGCCGGTCAACTGCGTCAGCCACGCCACCACGAACTGGGTGGAACCGCCGAACACCGAGATCGCCACCGCATAGATCATCCCCAGCCCGCCGGAGCGCACATGCGCCGGCAGCGATTCGGTCACCGCCACCAGCACCGTGCCGGTGGACAGCGTCGAGGCGATCGCCAGCACCGCGGTAATGCCGAACAGCGCCACGCCGGAACGCTCGCGCCCCAGCAACCAGAACGCCGGAAAAATCACCAGCAGCAACACCACCCACGGCACCACCATCACCGGCTTGCGGCCGATCCGGTCGGACAGCCAGCCGCTGAGCGGATCGCACACCAGCCCGCACAGGCCCACCATCACCGTGGCGCCCAGCGCCAGGCGCTCGGGCATGCCCAGGGTGGCGTTGGCATATGTGGTCATGTAATCGAGTACGTAATTGGTGGTGGTCGCGGCCGCCAGCATCGCCAGACCCAGCAGCGCCACCCGCCGATAGCTGGGCATCCACGGCTCGGACGGCGGCGCCGCGGGCCGGGTCGCGGTGGCGGCGTCCAGCGTTTCCACCAGGTTGCGCCGCATGAACCAGCCGAACGGCACGATCACCGCGCCCAGTCCCAGCGCCAGTCGCCAACCCCACGCATCCAGCGCCGCCGGGCTGAGCCAGTGCGCCAGCAGCACGCCTACCAGCCCCGCCATCAACACCGCCGCATCCGCGCTCATCGCCTGCATCGAGATGTACAAGCCCCGACGCATCGGCGGCGCCGCCTCCATCAGGAAGGCCGTGCTCGGCCCCACCTCGCCACCCAGCGCGAAGCCCTGCAGCAACCGGAATCCCACCACCAGCGCCGGCGCCCACAGACCGATGGCCGCATACGAAGGCGTCAACGGCAAGCCGATCACCGCTATGCCGATCAACCCGAACGACAGCAACATCGCTGGCTTGCGCCCGCGCCGATCGCCCATCCGCCCGATCACCCACGCGCCCAGCGGACGGGTCAGAAAGCCCGCACCGAACGTCGCCAGCGAAGCCAGCAGGCTGATCCCCGGTCGATCCGAGGGAAAAAACGTGCAGCCGATCTGCGCGGCGAAAAAGGCGTAAGTGATGAAGTCATAGAACTCCAGCGCATTGCCCAATGCCACCGCGACCACATGTCGCCGAGGCAACACACGCGCAGCCGGCGGATCGAGGCCTGCGGCCTCCGCACCATGATCGGTCATCGAAATCCCCCGGCAGCCCCTGCTGCATCCGTCGCAGCATCGGGCATGGAGGCATCCAAGGCAATCGGCTGATGCTCGGCGCCGATCGTCGGCTCTCCGTTCTACAAGCTCGCTGGCAAGGAATCAGGGGCGACATTGCCGTTGCTGCTCACAAGACATGTCCACGCCGCGGGCTTCGAATTCGACCCTGTTTTGAACCCCGCCCTGGAAAGTAAACTCCGACGATGGCCTCCGTCGTCATCGGCCCATCGCTGCCGCAAGTCCGCAATACTTCGCTCGTGGCTCCCTGGCTCCATGACTTGCGAAGGGCGTACTCACCCTTCGAGCACTCTGCGCAACATCTTGATCGAGCAGGACGTCCTTCGGGAAACTTCAGCCTCTGCCACATACTCCGCACGGAAGGCTTCTCATCCGGCCCATCGCCACTATCTGACAAGGACCCTCGTCATGACGCATTTCAAAGACAGCTTCAATCAGCACACCGATGTGATCTACGGAACCGGACTGTGGATTCACATTTACATCTACAACTATTACTTCGGCTGGCCCACCAGCAATCCCATCGGCAAAAAAGACATCAACATGAATCTGCCGAAGGGAACGTTCGATCCCTACATGTCCTTGGCGCACGACAAGTACGGCAACAACGTAATCAATCGCTACAACGAGCCGATCCACCCGAAGTCGTTCCCTGTCGACAAGGCGACGAAAACTGTGGCACCAGCAGCCCTGAAGCCGGTCGCCACGACATACGACTCCACCACACAGGCTCTCGCGCAGTCCTATATTGATGCCCTGAAAGCGTGCAAGCACCTGGGAACCGAATCCATCGAGGGTGCAATCACGGAGCGATTGATCCGCACGCTGGGCAAATACGAAAAAATGCAGACCATCGACTTCAAGAAGTCGCAGTTCAACAAGAAGGAGTCAAGCCGGATCACCAACCACCTCTACGACGTCTGCATCCGCCGCTCCTGCAAGTACGGCGTGTTCTACTTCACCCACGTCAAGAGCGCGACGTTGCATTACATCCTTGACGAGATGGACATGAGCACCATCGTCAACAAGACGATGCTCACCAACGAGACCGCCGGCAGCAAGAAGGTGCCGATCTGCACTTCCGAGCTGCGCTACATGTTCCGCCACTGGAACAGCCTCAAGGACAAGTCCGTGCTTTTCTACGACGGCTACCGTACCTGCGAGGCGCCGTGGTATGACACACGCTGGCAGTCCACCCGCGCCGACTGGGCCGATTACGCCATCGCTCGCGTCGCCAAATACCGATCAACCATCGCGGCCACGATGGGCAACTCCTCCCTCCTGAGCGAATTCGACAGGTTGGCCAAGTTTTACGGGTTGGCACGAACACCGGTGACGGCGCGCAAGGTGATCGAGAGTTTCCACGCCCTGCCCGCCAACCTGACCAACCACCCGTCGGATGACACGATTCCGACTTGAAGTCCGCGGCGTCCGGAAAAGGTGCCGAGGGCATTCCGAGCGTCCCCGGCGCCACGCCTTGAATGGCAGTGCGGTCTGGAGGCTGGGATCACCGTAACTGTTTCATCAAGAAACGGAGTCGGGTTGAGGTGGCCCCGATCTTCGGGACCCCGATCTTCGGCGTCATTTATCCGACCAACACCTTGAACGCGCCAAGAACAATTTTCCCACCGTGCGCCGTGGTGTCGGATATTCGGGCTGCCGGCATTCCGCCGATGAAAACTTTCGTCGAACCCATGGCGATGAGATCTGGCGGGCCAACACAAACGGCCATGTCCCCTGCGCGCGCCGCAGGAAGGCCACCGACCAATACCGTCGGACAACCCAGTGCCACCGGCCCACCCACATGAGGAACCACACCAGTGACCATCGGGCATACATGGAAATCGGAAATCCTGGCTGCCGGCAAGCCTGCCCCGCCTCCGCCCGATGACGAGCTCGATCCGCCGGAAGCACTGGAGGTTACCGAAGTTGCGCCGGCCACAGCAGCCGCGGGATTCCTCAAAGCCAGGTCGGCTTGTTCCACTGCTGAGAAAGCCGCATCAGGGCTCAAGTCATGGATGGACTTCAGTGTCTGACGCGGGATGTTGTTGAGGTCGGTGACTTTGTCATTGTTGAGCAGAGCTGCCAGTTCGTGGTTGCGGAAAACCCGCTCACTTGGAGCATTGACGATGAAGCAACGGCAGCTACCTGACGCTTCGCTTGCATACTTGACCGACGCTTTGCCCCACACTTGGTCAGCTTGTTGACGGGACAGACCAGAGGCGGGGGTGTAGAGGTTCCGGCTTTCAAGCCATTTTCCGCAAGGCGTCGCTTCCAGCGTCGTGGTTTTCTTTCCTGCCCGACTGCAAAGTTCTGTATAAGCTTCCGCCGCCGCGCGGTTCTTCCCCGCATCATCCGAGTAGAAAACTGCTCCATCGTGCGGGGATGCAACCGGAAATGTTCCGGATGCTATGACGCCTTCCAGCCGTACCACTTCCATGTGGGATGTCATGGGGTCAGTTCTCGATGGTCACCCAGTAGTCGACAGCAGCCCACGCATCCAGCAGGTTATTTTCAATCTTCGCCCGGGCGAAGCTGTCGATCCGCTCCTGTTCGAACGGAGGCTGCCAGTGGGCATCGTGCGGCAGAAGAATGGCGGCCCCGAAACGTCCATGGTCATCCACGATGGTGTCGCAATACAGCAACAGTACGTGGTCCCCATCCTTGTATTGCATGGTGTTGCGATCCCTGCTCGAGACCTCGATGCCAAGATCGTTGGTCAGCCATTGCGGTGCAATTGCCCTGAACATTTCAACCTTCCTTGATTGTGCAGACGCGACGGGCGCCTCTCATTGATGTTAGTGCCACGATGGTTTTACGGAAGCCTATTTGATCAAGCCGCGCAAGAATGCGGCCTGCATCCTGGTTCCGGTTCGCTGCTCAATAGGAAGAGGAACCCATCATGCGGAGCTCTTCTTGCAGCGTAACCCTATCGAAGAGCAATCAGCCCGCTGCAGGTTCGACGTGACGACAGTCGCGACTGGCAGGCACGAACCGTAGGCGAAGCGGGTTTCAATATCCTCGGCGAACAAATCGATGTCGACCGAATTCCGGCTCATGCGGATACCTTCCCGATAAGCCGACCCGCCGCCGGCCCACGCAGCTTACTGGCCCGTTTCAGTTTGCCCCAGAGCCACAAACCCCAACCAACCTCAGGGTCAGAGTGCACTTTCCCGAGCCACGCTATCGGCGGCGGTGCGTGCCTGGGTGATGACTAGACCCGCATTTCAACGGGCGATCATCGGCGTCAAGCCTCTGCGCCGGTGAGTTTCTCCTCTTCACAAGCGACGGCAGCTTCCCTGCCCGTACTTTCCCTTCCGGGTCACGTGGCGCATGCTGGGCACTGCCGAGTCATACGACGCGTGGTCGAGGCTGGTTCGCCCGCCTTCCGCCGCCAGCTGGCATCCAGGGGAATCCACTGACAGAACAACGTTCGGCATTCATGCCGATCAAGCCCGGGCGAGCTGATTCCTGCATCGCCGGACCGACGCTTGGGTGTGTCCGGGTAGTAGCGACAACCACAGCAGCATTGCGCTTTTCGTTTCCACACCATCGAGGATCGATTCATGCCAGCCAGTCAGACGTTATGGAAAAAGGTGACCGGGCCGTCCGCCGGACTCGTGCAGCAGCACTACGTCGAAGGACGGGTTGAAGCTCTGTATCGGCGCAACCGGTCGCTGGAAAAGCAGGTGGCGCAGGCATTGGCTTCCGCGCCGGCGCTAGCCGGCATGAAGCTCGGTGGCGACAAGTGGATTCCGGTTTACGAGACGATCAACCGCAATCTCCAGGCCGCCTCGCTCACCATCAACTTCTCGGCGGACAGCTGGTTCACCACCGAGAACAACTACTCCACCTACGCGCAGGCCTATTCACGCTCCGGCCGCCACGCCGGGCAGGCCCAACTGCTGGGTGATCCGAAGAACCCGCCGGTGATCCGTGCGAATGCCGACGACAGGGTCACCTTCGACAATCTCGTCGGCGCCAAGGCGCCGCAGGTGCCGCAGCGTGGTCTGATGCCCGGACGCCAAGGCGTGGATCGCGTCCGCGAACAGATGGCGTTCCGCGCCGGCCCGAATACCCGCACCGTCGCTGACCCCGCCCAGCCGAGCCAGCCGGACAAGAAGTACGCCGACTCCACCAACAGTCGCTTCAACGCGGACAGCAAACAGGTGTTCGCGGCGCTCAATTACGGCCGCCGCTTTCATGGCTCGACCTGCGACTACGGCAGCAGTCACCTGGTACTACATCCGAAATTCAAGGTGAACGCGCTGTACTACCCGGGCGATACCTTCTACATCCCCGATGGCTCGATGCAGGCTGCTTTCCACGTGCTCGGCTCACTGGTGGCATGGGCCAAGCCGGTGATGCTCGATGCAATCATCAAGAGCTGCTACTCCAACAACGTGCTGCCCGACACAAGCGACGAAAAACTGTTGCTCGAGGGGCACGTGTTCAGCGAGTTGACGTTCGCCGGCAACATCAGCGAGGTCGTACTCGACGCCAGACACGGCTCGATCCAGCACCAGAACGCCAGAAAATTCTGCGCCAAACACGGGATCAAGCTGGTGCTGGTCGGCCCGGTCAGCTAAGCCGGCCGCCGCACCTGCAGAACGCGGGTGCGGATTCGGAACGGAACCGAGGGCGCGATGGTGGCGAGGTCGTCGGCGGACAAATCGATGTCGACCAGATTCCGGGTCATGCGGATACTTCCCCGATACGCCGGCCCGTCGCCGGCCCGTCGCCGGCCCACGCAGCCTACCCGTAGCCATCAATCCCACTCGCCTGTCGGAACATCCCGAAATGCCGCGCAGCACACGCTGACACAAGGTGCGCAACGCGGTCGGCCGTTCCGCATCCGCTCGCAGGCAAGTGTTCCCGCCCCGTCCGCAACGGATGCCGCTTCGCACGCAACCGTCCCGACCTTGCGCGCCCCGCGCCGACCGGCGCGTACAAGCCTGCAACCGTTGCGCTTAACGTTCGATCTGTCGCACACCATCGAAGACCCTCCGAACGCAAGGCTCCAACCCTTGCATCGCGAAGGTGCCGAACCTTGCGCGCAAGGGCCCGACCCTTGCGCGCAAGCGAATGACCTTCGCGGCCGCGACTCGAAGCGTGGCGTGCAAAGCCGCAAGCCTTGCCGTTGCAAGGATGCGTGCCTTGCGCGCTAGGGCTTCGGGCTTGCATGCAAGGGGCGGAACCTTGTGCGCGAATGCATGGGGGTGGCGCCCGGAGGTCGGAGCCTTGCGGAGGGATATGTCAGCCTCGCAAACGGATCAACGGCGTTGGGCCGACAAGGAGTCGAACGCCGACGACCATCCACGCACACTCAATCGAAATGCTCGATGTCGTCCGGCAGGCGCAGCCAGGCGTGCTGACGCTCCTCATAAACCGATACCTGCGGCTGGGGGAACCGGGGATCGGCAAAAGCTCCGACCGCCACGGTGACGAATCCCGGCACCCCGTCAGCCTCCCAGCACACGGTGGCGCCGCAGTTGCCACAAAAAGCGGAACCGGGCGACGGCGCCGCTGCCACCGGCCTGGGCGTACTCCCTGCTCTGCCCCTCGATCGTCACGGCATCCAAAGGAAACCGCGCCTGCACCCCGAACGCGCTGCCCGTGCGTTTCTGGCAGGCCAGGCAGTGGCAGACGGAGACGCGGACCGGCTCGCCACGCGTGTGGATGACGAGGTTTCCGCAGCGGCAGGTGGCTTGGCGGTTGGTCATGGAAGCTCCCGATGGATTTGACCGGCACCGGGATTCCCGGGCCGACCTTTCGCGACAATTCAACGGCCGCAGGTGAATCTGACCCCGATCTTCAGTCGAGCCGCGAAGCGCCTTCGGCCTGCAAGAACCATCAGGTGCTGAGCGACAAGCTCAACACGTGGTCATCGTAGATTCGTCCACCCACATTGAATTTGCGTTCCGTGAGGTTGCCAAAGCCCTGGCGGCGATAGAACCCGATGGCAGCGTCATTACCCGCATAGACACCAAGCAGAAGACGAGCCGCGCCCGTGGAGCGGGCCTGCTCCACGGCTTGCCCAAGCAAACGCTTGCCGGTCCCGCCTCCGTGGTAGCGACCAAGCAGATAGATGCGTTTCAGCTCGAGGTCACGAGATGGATCGGCCAGAGGAAGGTCTGGCGGGGCGAGAACCAGATAACCCACGGGGGCGTTGCCAGGAATGACCTCCGCCACCCAGACCCTATAACGCGGATCCTCGAGCCACTGCCTGTACTGGGCAGAAGAGTGGGCCGCGCGACAGTGCTCGACGATGGCGGCACCATCCAGCACGCCGGAGAACGTTTCAAGAAAGGTCGCCTGCCCCACCAGCGCCAGCGCATCTTCATCTCCGACTTTCGCTGGCCGGATCGATATCTCGGTTGCCATTGAAGCTTCCATCAACACCTGATGCCTGAGTTGAACCGCGCCGCGAAGCGGTTTCGACTTGAGTAAGTGTAAGGTGTCTTCAGAGGGCAAGAACTGGTACATGACATCGGTGTCCATCAACACGGTTGCTTGCACCCTCGACGCTACATCAAACGTTCAAGCGGCTGTAAGTGAACCTGGGCCCATTTTTTCCCATGGTCAGCCCCCTGTGTGGTGATCCGAAATCTTTCTGCTCAGGTGCTATCTTTCTCAAGAATCCAGACTTGGCCTTTTGTCCCTAAGATGAACTTCCCTGAACATCAGAAAACAGGTGCGCTTGCGGAAATTGATGTCGAAAGGCTGTTTACCTCTTGGAACTGGAACGTCGGCCAAGACCGCATCGACGTTGGGTACGACTTGTGTGTCATGCCTGATCGCACCCAGTACCAAGGGGCCCGCTTTTTGGTGCAAGTCAAAGGCACTACGCAAAAAATGAAGAAGGGCGCCATAGTTGCGTCAGTATCGAAAAACCGCCTTCGTCAATATGCTGAAGATCGACTTCCCGTTTTCATAGTTCGGGCAACGCCAGATGGCGCCCTTTACTGGATGCACGCACAGTCGTGGACACACGCCCACAGGGACAGGCTGACTGGTTTCGGCAACAGCGGAGTTCGCTTTGACCCCAGCCAGAAATTGAACCACCGGGAAGCTTTTGAAAGCTACCTAAAACAAGCGCTCCGTGCAGCCAACGCTGACAACGAGATACTTTCGGACTTTGCGGAAGAGAGTCGTTTTCTAAACTCCTTGGATCCACGCCTTGGAGTTCACCTGAGCGTTCAAAACAAGGCAAAAAGGCACGAACTCTTTGCCAGATCAAAAGACTTTGAAAGCAAGGTCACATTCATACCCCGAACATCGCCAGAGAACCTGGAAAATCTTCGCGAGGTACTTGAGTTCGGACTACCTCGCTCTGTAGAAGTAGAGAACTTCAAGCTCGTGGGATCTCCTTTGCTGGATGAGCTCGGAAAAAGAATCCCGGAAAAAGGCATGCTTACCATTGGCACCAGCCTCCCGGACAGAGGGGTCGTCAGGCTTTACCCTGGTAAAAAATATTCGGTTACCGCCCAAGAATTCGCACTTGATGCTGAGCTATTCCGAGGTACAAAAGGGATCGCCATCTCGAATGAAACAAAGGACAGTGCTTGCGATCTAAACATTCGTCTGGTCCAGCATGGGCTTTCGGGCCAATTAACGATCAACATTGGGTTCAGGGTAGCGGCGATCGCAAGCTGTCCCATACGAGATATTGATGCTCTTAGGCCCTTGGCCATTTGGGCCGAACAAATCATGGCGCAGCGAGCAATTTTTTTTGAGCTAGCTTTCATGGGAGTACGTCCATCATGGGTCGCGCCAGACGAAGCCATCGAGACGCTGTATCCCTTCTTGCGCTTGGCTCGCACGATGAGCAAGCTCCACCTTGTAGCCAAAGCCCTCGGCTCGACGCTCACCCTCGCAGAGAACTTTGAATTCTCTACTGAGGACATTGGCGATATCGATCTAGCATTCGCCTTGCTAAAGGGAGAGCGTCGCCCCGTTGATATCGACCCCATGGAGTTCGATCCAGTAGCGTCCCTAGAAGGTGTCGCTAACAACTTCTATTGCACAACAATTTTATCTTTGGAGATCTTCGGCCAGCCCTTAGGCGAAATTCCGGTAGGTATAGATCTATCGGACTTTCTCATAGAGAAACTACCTAACAGTACGAGGGTGCGATTGTCCAAGGGAGAAACTGGACAGGCTTGGATCTCTTACGCCGAGCATGACAACGAAGAAAATCGTTTGGTCAGAAAGCACTCGTAAGAACACCATGAGGCGGTGGCGCTCTATAGAAATTGTCCCTGAGCTGACCCGTTCTGCGGTTCTTGGCGTTCTTGGCCCCTTGACTTCTTGGTGGACGTTTACGGGTTTGGAGCGCGAGGGAAACCTACCGTAACGTTCGCTACTTTGCCTGCCGGAGGTGCCTTTGCATTGGCGTCAAGGCGCCCCAAATTGATCGGTGTTTTTGGTAATTCGCCTGCAGACGGTGGCTCTGCATCATTCTGAGCTTGAATGAGTACCGCAGCTTCTGCCACTGATTGGGAGTATGCGCTCACTTGCTTGCTGTTCCGGGCCGCCTTATCGAGCACGGGGTGTATCTCTTCGAACACCCTCCGAAGCTCCGGATTCTCGTCAAGCTTTTCCTCTAACGATCTCTTTCGCAAAGCTGAGGCCATTGCAACCTCATCAGCGACCCGAACTGCAAGAACAGTGTCAAGTAGCTGCGCCGCCCTGATTCGCGCCACGGCTTCGCTATGGAACTTCGCGAGTATTGGATCAACGGATAGCTTTGCAGCGAGCTCGCGCTTTCGTGCGGATTCCTGCTCTGCCATCTCGGCCATTACTTTTCGTTCAATCTCACTTGAGAATCCGTCTGTCTTAATGGACACCATGCCCCTACTCTTAGCCCTGGTCTCCTCCAGAAGGTTGGCGATGTGCTCACTGGTGGTAACTGTTGCGACAGGCTCCGATTGGGGCAAGCGGCTGGCTAAGGCAGTGCGAAGCCGATCAACCGCTTTACCCGGCGAATTGAATACAAGCCTCGCGGGGATGCGCAAGACTGTATAGCCGCGGGATCTTAGGGTTTCGTCGCGCTCTGCGTCCCGGGCGACCTCTTCAGGAGAAGAGTGATAGGCCGCACCATCAACTTCAACGACTAGCCGATCATTCGCCAAGAAGTCGACACGATAAGGCGCAAGTTTCACCTGCAGATCGAGCGACAGTCCGTTGCCCACCAACTTGCCTTTCGAAGGACTAAGGCCATAAGCATCCAGCACAGCCCTGAGAAATTTCGTTTCCGCAGGGGATTCGCAGAGAGCGAGCCAGCGATCAAGCCAACTCGTATCCGAGGCGGGCACGAACTTCGGATCAAAGAAAGGGTGATCTTCCGGTTTCGTCGGATTGCGTAGATCGTCGATCAGCGACCATGCGACAAAAGCTCCCAAAAAAAATAGCGGGAGGAAAATGAACCCACCGAGTAGCAGCAGCATCAAAACTGATACGCGAAGTGGATAGTTCTGACCTGGAAGGCGTTGACTCACAGCGCCCCTCCCTATCGTAGGTTAGTTCTTCAAAAAGGGGCTCCCTGTCAGCTCAATCAAGGGAGAATGAATTTTCAGGAACAAACCCCCGGGCAGAGCGCACGTTCATAGGATCGAGATCAGTAGTCACTAAAACCATGTGACTTCTGTGACTATCGATGCCCTCACCCCTCCAAACAATCAAACCGCCGATCCGCCTCCACCTCCGCGTCGTAGTCCACATCCCCCCGATCAAACCCGAACAACTTCAAGAACTCGTGCTTGTACCCCGCGTAGTCGGTGATCTCGCGGAGGTTTTCGGTGGTGACGGTGGGCCAGAGGGTCTTGCAGGCGTCCTGCACTTCATCGCGCAGCTCCCAGTCATCCAGGCGCACGCGGCCTTCGTCGTCGGTGGCGGGGGCGGCACCGTCGGCACGGTAGAGGCGGTCGTGGAACAGGCGGTTGGCTTGTTCGATCGGGTTTTCGTGGATGCCCTGCTCCTTCATGATCTTGAAGGCGATGGACACGTATAGCGGGATCACCGGGATCGCCGCGCTGGCCTGGGTGACGACGGACTTCATCACGCCGACGTAGGCTTCAAGGCCGGGGTGGCGGCTGCGCAATTGCTTGGCGGTGTTGTCGAGGTGCTGCTTGGCCTGGCCCAGGGTGCCGTGCCAGTACATCGGCCAGGTGATCTCGGTGCCGATGTAGCTGTAGGCGATGGTCTTGGCGTGGTCGGCGAGCACGCCAGCGGCGCTCAGCGCGTCGATCCACAGCGCCCAGTCCTCGCCGCCCATCACGGTGACGGTGTCCTTGATCTCCTGCTCGGTGGCCGGCTCGACGGTGGCTTCGATCACCATGTCCTTGTTGGTGTCGACCGAGGTGTTGTGGAACGGCTCGCCGATGGTCTTCAGCGCCGAGCGCACGACTTCGCCGGTGTCGGGCATCTTGCGCACGGGCGAGGCCAGCGAGTAGACCACCAGGTCGATCGGGCCGCCCATCTCGTTCTTGATGATCTCGATGGCCTTGGCGCGGGTTTCGTGGGCGAAGGCGTCGCCGTTGATCGACTTGCTGTACAGGCCGGCCTGCTTGGCGGCCTTGTCGAAGGCGGCGGAGTTGTACCAGCCCGCGGTGCCGGTCTTGTCTTCGCTGCTGGGCTTCTCGAAGAACACGCCCAGCGTGGCGGCGCCGTAGCCGAAGGCGGCGGTGATGCGCGAGGCGAGGCCGTAGCCGGTGGACGCACCGATCACCAGCACGCGCTTGGGACCGCTGCCCTTGCTGTGGCCGGCGGCTTCGGTGATCGCGATCTGGTCGAGCACGTTACGTTCGCAGCCGACCGGATGGGCGGTGACACAGATGAATCCACGGACTTTGGGCTTGATGATCACGCGACGGCTCCTGCTGGCAAATGCATAAACCGGCATCTTAACCAAGTGGGGCGGCCGTGCGCTGCCGTAGGGAGTGCAGTGCGGGGGCTATCAGGATTTTGCTCGGGCTGAGGGTGGCGCCGAAGGTGTGCAGTCGAAGCCTTGTGGCGGCCCTTCGACTTCGCCGCTGCGCGGCTACGCTCAGGGGGAACGGGTTGGGGGGATGCTTTCGTGCTGCCGGTCGTGCTCCCTCCCCTGCGTGCAGGGGAGGGTTGGGGTGGGGTTGCTCTTGAGGGCCTTAGATCAAGAGCCTTACCCCCTCCCAACCTCCCCCTGCTTTGCAGGGGGAGGGGCAAGGGCCCGAGCCATCGCGCGTACGTGCTCCACATCAGTGCGCAGCTCGCCTGCTTGCATGTCTTCCAGTCGTGGTGGTCGATGCTGCATGCCCGAGGGCAGCTGGTGTTTCGCCGAGGCGTGGAATTCACGGGCGCCAGTGGCAACGGCCAGGGCGGCGATGTTGTGGGTGGTGATGCCGGCGCCGGGCATCACGGCGAGACGGCCGTTCGCCTGGGTGACCAGGGTGCGGATCAGGGTGGCGCCTTCGACGGCGCTGGGTTGTGCGCCGGAGGTCAGCACGCGTTCGCAGCCGAGGGTGATGATGTCTTCCAGCGCACGCGAAGGGTCGCGGCTGAGGTCGAAGGCGCGGTGGAAGGTGGTGCCCAGCGTGCCGGCGGCGGTGATCAGGCTGCGGCAGCGGGGCATGTCCACCTGGCCGTCGGCGTCGAGCATGCCGAGCACCACGCCGTCGCAACCGAGCGCCACGCAGGCTTCGATGTCGCGCTGCATCGTCTCGGCTTCGAGGTCGCTGTAGAGGAAGTCGCCGGCGCGCGGGCGGATCAGCACGTATAGCGGGATGCGCAGGCGCTCGCGGGCCAGCGCGATCTGTGCGTGCGACGGGGTGAGGCCGCCCAGTTCCAGCGCGCCGCACAGTTCGACCCGCCCTGCTCCGCCGTCCTGCGCGGCGAGTGAGGAGGCGACCGAGTTCGCGGCGATTTCAAGCATCATGAGTCGCCGGCATCACGAGTAGCTCGTGGTGTAGACGCTTTGCGACGGAATCAGCGCGTCCTGCTTCTGCGCATCGCACACGGCGTAGGTGAAGCCGTGCTGGATCGCGTAGGCGCCGACTTCGCCGTTGCGGTTCATCGCGAGAAAACCGACCTGCAGGGTCTTCGATGCCTCGCGGCGCTTCTTGACGATGCGCATCACCGCTTCCTTGCAAGCCTCGTGGGGCGAGCGGCCCTGGCGCATCAGTTCGACGACGAGGAAGCTGCCGGCGTTGCGGATCACTTCCTCGCCCACGCCGGTGGAGGTGGCGCCGCCGACTTCGCCGTCGACGTACAGGCCGGCGCCGATGATCGGGCTGTCGCCGACGCGGCCGCGCATTTTCCAGGCCATGCCGCTGGTGGTGCAGGCACCGGACATGCGGCCGTGCGCGTCGATCGCCAGCATGCCGATGGTGTCGTGGTTGCTGGCGCCGCCGGGCAGCCCGGTGCGGCCGTAGTCGTGCACTTCGCTGTTGATCGAAGGCTGGTACTTCGCCGTCTTCAGCCATTCATGCCAGGCCTGTTCGGCCTCGGGGGTGAGCAGGTCCTGTTTCCTGAAGCCCTGCTCCAGCGCGAACTGCAGCGCGCCCTCGCCCACCAGCAGCACGTGCGGCGTGCGTTCCATCACCCGTCGCGCCACGGAGATGGGATGCTCGATGTGTTCGAGCGCGGCGACTGCGCCGCAGTTGCCGTCGGCATCCATGATGCTGGCGTCCAGCGTGACGTGGCCGTCGCGATCGGGATAGCCGCCCTTGCCCACGCTGTGATTCCTGAGGTCGGACTCCGGCACCTGCGCGCCGGCTTCCACCGCGTCCAGTGCATGGCCGCCCTTGCCGAGGATGGCCCACGCGGCCTGGTTCGCGGCGACGCCGAAGTCCCAGGTCGAGACGACGCGTGCGGCGGACGCCTTCGCTGCGTGGCTGGCGTCGGCGGCACCGCGCGGCATCGGCCCGGCCGCGAGCTTGCCGCCCCATCCCAGCATCGACGCGGAAACTCCCAGCAGGGAGCCCTTGAGGAAACGCCTGCGATCGGTCATGACTTTCTCCGGCTCACCAAAGCAAAAACCCCGCACAGGATGCGGGGTTTCATTCTTGCCATGCAACGTTTACCGGACAGATCAGGCAGCTTCAACCGCCGACGCCTGGGCACCCTTGGGGCCCTGGGTCACTTCGAACTGAACGCGCTGACCTTCCTGCAGGCTGCGGAAGCCCTTGGTATTGATCGCCGAAAAATGGACGAACACATCCGCACTGCCATCCTCGGGTGCGATGAACCCGAACCCCTTGGCATCGTTGAACCATTTGACCGTACCGAAACTCATTGCGAGAACCTCTGGATACATGGAGTGAGTACGCCAGGTTGCGCGCGACTCATCCCCCCGGTTCGCCGCCCTGACCGCGAGGAAAATAGCAAGATGTGAAGGCCCATTGCAATACGAATATGTCCTGCCGGTGCACAAACTCCGCCGGCAAATTCAGGCCTGCAGCATTTTTTCCAGGATGCGCGGCACCTCGGCGGTGGCCGCGGCGAGGTGGGCGAAGATTTCCTCGATGCTGATTTCCGCTTCGTCGCCGCAACCGGCGGCGAAGTTCGCCACCAGCGCCAGGCAGGCGTATTCCAGTTCCAGCTCGCGCGCCAGCGCCGCCTCGGGCATGCCGGTCATGCCGACCAGGTCGCAGCCGTCGCGCTTCATGCGGGCGATCTCGGCGCGGGTTTCCAGCCGCGGACCCTGGGTGGCGCCGTAACAGCCGCCGCCGATCACCTCGACATTGGCCGCGCGCGCTGCCGCCAGCAATTGCAGGCGCAGCGATTCGGTGTACGGCTCGCTGAAGTCGATGTGTTTCACCTCGGCGCCTTCGACGTCGCAGAAGCTGGTGCTGCGGCCGTGGGTGTAGTCGATGATCTGGTCGGGCACCACGATCACCCGCGGCCCCATGTCGCCGCGAATGCCGCCGACCGCGTTCACCCCGATCACCCGCCGCGCGCCCAGGTTGTGCAGCGCCCACAGGTTCGCCCGGTAATTCACCCGGTGCGGCGGCAGTGTGTGGCTCTCGCCGTGGCGGGCCAGGAAGGCGATGCGCCGGCCGGCAAAGTCGCCGGTGACCACGTCGCCGGAGGCCGGGCCGTAGGGCGTGTCCACGCTGTGGCGCGTGGCGTTTTCCAGGCCGGCGAAGTTGTACAGGCCGCTGCCGCCGATGACGGCGAGGTGGATGGGGGTGTGGTCAGGATGAGGCATCGTGGTGATCCGTTGCAGGCTGAAGTTGAATGGGTGCATCTACTCCCTCCCCTGCTTGCAGGGGAGGGTTGGGGTGGGGTCGCTCTTCGGCAAGCAAGGAGCAAAGGCAAGAGCCTTACCGCCCACCAGCCTCCCCCTGCAAGCAGGGGGAGGAGCAGAGCCTCGCCCTCCGTCCGCAGCTGCTCCCGATTCCCTATTCCCCGTTCCCCTCTTTCAGCGCGTAGATGCCCGGCAGGTTGCGGCCTTGTTCGTAGTAGTCCATGCCGTAGCCGAACACGTAGCGGTCGGGCAGTTCGACGCCGTTGAAGTCGGAGCTGATGCCTTCGACCAGGCGGTCGTGGCGCTTGGTGCAGAGACTGGCGATGTAGACCTTCTTCGCACCGCGCCGGTAGCAGTCGTCGCGCACTTCCTTCAGCGTGTGGCCTTCGTCGAGGATGTCGTCGACCAGCAGCACCACGCGGCCTTGCAGCGACACCATCGGCTCGCGCAGCCAGTGCAATTCCTTGCCCGAGGTGGCGCCGCGGTAACGGGTGGCGTGCACGTAATCGAATTCCACGTCGGTGCGGATCGCCAGCGCCAGCTGGCCGGCGAAGATCAGCGCGCCGTTCATCACGGTGAGGAACACCGCGCGCTCGCCGTCCAGCGCGGCGTCGATGCGACGGCCCATGTCGGTGATCACCGGCGCCAGTGCCTCACCGGCGAACAGGAGGTCGGCGTTGGCCAGCGCGTCGGCCAGGGCGGGAGTGGGAGTGTTCATGCGGTTCCTTGATCGGCATGGAGTGCCGTGATGCGCGCCACGAAGCGATCGCGCTGCGGGTTGTCGGTGAGGCCGGCCCAGGTCGGCCCGATGGCGCCGCGCAAGGCGGCCAGTGTCGAGGGCATGGCGTCGGTGTGTACGGGAATCGCGGCGATCGCCTCGTCGACCACGTCGGGGAAGCAGGCCAGCACCAGGTCGCAGCCGGCGTCGAGATGCGCCCTCACCCGCTCGCCGACGCTGCCGGCCGCACCGGCGGCGGCCATGCTGATGTCGTCGCTGATCACCGCGCCGGCGAAACCCAGTTCGCCGCGCAGGATCTGCCCGATCCAGATTTTCGAATAGCCGGCCGGCTGGCCGTCCACTTCCGGGTAGGTGACGTGGGCCATCATCACCGCCTCGACGCGCGCCTCGATGCATTCGGCGAACGGGCGCAGGTCGTCGCGGCGGATCTGATCCAGGCTGCGTGGATCGATCGCCGCCACCTTGTGGGTGTCGCCGGTGACCGAACCGTGCCCCGGGAAATGCTTGAGCACGGCCGCCATGCCGCCCAGGTGCATGCCGCGCACATAGGCCTGGCCCAGTTCGCCGGCAATCGCCGGATCGGCGTGGAACGCGCGCAGGCCGATCGCCGCGTTGCCGCGGGCCAGGTCGACCACCGGCGCGAAGCTGAAGTCCACCCCGCTGGCGCGCAGCTCGCTGGCCATCACCCAGGCGTGCTCCTCGGCCAGCCGGATCGCCTCGTCGGCATCCCGCTCGTAGACCGCGCCGATCGCCGCCAGCGGCGGCAGGCGGGTGAAGCCGTCGCGGAAGCGCTGCACCGGGCCGCCCTCCTGGTCGACCGCGATCAGCAGGTGATCGCCACCGATTTCGCGGATCGATTCGCATAAGGCGATCAGCTGTTCGCGCGACTGGTAGTTGCGCGCAAACAGCAGCACGCCGGCGACGCATGGCGCGCGCAACCAGGTTTTTTCGTGTTCGGCCAGTTCCAGCGCGGCCACGCCGATCATCAACATGCAGCATCCTCGGCAGCGCGCTCGGCCGGCGACCATTGCCGGTACGGGTGCGCGATCAGGTTGACGTTGTAGTAGCGCGTCAGCGCGCTGACCTCGCGCCCCAGCCACGACGGCCGCGGGAACGGTGCATCGACCGCGGGCAGCTCGACTTCGGCCACGACCAGGCCCTCGTTGTCGCCATGGAATTCATCGATCTCGAACAGTACGCCATCGACGCGGACATGGTGGCGAACCTTCTCCAGCACGCCGTCGCACAGGCTGGCCAGCAGCGCGCGCGCATCGTCCACCGGTATCGGGTACTCGAACTCGGCCCGCGCGATGCCGGGCGTGGCCGCCTTGATGTTGAGCCAGGCCGTGTCGCCGGCGAGGCGGGCGCGCACCGAGGCGCCGGCATGACCCTCGCGCAGCGCCTGCGCCCCGACCAGATAGCCTTGGGCCATCGGCTCGCTGCGCTCGATGCCTTCGCGCCAGCTGTCGTTGGCCAACAGGAATTTGCGTTCGATCTCGATAGCCATGGAATCCGGATTTCAACCAGCGACAACGCCTGCAATGAAACGGCTTTTATTGAGGAGTGCGGCCATGGATGGCCGCCCGTTTGACTTTCGCGGTCAGGAAGACCGCTCAAATACCGCTATGGATTCGACATGCGCGGTATGCGGGAACATGTCCATCACGCCGGCCGAGGCCAGCCGGAAACCGTGCTGGTTGACCAGGATGCCGGCGTCGCGCGCCAGCGAGGCGGGATGGCAGGAGACGTAGACGATGCGATTTGTCTGCTTGCGCGGCAGGTACTCCAGCACCTTGTCGGCGCCGGCGCGGGGCGGATCGAGCAGCAGCTTGTCCCACGGCTGCTTCGCCCACTCGGCGTGGCGCTGGTCCTCGAACAGGTTGGCCACGTGGAACTTCGCGTTGTCGATGCCGTTGCGCGCGGCGTTCTGCGCGGCGCGTTCGACCAGGCCGTGCTCGCCTTCCACGCCCACCACCTCGGCCACCCGGCGCGCGATCGGCAGGGTGAAGTTGCCCAGGCCACAGAACAGGTCGAGCACGCGATCGGTCGGTTGCGGATCGAGCAGCTCCATCGCGCGGGCCATCATCAGCTGGTTCATGCCGGCGTTGACCTGCACGAAATCCAGCGGCTGGAATTCCAGCTCCACGTCGGCGAAACGCGGATCGTCGCTGGCGATGCGGAAGGCCAGCCGCGGATTTTCCGGCCACAGCGGATGCACGCTGCTGACGCCGCCGGGCTGCAGGTAGATCGCAAAGCCGTGCTGCTGGCCGAAGGCGGTGAGCGCGGCCAGGTCGCGCTCGCTGAGCGGCTGCAGGTGACGGAACACCAGCGCCATCAGGTCGTCGCCGGCGGCGAACTCGATCTGGGCGATGGTGTCGACGGCGTCCATCGTGCCCAGCAGTTCGGCCAGCAGGCCCACCTTGGGGCCGAGCGACGGATGCATCACTTCGCAGCGCTGGATCGGGGTGACGAAGCGCGGGTTCTGCTCTTCGCGGAAACCGACCAGCACGCTGCCCTTCTTGGCCACGTTGCGCACCGACAACCGGCCCTTGCGCCGGTAGCCCCACGGCTCGGCGGTCAGCGGCGGCAGCCACGACTGCGGCGTGACCTTGCCGATGCGCTCGAAATTCTCGGCCAGCACGCGCTGCTTGGCGGCGATCTGCGAGGACGCATCGAGGTGCTGCAGCGAACAGCCGCTGCACAGCGCGAAGTGCTGGCAGCGCGGCTCGACCCGGTGCGGCGAGGCGGTGATCACCTCGACCACTTCGGCTTCGTCGAAATGCCGATGACGCTTGCGCAGCTTCGCGATCACCGTTTCGCCAAGCAGGCCGCCGCTGACGAAGACCGTCTTGCCGTCGATCCGCGCCACGCCCCGGCCGTCATGGCCGAGGTCGGTGATCTGGGCTTCGAAAGGCTTGGGAGAAACGGAGTTGGATCGGGACATGGGATCGCATGGCTGATGGCTGACCGGCGATTATCCCAGATCAGCCAGCCTCACGCCCCGCGATGCCCTGCCCGGCTCATTTTTTCTGCCAGGCGCCGGCAGCGTCCTGGTAATACCAGCCGGCGCGCGCCTTCTCGATCCAGCTCTTGGCGAAGGTGGCGCGGATCTGCGACTCCCACTCCGGGTGATTGTTGGCGTTGGCGATTTCCCGATACAGCGCGGCGCGGTCGCGGTTCTCGTCGGCCACCGTGGCGTTGGCCTGGGCGCGGGCGCTCAGCGGCACCTTGGCGGCATCGCGCATGGCGACCATGCCGTCGCGGGTGAAGCCCACCGCGCCGCTGTCGAGCAGCGAACCCAGGGTGCCCTGGAAGCGCGCATGCATGCGGGCGCGGATCGCCTCGGTGGCGCTGGTCTGGATGCGGATGTCGGGCACGTCCGCGGCCTGCGCGGCCGGGATCAGCAGGTCCAGCAGCATCGCCGACGGCTGGGCGCCATCGGCTGCGGGCTTGGGCGTCTTCGGCGCGGGCGCCGCAGGCGTCGCCTGGTCCAGCACGTTGCCGATGAACTGGTCGGCGGCCTTCTGCGCGGCCGCTTCGGGGAAGTAGACGTTGATCGTGACGCAGCCGACCAGCGTCACGGCCAGGGCGGTCAGGATGACGTAGAGGCGCTTGCGCATGGGGAACTCCCGCAGTGAGATGGATGGATGAGGCGGCGGAGCATGTCGCTCAGCGGATTTGCGGGGTTTCCCCGTGGACCGCGTCGTGCAGCCGCTGCACCAGGGTCGGCCAGTCGACCTGGGTCTGGTGGCCGATCACCTGCAGCCGCGGCAGGCCGCTGCCTTCGACGATAGTGTAGCCGCCGTCGTTAGCTTCCAGCCCGCTCATCCGGCAGACCGTGCCCTGCAACGTGCAATTGAGGCCGATGCGCTTGTAGCCGAAGGTCTTGAACAGTTTCAGCATGGCCCCCTGCAGGCCGGCGGCGATGCCACCGCCGCCGACGGAGGTGAGGTTGTTCACCGCACGCTGGCTGATCCGGCCGCCTTCGCCGGCCAGCAGGCTGGCGTTGAAGGCCACCGGGCTCCAGTTGACCAGGCGCAGGTCGTTGATCGAGCCATCCAGCGGGCCGGTGATGCTGCCGAAGTCGAACACGCTGGTGATCGCGGCCAGGTCCAGTTGCTTCAGCGCGATGTCGCCGGTCAGCACCGGCGTGGTGCCGAACGGCTGCTGCAACGACAGGCGGGTGATGTCGACGAAGCCGCCGAACAGGCTGGCCGACAGGCCGCCCCCCAGCTCGAAACGGTCGTCGACCCAGCGCAGCGAGGGAATCGCGCCGGCCAGCGTGCCGGGGAAGGCCGGCCAGCCCATCGCCTGGCTGAAGGCGGCCATGTCGACGCCGGTCACCGTCATCGACGCGGCCAGGCGCTGGCCCTGCGCCGCGGCCGGACGCCAGTCCAGCTGGCCGATCTGCCACTGCCCGTGGAACACCGGGATCTGCAGTGGTTGCTGCAGGGCGAGCGTGCCGCCGCTGCTCTGCCAGCGCGAACGGGCGGCGCCGTTGGCCACCTGGTAGAACTGCAGGCTGCGCCAGGCCAGCGTGGTGGCCGGGCGTTCGCCATCGCGCGCCCAGTCCAGCCCGCCCTGCAGGCCATCGACCGCCAGGCGGCCATCCGCATCGGCAAGGCTGATGCCGTCGGTGCTGAAGGCAAACGCCTGCGGGCCGTCCGCCCGCAGATCGAGGCTGGCATTCAGCTGCCCATCGATGCGCATGTCACGCAGGCCCAGCGTGCCGAGCCAGGCCTGGCCATAACGCTGGTAGGCGGCCGGAAAATTCGCGTGCAGGCGATCCAGCCGCAAGCTCTTCAACTCGCCCCTGGCGTCGAAGGCCAGCGCGCCGTCGAGCTGCAGCGCGTCGGCATCATTCACCCGCAACCGGCTCAGTTCGAACCCGCCGCGCTGGGCGTCCGCGTGCAGACCCAGTTGCACCGGATGATCCGGCAGCTTCGCGTAGAGCGGTCCCAGCAGCAGCTCGCCGCCGCGCAGGCTGGCGTCCAGATCGATGCTGGCCGGACCGTCGGTGGTGTCCAGGCTGAAGCGGCCACTGCCATTGAGCCCCTGCCCGGCCAGCGTGCCGGCGGGGGTGTCAAAACCCGTATCGGTGAGGGTGAACTCGCCGGACGACTGCAGGCCCTGGCCGCGCAGGTCCAGCGCCAGTTCCGCCTTAAGGCGACCCGCGGTGGGCTGCCCCGACCACACCGTGCCGAGCAGGCCCTGCAACCAGCCGGTGGGCAGGTTGTCCACGCTGATCTGGGCATGAGTGGGCTGGTCCAGCGGCAGCCATGCGCTGGCATTCGCCTTGCCCTGCTGGATGTCGACCAGCAAGGTGTTGGCCGCCTCGCTGAGCTGCACGTTGAACTGTGCGTCGCCGAGCGCCCCGCCGGGGGCACCGGCCAGGCGCAGCTTGCCGTCCAGCGTCCAGCGCAGGCGGACGTCGCGTTGCAGGTTGCCGTCCACGCTCAGGCCCAGCCGGCGCCAGCCCATCGCGGGAATGTCGGCCTGGGCCGCGTCCAGCTGCAGATGCAGGCCGCCGTCGGCGTCCTCGCCGATGCGCAGCGTCACCGTCTGCAGGTGGATGCCCGGGGCGGTGATCGACTTCGCGCTCAGCAGCACGTCGGCCTGGGCAGGCAAGGCCCAGCCGAGTCCCAGCAGCAGGCAGCAACAGATCAGCAGATGGCTTGAAGTCGGACGCATGTCGGGCCATTCTGCCAAATCAAGATGAACGATATGGAATTCGTCATGCCCAGCCGCCTTGCCGACACCGTTTGCGAACCCGCCAATCTGTCCCGCCCGCTGCCCCGCCCACGCGTGCTGGTGGCCGATGACGATCCCGGCAGTTGCCGCTTCCTGTGCGATGGACTGGCCTCGATGGGCGCCGATGCGGAAGCCTGCATGGATGGCCAGGCAGCGCTGGCGCGGGCCGCTGCCGAGTCGTTCGACCTGCTGCTGCTGGACTGCCGCATGCCCGGCGCCGGCGCACTGCAGATCCTGCAGACGCTGCGCGACGACGTGCAGGCACGCTCGGCCGACAGCATCGCGGTGGCCACCAGCGCCGAGCTGGCGCCCGGTGATCGCCAGTCGCTGCTGGACGCCGGTTTCAGCGAGGTGCTGCTGAAACCCTGCGGGCTGACCGAACTGCGCCAGGTGCTGGCGCTGATGCCGATGGACGACCGCAGCGCCAGCGTGCTGGACGACCAGGCTGCGCTGAGCACCACCGGCGACGCCACCACCATGCACGCCCTGCGCCTGCTGCTGCGCGACGAGCTGGCGCTGCTGTCGCGGGAACTGGACGCGCTGAGCCTCGACCGCGACAACTTCAGCGATCGCCTGCATCGATTGCGCTCTTCGTGCGGATTCTGCGGTGCCAGTGCCTTGTCCCGGCAGACCATGCTGCTGCAGCAACAGCTGCCGCGACGGGGCGTCAGCGCAGCCGCGCTGACCCGCTTCCGCCGCACCTTGCTTGCGACCCTGCAGGCGCTCGGCTAGTCGAGCCGTTCGGCAGGAGGCACCGCGGAATCCGGCCGGTTTCGCGACACCGCCATCGCCAGCACCCGCCAGGCGCGCAATTCGGCGCCACCCAGATGGAAGCGGATCACCCGGCGGATCATGTCGCGCAATGCCTTGAGGCCGGCGGCGTCGGGCATGCGGTCCTGTTCCAGGGCCAGCAGGTCGCGGCCGAGGATGGCGTGCGGGCTGCTGGCCGCGCACCGCACGGCGCCCTGCTCGACCTCGTAGCGATAGCTCGCCTGCGGCTCCAGAAACTCACCCGTACCCGCATCGTGCGCCAGCTGCAGGCCATAGCCGGTCGCTTCCAGCAGGTCACGCTCGAACCGGCGCAATGTCCACGCCAGCGACGGCTCGGCGGCGAGTCGCTGCAGGGTCAGCGCATAGGCATCGAACAGCGGCGGCGAAGGGTCCTGCCGCCCGGTGAGGCGCACCACCAATTCGTTGAGATACAGCCCGGCCAACCCGGCGTCGCCGCCCAGCCGCGTCGGCGTGCCCACCGTCTCGACCGCCGTCAGCGTGGCCATCTCGCCCCGCAGCAGCAGATCCATGCGCAGCGCCTGGAACGGCTCCAGCTGGGCCCGGCGCAACCGCGCACGCTCGCCGCGCACCCCGCGCGCCACCACGCCCAGCCGGCCATGCTCGCGGCTCAGGCACTCCAGCAACAGCGACGTCTCGCGGTAAGGCCGCGCATGCAGGACGTAAGCGGGTTGCTGTTCGATGCGCATGGGTCAAAAGCGGGGAACGGGGAACGGGGAACGGGGAACGGAAGAGCCGGAGTACAGCGTACGCTCATGTTCCCCGTTCCCTGTTCCCCGTTCCCTGCTCTCAATCCGTATATCCGAATTTCTTCAGCATGTTCTCGTCGTCGACCCAGCCCTCGCGCACCTTCACCCACAGCTTGAGGAACACCTTGCGCTCGAACATGCGCTCCATGTGGCGCCGGGCCGCGCTGCCGATCGCCTTGAGCTGGACGCCGCCGTTGCCAATCACGATCGCCTTCTGGCCATCGCGCTCGACCCAGATGATGGCGTGGATCTCGGCGATGCCGTCGGGACGGTCGCTGAATTGCTCGATCTCCACCGTGGTGGCGTAGGGCAGCTCCTGGTCCAGCCGCAGCATCAGCTGCTCGCGGACCATTTCGGCGGCCAGGAAGCGTTCGCTGCGGTCGGTAATTTCGTCTTCGCCGAACACCGGTGGCTGCACCGGCAGGCGCTTGAGGATCGCCTGCTCCAGTTCCTTCAGCCCCTGCTTCTTCAGCGCACTGATGTAGTGGATCTCGTCGTAGCTGTGGGTGGCCACCAGCTCGGACACGAACGGCAGCATCACCGTCTTGTCCTTGTTGAGGTCGACCTTGTTGATCACCAGCAGGCGCGGCGAGGACTGCTCGACCAGCGCGGCGTAGAGCGCCTCGTCCTCGTCGGTGAAGCGGCCGGCCTCGATCACCTGCACCACCAGGTCGACATCGCTGATCGCCGAGCGCGCGGCGCGGTTGAGGCTGCGGTTCATCGCCCGCTTGGCGCCGCGATGCAGGCCCGGCGTGTCGACGTACATGATCTGCCCGGCCTCGCTGGTATTGATGCCCAGGATGCGGTGGCGGGTGGTCTGCGGGCGCGGGCTGATGATCGACAGGCGAAAGCCGATCAGTGCGTTGAGCAGGGTCGACTTGCCCACGTTGGGACGCCCGGCCAGCGCCACCGTACCGCAGCGGAAGTCGTCGTGCGGCAGGCTGCCGTCGGTGGGGTCCAGTGGGAGTTTCATGACTGAGGTACTCGGCGAGTCGGATGGCAAGTGTAGTGCTTCGCCGCCACCGGCACGTGGCGACTGGCGCAGGCCGGGACGGTCACTCTGGCGGTGCCCGGTGCCCGGCACCGCGGAAGCGTCGGATTCAGGAGGAGCGCTGCTGCTCCAGCAACTGGCTCAGCACCAGTTCGGCCGCGTCCTGTTCGGCGGCGCGGCGGTTGCCGCCATGCGCTTCGGCGACGAAGGCCATCGGCTCGGTGATCGCGCAGCTGACGTCGAAGGTCTTGGCGTGGTCCTCGCCGTGGCTGGCCACCAGCTCGTAGTGCGGCAACGGCAGGCCCTTGGCCTGCAGCCATTCCTGCAGCCGCGTCTTGGCGTCTTTCGATGAACGCCGCAGCGCGGCGATGCGTTCGGCGAACAGGCCACGCACGGCGTCGCGGCAGGCATCGAAACCGCCATCGAGGTAGACCGCGGCGATGGTCGCCTCGAACGCATCGGCGAGGATCGATTCACGGCGGAAACCACCGCTCTTCAGCTCGCCCGGACCCAGTTGCAGGCCTTCGCCCAGCTCCAGCTCACGAGCCACCACGGCCAGCGCCTGGCCATTGACCAGTTGGGCGCGAAGACGCGACAGCTCGCCCTCGCTGGCCTTGGGGTGCGCCTCGTACAGCATCTCGGCGATGATCGCGCCGAGCAGCGCATCGCCGAGAAATTCCAGCCGCTCGTTGTTCGGTTTGCCGATGCTGCGGTGGGTCAGCGCCAGCCTGGCCAGCGCCGGATCACGGAAACGGTAGTTCAGTTCCAAAAGTTACTCGCCCACATTGCCCTGCAGCGCAATGCTCTTGTCGAAGTGCAGCAGGAAGGAGATGTTGTACATGAACGGGATCTCCTTGTCGTAGGCGACCCGCAGCTGGCTGGCACCACCGGCGTCCTTCTTGATGGTGATGTCTTCCGGGCGCACCACGGCATCGTCGACGTACTGGAAATCCATCTTGCGCAGCAGGTCGCGACGGATGCCGTCCAGCGACTTGCCGTTGGTCCCCTCGCTGGCGAGCTGCTCCATCGCCTTGACCACGCCACCGTACTCGGAATACGACGGCACCAGTTTCATCGCCATGTAGGCCAGGAAACCGAACACGGCCAGAATGAACAGGAATCCGATCAGGGTGACGCCGGTCTGCTTCGATTTCATAGTCCCCTCGCTACGCCGCTTCGAACGGCTTGCCTTGCAATGGATGGTGATGAGCTGGATGGAAGTCCGGCCGCCCCGCGCCGGCGTGCCGATTATGCCTGCAGATTCGCGTGCCGGTGACGATGGCATGTGCAGGGCTTCGATCCGGTCACGCTTTGGCCGGCCGGACTCCGCCGGCCGGTCGCATCAATGGATGACCGTGCCGATCCGCGAGAAATCCACCCCGCCGGTGCCCCAGCCCTTCCAGCTCATCCAGATCAGGAACGCCTTGCCGGCCAGGTTCTGCTCCGGCATGCAGCCCCACCAGCGGCTGTCCAGGCTGTCGTTGCGGTTGTCGCCCATCACCAGGTAGCAACCGGCGGGCACCTTGGACGGCACGCGGTCGTTGGGGATGGAATTGGGCGTGTTGTAGGCGGGCATGCGCGCGATCATGTGGTTGAGCTTGCCCAAGTGCTCGGTCCACACCGTGGCGCCCATGTTCAGCATGGTCTCGTCGACGGTGCGCTGGGGATTGCCCACGTAGGGGCCGATCTCGTCCGCCGTGACGCGCTGGCCGTTCACCAGCAGCTCGTCGCCATGCACCTCGATGCTGTCGCCGGGCAGGCCGATGACGCGCTTGATCCAGTTCTGCGACGGCACCTTGGCATGCGGATCGGCGCAGCTCATGTCACCGCTGCGCACCAGCTTGCCGCCATCCCGGCACAGGTAGCCCGGAAAGCGGAACACCACCACGTCGCCCCGCTTCGGCTCGCCCAGGCTCACGAACTTGTCGTTGAACGCCGGCATGCGCAGGCCGTAGGCGAACTTGTTGACCAGGATGAAGTCGCCCACGTCGAGGGTCGGCATCATCGAGCCGGACGGAATCCGGAACGGCTCGGCCACGAACGAGCGCAGCACCAGCACCACCAGCACCACCGGGAACAGCGAGCGCGACCAGTCCACCACCGCCGGCTCGTGGTACTCCTCGCCCGCCGCGTCCAGATGCGCCTTGCGCTTCTTGTACAGGAACAGGCGGTCCAGCCCCCAGACCACGCCGAACAGCACGGTCAGGCCAAGCAGAATCGCCGAAAAATCAAAATCCATGTGGGGCTCCTATGGAGCCGGGAATTCCCGATTCCCGGCCGAAATCATTTATCCACTCTGAGTACGGCGAGGAAGGCTTCCTGGGGGATTTCCACCCGGCCCACCTGTTTCATGCGCTTCTTGCCTTCCTTCTGCTTCTCCAGCAACTTCTTCTTGCGGCTGACGTCGCCACCGTAGCACTTGGCCAGGACGTTCTTGCGCAACGCCTTGACGGTGGAACGGGCGATGATCTGCGCGCCGATCGCGGCCTGGATGGCCACGTCGAACTGCTGGCGCGGGATCAGGTCCTTCATCCGCTCGACCAGGTCGCGGCCGCGGCGGTCGGCATGGCTGCGATGCACGATCAGGCTCAGCGCGTCGACGCGATCACCGTTGATCAGCACGTCAGTGCGCACGAACGGGCCGGCCTCGAAGCGGTCGAAGTGGTAGTCCATCGAGGCGTAGCCGCGCGAGACGGATTTCAGCCGGTCGAAGAAGTCCATCACCACCTCGGCCAGCGGCATCTCGTAGCTGATCTGCACCTGGCTGGCCAGGTACTGGATCGAGCGCTGCACGCCACGCTTTTCCTCGCACAGGGTGATCACGTTGCCGATGTAGTCCGGCGGCGTGAGGATGTTGGCGATGATGATCGGCTCGCGGATCTCCGCCACCAGGCTGGTGTTGGTCGGCAGCTTGGCCGGGTTGTCCAGCAACATGGTGGTGCCGTCGCTTTTCAGGATCTCGTAGACCACGGTGGGCGCGGTGGTGATCAGGTCGAGGTCGTATTCGCGCTCCAGCCGCTCCTGCACGATCTCCATGTGCAGCATGCCGAGGAAGCCACAGCGGAAGCCGAAGCCCATCGCCTCGGACGACTCCGGCTCGAAGAACAGCGCGGCGTCGTTGAGGCGCAGCTTGTCCAGCGCCTCGCGCATCGCCGGATAGTCGTCCGACGACACCGGGAACAGGCCGGCGAACACCCGCGGCTGCATGTGCTGGAAGCCGGGCAGCGCCTTGTCGGCCGGCTTGCCGGCATGGGTCAGCGTGTCGCCGACCGGCGCGCCGTGCACGTCCTTGATCGAGGCGTTGATCCAGCCCACCTCGCCCGCACCGAGCTTGTCCAGCTTCTTGCGCTTGGGGGTGAACACGCCGACGTCGCCCACTTCGTGGGTGCGCCCGGTGGACATCACCAGCAGCTTGTCGCCGGACTTGATCTCGCCCTGCATCACGCGCACCAGCGACACCACGCCCAGGTAGTTGTCGAACCAGGAGTCGATGATCAGCGCCTGCAGCCTGTCGGTGTCGCGCGGCTGCGGCGGCGGGATGCGGGCGACGATCGCCTCCAGCACCTCGACCACGTTCAGCCCGGTCTTGGCGCTGATCGCCACCGCGTCGGTGGCGTCCACGCCGATCACCGCCTCGATCTCCAGCTTCACTTTTTCGACGTCGGCGGTCGGCAGGTCGATCTTGTTCAGCACCGGCACCACTTCCAGTCCCATCTCCACCGCGGTGTAGCAGTTGGCCACCGACTGCGCCTCGACACCCTGGGCGGCGTCCACCACCAGCAGTGCGCCCTCACAGGCCGCCAGCGAACGGCTGACCTCATAGGAGAAGTCCACGTGTCCGGGAGTGTCGATGAAGTTCAGCTGATAGGTCTTGCCGTTGCGCGCCTTGTACGGCAGCGACACCGACTGCGCCTTGATCGTGATGCCGCGTTCGCGCTCGATCGGATTGTTGTCCAGCACCTGCGCTTCCATCTCGCGGTCGGCCAGGCCGCCACAGATCTGGATGATGCGATCGGCCAGGGTGGACTTGCCGTGATCGATATGGGCAATGATGGAGAAGTTGCGGATCAATTCCATGGAGCGCAGGCGGCCTGTGGTCGAGCTGGGGCTGGGCACCACGCAATGGCGTGGCGGCGCTGCCGCGAGGCAACGCTAACCCGGCATTATCGCATGGGATCGCCGCCGTCAGGCGATCGGGCAAGCAGCGTCACCCCGCCCCGGGATGACGCCGGTCGATGGTGGCCGGTCCGTGCCCGCCGAACCGGCCACCGGTGCACCTAACGATCCGCCGGCACCGTGAGCCCCACGAAATTGCTCTGCTCGCCCCGGCGCACCAGCAACAGCACCGTGCTGCCCGGCTTCACGCTCTTCGTGGCGGCCTCGAACTCGGCCACGCTGCCGACCTTCTGCTGGTTGACCATGGTGATCACGTCGCCGGCACGCAGGCCGGCCTGCGCCGCCACGGGGCCGGTGATGTCGTCGATCACCACGCCCTGCCCCGCCTTCAGTCCCAGCTGACTGCGCGTGTCGCTGTCGATCGATTGCACGGTCAGGCCCAGCGCAGCCGAACCGGCCTGGCTGGACGACGTCGCCGAGGCCAGGTTGTTGACCGCGTTGCGATCACGCTTGGCCTCGCTGATGGTCACGTCGAGCGTCTGCTTCTTGCCGTTGCGCAGGATTTCCACCGGCACCTTGCTGCCCGGCCTGGTCATGCCGACCAGCGGCGGCAGGTCCGAGGCCTGCTGCAGTGGCTGGCCGTTGTAGCTCAGGATGATGTCGCCAGGCTGGATGCCGGCCTTGGCCGCGCCGCTGTCCGGGCTGACGTCGACCACCGCGGCACCCGCGCCATTGTCGAGCTTGAACGCCTTGATGATGTCGTCATTGACCGGCTGCATGGTCACGCCCAGCATGCCGCGCGAGACGTAACCCTTGGACTTGAGCTGCTGCACGGCGCTCATCGCCACATCGATGGGAATCGAGAACGACACGCCGAGGTAATCGCCGGTGTTGGAATAGATCTGCGAGTTGACGCCCACCACGCGGCCCTGCAGATCGAACAGCGGACCGCCGGAATTGCCCCGGTTGATCGGCACGTCGGTCTGGATGAACGAGGTATACGGCTGGTCACGCTGGCCCAGATTGCGCCCCACGGCGCTGACGATGCCCTGGGTCACCGTGTAGTCGAAGCCGAACGGCGAACCGATCGCCAGCACCCACTGGCCCGGCTTCAGGCTGCGCGAATCGCCCAGGTCCACCGCCGGCAGGTCGCCACCGGCATCGACCTTGAGCAGGGCGATGTCGTAGGTCGGGTCGGTGCCGATCACTTTCGCGGTCAGCGTGCGCCGGTCCTGCAGGCGCACGGTGACCTTGTCCGCGTGATCGACCACGTGGTTGTTGGTGAGGATGTAGCCGTCACGGGAAATGATGAAGCCCGAACCCAGCGAGGTGTGCTTCTGCTGCTGCGGCGAGGGCATCATCGGCATGCCGAAGAAGCGGCGCAGGATCTCGGCTTGCGGATCATCGGGCCCGCCCTGGCCGGGCATCATCCGCGGACCGCGCCCGCCATAGCTGTCGGGTTGTTCGCCGGTGTACTTAGCTTCCACGTGGACGACGGCCGGCGCGTTCTTCTGCACGATGCCGGTGAAATCCGGCAAGGCCGCCGCGCTGCCCGGTGCCTGCGCCTGCACCACGCCGACACTGGCGACGCCCAGCAAGGCGCAGCACGCCAGGCTGCGCAGGATGGAATGATTCATGGCTCCTCCTCAGGTTGACTCAAGCCGGACCGGCCTGAAATGGACTGGATGGTTCCGAAATGATTCCCGGCAAGCTACCGAGGCCCGCGCATTCCGCAGGCCGTCCCGCGCATGGCAGCGGCCGGCCCTTGCGGAACCCGGGTGGTGGCGTGCATCGAAAACGGGCCGCGGGAACGACACGCGGACCCGAGCTATTGCGCGACGGCGGATGCCCTGCGCGACGCGTCGTCCGGCGCGGAGATCCGCTGCTGCTCCGGATCGAGCAGCAACAGGTAGCTGCCGTCGTTGTTTTCCAGCGTGCGGTAACGCGGCATCGACGGGTAGCCCGACAGCCGCCGTGCATAGTTCGACGGGCTCTGCCCGAACGGCGAGCCCAGCGTGGCCGAGGCCTGCTGGCTGAGCAGGCCAGCCGAATTGCCGCTGAGCCACGGTGGCACGGCCGCAGGCGCGGTCGGCTTGGCCGCCGCGGCCAGGCTGGTGACGGTGCTGGTCTGACTGGTTTTGGCCGAGGCGGTGACTTGTTCCAGCTCACTGCTCGAGCGCGGCTGGCCGACCATCAACGCGGCGGCGGCCACGCTGGCGGCGATCGCGCCACCCGCGGACCAGCGCAACCAGTGATGGCGCCGGGCGGGAGTCGCGGTGACCGCGGCCGCTTCCTGCTCGATCGCGCGCATCACGCGGTCGGCAAAGTCGGCGCTGGCCACGGCCGGGAATTCCCGGCGCAGGCTGTCGCGCGCCACATGGTAGGGAGACCAGGCGGCCTGCAGGGAAGCATCGTGGTCGAGACGGCGCAGCAGGAACCGCAGCTGCTCCTTCGACAACTCGCCATCGATGCCCGCGGAAAGACTTTCCCGGGTGTCCTGATTCATGCCTGCCTGATTCATGTCTGATCCTCGCGGTCCGACAAAAGTGGCCGCAGTTTTTCGTCGATCGCCTCGCGTGCCCGAAAGATGCGCGAACGCACCGTACCGATCGGGCAGCCCATCGCTTCGGCGATTTCATCGTAGCTGAGACCATCCACTTCGCGCAGCGTGATGGCGGTCCGCAGTTCTTCGGGCAACGCTTGGACAGTGGAAAACACGGATTGTTCAATTTCCTGGCGCATCAGCTCGCGCTCGGGCGTGGCGCTGTCGTGCATGCGCTCGGCGCCGGCCATGAACTCGGCGTCGTCGGCGTCGATGTCGCCCGAAGGCGGCCGACGCCCCATCGCCACCAGGTGATTCTTGGCGGTGTTCACCGCGATCTTGTACAGCCAGGTGTAGAAGGCGCTGTCGCCCCGGAACGAGCCGATGGCCCGCCAGGCGCGGATGAAGGACTCCTGGGCGATGTCCTCGCATTCGGCATGGCTGCGCACGTAGCGCGAGACCAGCCCGATCACCTTGTGCTGGTACTTGCGCACCAGCAGGTCGAAGGCCCGCCTGTCTCCCTGCTGGACACGCTCGACCAGCGCGCGATCCAGTTCGTTTTCGCCCATCCGGGCCGTATCCGTCGTCAATGCCGTCATCCGCTGCGGGAGCTTGTTTTGAACTGAACGCGGCGCTCAGACCACGGCCCGGCGCCCTAGTTCACCTGGAACATGAAGTAGCAGGCCCCACCTTAACGCACAGCCCGTTGGCTGGTTGTCATGCCGGATGCGCCACCCCGACCCGTGACGGGTATCGGTCAGTAATGGGGGCGCTGGCAGTCCACTCAAGCCAGCTCGGCCGCGCGCCCTTCCAGCAGGCGCTGCCGCTCGGCCAGCAGCTTGTCGAAGCTGATCGGCGGCAGCGGGCGGCAGAACAGGTAACCCTGCAGCTCGTCGCAGCCGTTCGTGCGCAGGAACTGCAGGTGCTGCTCGATCTCCACGCCCTCGGCCACCACCGCCCGGTTCAGCCGATGCGCCATCTCGATGGTGGCCCGCACGATCGCCTCGTCATCCGGGTCCACCCCGATGTTGCGCACGAAGCTCTGGTCGATCTTGATGCGGTCGGCGGGCAGCCGGCGCAGGTAATCCAGCGACGCGGCGCCGGTGCCGAAATCGTCGATCGCGATATGGCAGCCCAGCCGGTGCAGCGCGTTGAGGTTCTCGACCAGGTTGGGCGCTTCCTTGATGCTGATGCTTTCGGTGACTTCCATTTCCAGCAGGGTCGGATCCAGCCCGGTATCGCGCAGCACGGCCGCGACCGTGTCCAGCAGGTGCGGCTCCATCAACTGCACCGCCGACAGGTTCACTCCCAGGCGCAGGCGCAGGCCGTAACGCTGCTCCCACTCTTTCGCCTGGCGGCAGGCCGTGCGCATCACCCATTCGCCGATCGAGACGATCAGGCCGGTTTCCTCGGCCAGCGGGATGAACACCGCCGGGCTGATCATGCCCAGTTCGGGATGTTCCCAGCGCACCAGCGCCTCCATCCCCACGATGTCCTCGGTCTCGGTATTGACCTGCGGCTGGTAGACCACGCGCAGTTCGCCATTGCCCTCGGCGTGGCGCAGGCGGGTCTTCAGCGCCATGCCATGCTGCTGGGCATATTCCGGGCTGATCTCGTAGATCTGGAAGGTGTTGCGGCCCTGGTGCTTGGCCGCGTACATCGCCTCGTCCGCGTGCTTGAGCAGGGTCGCCGCGTCGCCGGCGTCGTCCGGGAAGAAGCTCAACCCCATCGACGCGGTCACCTGCAGCTCGGTGCCGTCCTCCAGGTACAGCGGCGTCTCCATCACCTGCACGATTTTCTCGGCCACCCGCATCACGTCGTCGTTCTTGACGATGTGCCGCAGCACGATGGTGAACTCGTCGCCGGCGTAGCGTGCCACCGTATCGGAGGCGCGGATGCTGCCGCACAGGCGCTGGGTGACCGTGCGCAATACCTGGTCGCCGGCCGCGTGGCCGTAGGTGTCGTTGATCGCCTTGAAGCGATCGAGGTCGACGAACAGCACGGCGAAGCACTCGCCGTTGCGGGTGGCCTCGCGGATGATCGTTTCCAGTCGATCGTTGAACAACAGGCGGTTGGGCAGGCCGGTCAGGGCGTCGACGAGGCCTTCGGCGCGGCCCTGCTCGCGGGTGCGGCCCAGCTCCAGCATCTGGGCGAAGCGCGCGACCGCGCAGCGCAACACCGGTTCGATGATGCTCATCTCGCCGAAGCCGCGGCGCGTGCCCGCGAGCATCGCGCCCAGCACGGTATGCCTTTCGTCGTACAGCGGAAGTCCGGCGAAGCCGGCCAGTTCGAGCTGTTGCAGCAGCGGGTCGATCGGCGCCAGGCGCTTGGCATCGGTGCGGTACAGGATCGACTTGCCGGCCAGCACCAGTTGCAGCGAACTCTGCAATTGCGCCGGCGGCCAGGCCACATCCTCGCCACTCCACAACTGCAGCATCTGGTTGGGCGCTTCCGCCCCTTCGTGCCGGGCCGACCAGACAGCCAGGTAGTCCAGCCCCAGCTCGTCGAACAGCAGGCGTCCGGCAGCGCTCTGGGCGTCGACGCCGCTGGTCGAGGCAAAAATGCGCGACAGCAATGACAACGCCGCCTCGGCCCGGAGGTCGGCGCGATCGCTGCGGAACATCAGCGCCAGCGCGTCACGCCCGGCATGCCGGATGCGCCGCACGCTGGCCTGGCCGGTGTCCGCGCCTTGCGCCGACTTGCGCTGGCACGGGTACCAGTTGCGGTTGGCCTCGGTCAGCACCTGGCTGATCGCGATGCCTTCGAAGCGCAACACCTGGGCCAGCGGCAGGCCCTGCCACTGGTCGACGTGGATGCGGCTGTGCCTGCCCACGGTGGGACTGACTTCAAGCAGGCGGCCGCTCTGCGCGTCGACGATCAGCCATTCGCCTTCGCCTTCCTCGAAGGTGAAACGGTAGCCATCAGGCTCGACCATCGCTTCGGGCACAGGCGGCAGCACACGCGCACGCATGCCTTCCGGCGCCAGCGAACGCCGCCAGCGGGGAATGAGTTCGTCGGAGATGTTCCAGGCGGAAAGCCAGTCGGCGATGCCGGGCGGAAGGTCCGCCGGCCCGAAGGTCGCCTCGTCCGCCAGCACCACGATCAACGGCGTTTCGGCCGCACCGGGCAGGTGTCGCAGTTGTTCGCAGGCGTGGCGTGCCTGCTGCGCGTCGCCGGCAAGCACGATCACCAGCAACTGCAGGGGCGGCAACGGCGGCCGCCCCTCGAGCAGGATCGCCGCGTGCGGGACATCGCGCGCACTGTAGATCTGCGGGTAACCCGCCTGGTCGAGTGCGTCGAACAGGTTGCGCCGCAGTTCGCGCTGCGCTGCGACCACCAGGATGCCGGAGTTCATCGTGTCCTCGCCTCAGACCAGCCAGCGGCCGTCACGCAGGCGCAGGCGCCGGGGCTGGCTGTCCTGGCTGCCGATGTGCGTCGCCAGGTCGCCCAGGTGCTCGGTCAGCGCGGCGGGCGCGTCGATCAGGACCACTCGGCGCAGATGTCCCTTGGGGGCGCGCGCCAGCTGGCGCAGCAGGGTGCCGTCCATCGCCGACAGCGGCAGCTCGAGTCCGAGCAGGAAGTACACGCCGAAGTGCATGCTCTGCTGCATGTAGCGCAGCGCATTGCCCAGCCGCTGGCAATCCGGCACGCGCACGTGGGCGTCGCGCAGGCTGCCCAGTCCGGTATCGGGCTGCCACAGGTAGACGGCCTGGCCGGTATGCCGCGCGATCGCGCGAAACTGATCGATCAGGGCGTGCACGTCCTGGCTGTCCAGCACCACCAGGCCGCTGGGTGCGGCCAGGATGCGTTCGAAGATCTCGTTGCCGGCTTGCACGGGAACGGAGGCGATTGTCGAATTCATTGCGTCCCCGTGCGGCGGCGGTGAAGCCATGGAGTCAGCCAACCCGCGACTGCCTGGATGAATGATGGGAACGAGCCCGCTGGTTGCCACGTTGACCGGAGTGCGTCGGATCATCCCTGTCCCTGCCCATTCGCCGGTCGTCCCGTGACCTGCACTGCCGTAGCCCGTAGCAACCTCGGTGCCAACGGATGATGGCCGATTTCACACCGGCACCGGCGCACGGTCAAGCAGATGTGTCACATCTCGCAATCATGGCGTCGGGACGGTATGGTTCAGGCCTCCTCCACCACACCGTATCGACCCATGTTCGAAGGACTGCGCTTCAACCACTGGAAGACCAGCGAAAGCGAGGATGGCATCGTCACGCTGACCCTGGATCGCGCCAACAGCAGCGTCAACGCGATTTCCCGCGCGGTGCTGGACGAACTGGAGCAGATCGTCGAGCGCCTGGCCATCGAGAAGCCGGCCGGTGTGGTGATCCACTCGGCCAAGGCGTCGGGGTTTGCCGTGGGCGCCGACATCAAGGAATTCGTCGAGTACGCGAAACACGACACGGTGCTGGAGAACATCGAGCACGGCCAGCGCGTCTACGAGGCATTGGCCCGCCTGCCCTGTCCCACCGTGGCTGCGGTGCACGGCGCCTGCATGGGCGGCGGCACCGAGCTGATCCTGGCCTGCCGCCAGCGCATCGCCGTCGACGACGAGAAAACGCGGATCGCCCTGCCCGAAGTGATGCTGGGCATCCACCCGGGCTGGGGCGGCACCGCGCGCCTGCCGCGCCTGATCGGCGCCACCGAGGCGCTGCCGGTGATGCTGACCGGCAAGGCCCTGTCGGCAAAGCGCGCCCTGGGCCTGGGCGTGGTCGACCGGCTGGCACGCCCGGACGAGTTGCTGAGCGAAGCACGCCTGCTGCTGCGCCGCCCCGCGACGCGGCCGTTCGCCCGCCGCGCCAGGGCCTGGGCCACCAATACCTGGCTGGCCCGGCAGATCCTGGCGCCGATCGTGCTGAAGCAGACTGCGGCCAAGGTGCGCAAGGAGCACTACCCCGCGCCGTTCGCGATGATCGAGGTGTGGAAGCGTGGCGGTTCCGGCATCAGCCAGCGGCTGAAACTCGAGGCACGCTCGGTGGCGAAGCTGGCGACCACGCCGACGGCGCAGAACCTGATCCGGATCTTCTTCCTGCAGGAACGCCTGAAGGGCCAGGGCGCCGGCGCCGACGCGCAGATCAGGCACGTGCACGTGGTCGGTGCCGGCGTGATGGGCGGTGACATTGCCGCCTGGGCTGCGTTCAAGGGCTTCGAGGTGACCCTGCAGGATCGCGAGATGAAGTTCATCCAGCCGGCGCTGGATCGTGCCCGCACCCTGTACGAGAAGAAGCTGAAGTCCGCCGACAAGGTCGAGGCGGCGATGCAGCGCCTGCGCGCCGATGTCGACGGCAGCGGCGTGGCGGCGGCCGACCTGGCCATCGAGGCGATCTACGAGAACGCCGAGGCCAAGGAGGCGTTGTACGCCACCATCGAGCCCCAGTTCCAGGCGGACGAGATTCTCGCCAGCAACACCTCCAGCATCCCGCTGGACGAACTGCGCAAGAACCTGGCCGCGCCGCAGCGCTTCCTGGGCCTGCACTTCTTCAATCCGGTGGCGCAGATGCCGCTGGTGGAAGTGGTGCGGCATGACCGGCTCGATCCGCTGATCGAGAAACGCGCGCTGGCATTCTGCAAGGCCATCGGCAAGTTGCCGGTGGCGGTCAAGGGCACGCCGGGGTTCCTGGTCAACCGCATCCTGATGCCCTACCTGCTGGAAGCGCTGCGCCTGTACAGCGAAGGCGTGCCCGGCCCGGTGCTGGACCGCGTGGCGAAGAAGTTCGGCATGCCGATGGGGCCGATCGAACTGGCCGACACCGTCGGCCTGGACGTATGCGCATCGGTCGGCCGCGAACTGGCGCCGTTCCTCGGGCTGGAGTTGCCGCCGGGGCTGGACGACAAGCTGGAGGCCGGCAAGCGCGGCAAGAAGGATGGCCAAGGCCTGTATGTCTGGCAGGACGGCAAGCCGCAGAAACCCGAAGTACCCCAGGATTACGTGACCCCACCCGACCTGGCCGACCGGATGATCCTGCCGATGGTCAACGAGGCGATCGCCTGCCTTGCCGATGGCGTGGTGGATGATGCCGACCTGCTGGATGCCGGCGTGATCTTCGGCACCGGTTTCGCACCGTTCCGGGGCGGCCCGATCCAGTACACGCGCAGCGAAGGCGCCGACAAGCTCAAGGCAAGGCTAGAGGAGCTGGCGCAACGCCATGGCGACCGCTTCAAGCCGAAGAAAGGCTGGGACGATCCGACGCTGGCGCAAGGCGGCTTCGAGCTGTCGGCTTCCCCCAGCCACTGAACCTGACATGCCGCGTCACGTTCAGCAGAGAGCCCGGCGTGCCGGGCTCTCTGTCATGAGCTCATGCCGCCATCACCACATCAGGTCGTCCGGTACGCCATCGTCACCGATGCCGGACGCCGCCGGGTCGACCAGCAAGGCCAGCTGGTGCGCGTCGATGGCGCGGACCTGCTCGGCAATCTCGCGCGCCACCAGCAGATAACGACCACCGTGCTGGACCACGCCCAGCTCGCCGGCATTCAGCGCGGCAAGCTGCGGGGCATCCACATGCACCCGGCGGATCTTGCCGCCGTACTCGAAATTGCGCGGCTGGTCGGCATCGGCCTTGTTCAGCGCCTTGCCATCCAGCAACTGCTGGATCTTCTGCTTGCGCTCGCGGCGCAGCCGGGCCTGTTCGGCCGCCTCCTGCTCGATCTGCTTGCGCTCCCGCGTCTCGGTTTGCGCGCGCAACGCATAAGCCCTGGCCAGGTCGATGTCCTGCTGGCTGCGGCCGGCCGCAGGCGGCTGCGGCTTGGCGCCAGGCTTGCCACCGGGCTTGCCGCCGTGGCGCGCCGGCTTGCCGGGCGACGACGCCCGCTTCGGCTCACGGGGACGTTCGGGTTGAACCTGTTTGACGATGCCGCTCTTGAGCAGCTGATCGCGCAGGGAATCGGCCATGCGGTTATTCCGTGATCGTTGGATACAAGTTTTCGGTCAGTAATGCGGCGGCGGTGGTTCGTCGTGCGCGTCGCTGCCCTGGGCGACCCGCATCGATGCCATTTCGCCGCGCAGATCGCGCAACGCGCGCTCCAGCGCAGCGATCCGCTGCGACTGGTCGGCGTCCGCCGTGGTCAATGCCTGGACGGCTTCGTCGATGAAGGTCAGCTTGACCTCCATCTCGTCCAGCCGCTGCTCGAACATCGCACGCTGGTCGTTCATGGCGATGACTGCAGGCTGCGCCCGCGCCCGATGCCGTAATAGGCCAGCCCAGCCTCCTCCACCACCGCCGGATCGTACAGATTGCGGCCGTCGAAGATCGCCGGTTCGGCCAGCGCCCCGCGGACGGCGGCGAAGTCCGGGCTGCGGAATGCCTTCCACTCGGTGACTACGGCCAGCACGTCGGCACCCTGCACGGCTTCCATGGCGTCGCCGCACAACACCAGGTCCGCGCGATCGCCATACAGGCGCTGCGTTTCCGCGCGCGCTTCCGGATCGAACGCACGTACGCTGGCACCCGCTTCCCACAGCAGCTCCATCAGCCGCCGGCTGGGCGCCTCGCGCATGTCGTCGGTGTTGGGTTTGAACGCCAGGCCCCACAGCGCGATTGTGCGACCGACCAACTGGCCATCGAAGTGGCGCGAGATCAGCTCGAACAGCTTGCCCTTCTGCTGCCGGTTGACCGCCTCGACCGCGCCCAGCAACCGGGCGTCATAGCCGTAGGCATGGGCGGTGCGCTCCAGCGCCTGCACGTCCTTGGGAAAACACGAACCGCCGTAGCCGGCGCCCGGGTAGATGAAGCTGTAACCGATGCGCGGGTCCGAGCCGATGCCCTGGCGCACCAGTTCCACGTCGGCGCCCACCCGCTCGGCGATGTTCGCGATCTCGTTCATGAAACTGATCTTGGTGGCCAGCATCGCGTTGGCGGCGTACTTGGTCAGCTCGGCCGAACGCTCGTCCATCACCACCATGCGATCGTGGTTGCGATTGAACGGCGCGTACAGCTTGCGCAACACCGCCACCGCCCGTGCACTGGACGTGCCCACCACGATGCGGTCCGGGCGCAGGCAGTCTTCCACCGCGGCGCCTTCCTTGAGGAACTCCGGGTTGGAGACCACGTCGAATTCCACCGTCGCGTTGCGCGCCTTCAATTCACCAGCCACCGCCTCGCGCACCCGATCGGCGGTGCCGACCGGCACGGTCGACTTGTTCACCACCACGGCGTAGTGATCCAGGTGGCGGCCAATGGTGCGGGCCACGGCCTGCACGTATTGCAGGTCGGCGCTGCCATCCTCGTCCGGCGGCGTGCCCACGGCGATGAAGATCAATTCGGCATGCGCGATCGCCGGCGCCGCGTCGGTGGTGAAATCGAGCCGGCCGCCGGCATGGTTGCGGCGCACGATCGCCTCGAGTCCGGGTTCGAAGATCGGGATCTCGCCGTGCTTCAGGCGCTCGACCTTGCCCGCATCGATATCCACGCAAACCACCTTGTTGCCCATTTCCGCCAGGCAGGCACCGGTGACCAGGCCGACATAGCCGGTACCGAAGATAGTGACATTCATCATCGTGGTGACGATTCCCGCAAAAGTTGGACGTCCATTCTAACCGCCGCCGCGACCGCTTCGATCCGGTCACCGCGATTCCCGCAAACGCGAAGGGGCGCGAATCGCTTCGCGCCCCTTCGTGAAACTTGCGCCGGAGTCGCCTCCGGCAACTGCTTCGTGATGCTTACTTGCCGCCCGGAGCGGCGCCTGCCGGCGTCGGACCCGTCTTGACCAGGGTCACGTCGAAGATCAGCGTGGCGTTCGGCGGCATCGGCGGCTGCGGCTCGGCGCCGTAAGCCAGCGAGGACGGGATGAACAGCTTGTAATGACCACCGGTCTGCATCAGCTGCAGGCCCTCGCGGAAGCCCGGGATCACGCCAGCCAGCGGAATCTTGGCTGCGCCCGGCGGGTTGTGCTTGGCCGAGGCATCGAACACCTGGCCGTTGATGAAGGTACCGGTGTAGTTGATCTCGACCGTGTCGTTCGGACCCGGGCGAGCGCCCGTGCCCTGGCTGATCACCTGGTACTGCAGGCCCGACGCGGTCGTCTTCACGCCCGGCGCGCTCTTGTTCTTGGCCAGGAAGGCGTCGCCTTCGGCCTTGTTCTTGGCCGCCAGCTTGGTCATCTCGGCCTGGTACTTGGCCTGGATCTTGGCCATGAAGGCGTCGTGCACCTGCTTGGCTTCGGTATCGCTCATGGTCGGCTTCTGGCCGGACAGCGCCGCCTTCACCGCGTTGGCCACGGCGGTCGGATCCAGTTCGTCGCGCATGATCGGCGGAACCTGGGAAGCAATTTCCCAACCCACAACGTAGCTGGCCTTGGCCTTGTCGACGGTGCCGGCAGCGCCAGTCGTCTGGGCGGCAACGGAGGCCGTCATGCCCAGCGCAACGGCCATCGCGGCCGCCGTCAGCGTGGGACGCAGAAAGTGCTTCATTCGTAACTCCCTCATGTATGGATGTGCCGACACTGCCGGCCGGGCCCCCCCGATGGAGGCAGGCCTCGCATTGTGCGGTGCTTGTCAGATCTTGGCAACGATCGGGCGATCAGACCGTCATTCGCGATAAAGGTTCATTCCGGCACCCCGCTCGGGGACCCTCGCCAGGCCCGGCGGGAAGCTGCCGCGCCCTCACGGGCCGGGCTTTTCGAGGGTTTCCTTCAGGGCGGCCTGCAGCCGCGCATGCATTCTCACCAGACCTCGCCACAGCACCACCGCCACCACCACTACCAGCACCACCAGCGACAAGGCGATCCCGCGCGGCGGCAGGATCGCCGAACTGAGCCCGCTGACCAGCAGCGCCAGCGCCAGCAGCGTGACCAGCGGAATGACCCGCGCCAGCACGTTGCGAATCGCCTGCGTGTACGAACCCGCAAACCGCTCGCGGATGCCGAGTTCCGCCAGCACCATGCCCAGCGCCTCCGCCTTGCGATACACGGCGATCAGCATGGGCAGCGACAGGAACAGTGCACAGGCCCATATCAGGGTGTGGCGCAGTTCCCGATCGATGCCGAGCATCGAGAACCAGCTCCAGTTGTGCGCATTGACGTAGGCGCCGACGATGAACAGCGCCACCACCAGCAATACGTTGATGCCGATGTGCCAGAGCAGGCGCCGGAAGATGGCCGCGATGGCCGCATTCTCGTTGACCGGCTTGAGGTTCTCCAGCCAGCCGTTGTAGCTGCTGGCCAGCAGGATCAGCGAGCGCGGCGTCACCCGGCGCAAACCATTGGCCAGGCTCTCGGCGGACCGGTTCAGGTACGGCGACGCGGCCATGCACAGCACCGACACGGCCACCGCGATCGGATAGATGAAATCGCTGACCACGCCCAGCGACAGACCTAGCGTGGCGATGACGAACGAGAATTCGCCGATCTGCGCCATGCCCAGGCCCGAGCGCAGCGCCGTGCGCGGATCATGGCCCACGATGAAGATGCCCAGGCTGCAGGCCAGGGTCTTGCCGACGATCACCACGGCCGCGATGAGCAGGGCCGGCAAGGCGTACTGCAGCAGCATCGAGGGATCGATCTTCAGGCCGATCGCCACGAAGAACAGCGCCGCGAACATGTCGCGCAACGGCTCCACCAGATGCAGCACCCGCCCCACGCTGCGCGACTCGGCCACCACCGCGCCGGCCAGGAAGGCACCCAGCGCGACACTGAAACCCATCCACACCGCGAACAGGCTGGCGCCGAAGCAGATGCCCAGCACGCTGACCAGCAAGGTCTCGTCGCGATCGAAGCTCGCCACGTAATCCACCAGGCGAGGCAGCAGCAGCAGACCCAGGATCATCCCCACGATCACGAACAGGCCCAGGTGACCCACCAGGGCCAGCGCCGTGTCGGCCTGCACCGAGCCACCGATCGCCACCGCCGTGAGCAGGGTCAGCATCACGATGGTCAGCATGTCCTCGGCCACCAGCAGGCCCGTCACCAGTTGCGCGAACTTCTGCTGGCGCTGCCCCGACTCGGCCAGCGTGCGCGTGGCCACCATCGTCGAGGACAACGAAATGATCGCGCCGAGAAACAGCGCGTCCGTGCCGGACCAGCCGAACAGACCGCCGATGCCATAGCCGATCCACAACATCAGCCCCACTTCCGCGACCGCCACGGCCAGCACGCCGATGCCGACCTCGCGCAACTTGCGCACGCTGAATTCCAGGCCCAGGGTGAACATCAGCAGGACCACGCCGAGATTGGAAATGTCGTCGATGGCGCGGGCATCGCCCACCAGCACGCCCGGCGTATGCGGCCCGATCAGCACGCCAGCCAGGATGTAGCCCAGCAGCACCGGTTGCCGCATCCGCTGGAACACGATCGTGGTGGCGCCCGCCACGATCATCACGATGGCAAGATCACGAATGAAGCCGATTTCGTGCATTCATCAACTCTCTGGAACCCGAGGGATCGCTCCAGCTTAAACGAAGGAAAGGCGGCACTCGCCTGCGCGCACGAGTGCATCGTCGACACGCCGGCACTTCGTGATCGAAAGTGTGAAAAAAAGCTTGACGGAATTCCGGAGCGCACCTATTCTTCTCGGCTTCCAGCGGCGGGGCCATAGCTCAGCTGGGAGAGCGCCTGCATGGCATGCAGGAGGTCGGCGGTTCGATCCCGCCTGGCTCCACCAACTTGAATTGTCCCCATCGTCTAGAGGCCTAGGACACCACCCTTTCACGGTGGACACCGGGGTTCGAATCCCCGTGGGGACGCCAAGTTGGCTCGCACAGCTGGAAGAAGCAACACAATGCGGAGTGGTAGTTCAGTTGGTTAGAATGCTGGCCTGTCACGCCGGAGGTCGCGGGTTCGAGTCCCGTCCACTCCGCCACTATTCAAACAAGAAGCCCGCCTTGCGCGGGCTTTTTGCTGCGTGGTGATTTTGCGCACTGCTCCGTGTGTGCAGGAACCAGGAAGCGGCACACGTTTATGAAGCCCTATTTCCGACTGCCCTCGCTCGACTCCGGCTGCGGCTCCAGGGTGCCGACGGAATGGCCTTGCTCGACGAGGTATTCCAGCCAGCGCGACAGGAATCCGTTCATCCGCAAGCGGTGCTGAAACACCGAATGCGCCGGCGGAAACGGACCCAGCACCTGCCACAGGTGCCGCCCGGGATGGCAATGCAGCGCCTCGGCCACATGCGCGTCGGTATACATGCGCAACTGTGCCGACGGCGCACGCCTGCCGGTATCGATGTCGACGAAATCGTAGGTAAGTTCCAGTTCCAGGGTGTACGGATGACGCTCCTGCACGGACAGATGGACGTCGAGACCGTCGTCCACGTTCGACACGTAACGCCCCGGCGCCAGCTGCTGTGGCTGGAACAGTCGCGTCAGGCGATGGTAATTCTCGGCGTACAGCCCCATCAGGAACTCGAATCGTCCCGGTAGCAGGCTGCGGCGGTTGTCCAGTACGGCACTCATCGGGGATGTACGAACTCCAGTGGGCGGGCCAGGGTTTTCAGAACATGGTTCGCTCGATGCCGAAGCGATCGAAGATCTTGCTGGCGATCTCCTCGATCGACACATGGGTGGTGTTGAGGCTGGGAATGCCGGCCTGGCGCATCAGGCGATCGGCCTGCTCCAGCTCCCAGCGGCATTGCTGCAAGGTGGCGTAGCGGCTGCCGGCTCGGCGCTGTTCGCGGATCTGCGCCAGGCGCACCGGATCGATGGTGAGGCCATACAGCCGATCCTTGTACGGACGCAGACGCGCCGGCAATTCGAGCTTCTCGAGGTCGTCGTCGGTCAGCGGATAGTTGGCGGCGCTGACCCCGTAATGCAAGGCCATATAGAGACAGGTCGGCGTCTTGCCCGAGCGCGACACGCCGACCAGGATCAGGTCCGCCTCGGCATAGTTCACGTCGATGCCGTCGTCGTGCGACAGCGCGTAGTTGGTCGCGTTGATGCGCGCCTCGTACTTGTCGAAATCGACCATGCCATGCGACCGGTTGACCGCACCCGAGCGCTTGGTGGACAGCTCTTCCTCGAGCGGGCCGATGAACGGTGCAAACACGTCCAGCATCAGCGCACCGCTGGCGGCGACGATCTCGCACAGGGCGCGTTCGGCCATGGTGTTGACCACGATCGGGCGCTGGCCGGTCTGCGCGTAATTGGTCTTGATGCGCAGCGCGGCAGCCTCCGCCTTGTGCGCGTTGTCGGTGAAGGGCAAGCGGTGCTTGTCGAACTGCACGCCTTCGAACTGCGCCAGGATGCTGTTGCCGATGGTCTCCGCGGTAATCCCGGTGGAGTCCGAAATGAAGAATACGGTTCGATGCATGCGTGGCCCTGATGGCAGATGGCGGATGGCGTCTGGCCGCACCTTAGCAGGTTGTGGCGTGCATTCTGAGGCGTCGGCAACCCGGCGAATCGGCACGGCATCGGCCCGATCGCAGTCGCCGACCCGGCCGCCAAAATCTACCGCCAGCTGACTGGTATCGGGTTGGAATGGCATCTGCGCGCAATGGTCTTCTTGTGCTGCGCACCATCCGCAGCGGACAATACCAGTTCTTTGCAACCCGCTTCGGGCCTGCATGTCGCGTCCATTCCACTCTTTGCAACGCTTCCTCAGAAGGAGACACCCTTGAACGATCTGGTGCTTTGGCTCGACCAACTGCGCATGACTGACCTGGGCAAGGTTGGCGGCAAGAACGCCTCGCTGGGCGAGATGATCGGCAACCTGGCCAAACTGGGTGTCTCCGTGCCGGGCGGTTTCGCCACCACCGCCGACGCGTTCCAGCAGTATCTGGAAAAGAGCGGTCTGGCCAAACGCATCCAGGAGCGGCTGGCTCCGCTCGACGTCGACGACGTCGACACCCTGGTCGCGGCGGGCAAGGAAATCCGCGGCTGGATCGTGGATACCGCCCTGCCCGCCGAACTCGAGCAGGCGATCCGCGCGGCCTACATCAAGCTGTGCAAGGACGCCGGCGCCGACGATATTGCTGTTGCCGTGCGTTCGTCGGCCACCGCCGAGGACCTGCCCGACGCCTCGTTCGCAGGACAGCAGGAAACTTTCCTCAACGTGGTCGGCATCGACGACGTGCTGCACAAGGTCAAGGAAGTCTTCGCCTCGCTGTACAACGATCGCGCGATCGCCTATCGGGTGCACCAGGGCTTCAAGCACGAGGACGTGTTCCTCTCCGCCGGTGTGCAGCTGATGGTGCGCTCGGACGTGGGTGCCTCCGGCGTGCTGTTCACGCTGGACACCGAGTCCGGTTTCCGCGACGTGGTGTTCGTCACGGGTTCGTATGGCCTCGGCGAGATGGTCGTGCAGGGCGCGGTCAATCCCGACGAGTTCTACGTGTTCAAGCCCACGCTGCGCGAAGGCAAGCCGGCGGTGCTGCGCCGCAACCTCGGTGCGAAGCAGTTGCGCATGGTCTACTCCAGCGCCCCGGGCGAACGGGTCAAGACCGAAGACACGCCGACCGACCTGCGCAACAAGTTCTGCATCAGCGACGAGGACGTGCAGGAGCTGGCCCGCCAGTCGCTGATCATCGAGAAGCATTACGACCGGCCGATGGACATCGAGTGGGCGAAGGACGGCCACACCGGCAAGATCTACATCGTGCAGGCCCGCCCGGAAACGGTGAAGTCGCGTTCGCACGCCACCCAGCTCGAGCGCTTCCATCTCAGCGAGAAGGGCAAGGTGCTGGCCGAAGGCCGCTCGATCGGCCAGAAGATCGGCGCGGGCAAGGCGCGGGTGATCCGTTCGCTGTCCGACATGAACAAGGTGCAGGCCGGCGACGTGCTGATCGCCGACATGACCGATCCCGACTGGGAGCCGGTGATGAAGCGCGCCTCGGCCATCGTGACCAACCGCGGCGGCCGTACCTGCCACGCGGCGATCATCGCCCGCGAGCTGGGCGTGCCCGCCGTGGTCGGCACCGGCAATGCGCTGGAGCTGATCCCCGACGGCGCCGACGTCACCGTGTCCTGCGCCGAAGGCGACACCGGCACGATCTACGAAGGCATCCTGAAGTTCGAGCGGATCACCGCCGACCTGGGCGACATGCCCGAGGCGCCGCTGAAGATCATGATGAACGTGGCCAACCCCGAGCGCGCGTTCGACTTCGGCCAGTTGCCGAACGCCGGCATCGGCCTGGCTCGCCTGGAAATGATCATCGCCAGCCACATCGGCGTGCATCCGAAGGCGCTGCTGGAATACGCCAAACAGGACGCCGAGACCAAGGCGAAGATCGACGAGCGCATCGCCGGCTATGCCGGTCCGGTCGAGTTCTACGTCGACCGCCTGGCCGAAGGCATCGCCACCATCGCCGCCTCGGTGTATCCGAAGCCGGTGATCGTGCGCCTGTCGGACTTCAAGTCGAACGAATACGCCGGCCTGCTCGGCGGCTCGCGCTACGAGCCGCACGAAGAGAACCCGATGATCGGCTTCCGTGGCGCCAGCCGCTACGTCGACCCGAGCTTCTCCGAGGCGTTCGGACTGGAGTGCAAGGCGGTCAAGCGCGTGCGCGAAGTGATGGGCCTTGCCAACGTGTGGGTGATGATCCCGTTCGTGCGCACGCTCGGCGAAGGCCGCAAGGTCATCGACGTGCTGGCGAAGAACGGCCTCAAGCAGGGTGAGCACGATCTGAAAGTGATCATGATGTGCGAAGTGCCGTCCAACGCCCTGCTCGCCGACGAGTTCCTCGACATCTTCGACGGCTTCTCGATCGGCTCCAACGACCTCACCCAGCTCACCCTGGGTCTGGACCGCGATTCGTCCATCGTCGCCAGCCTGTTCGACGAACGCGACCCGGCGGTGAAGAAGCTGCTGGCCATGGCAATCAAGACCGCGCGCGCCAAGGGCAAGTACATCGGCATCTGCGGTCAGGGCCCGTCCGACCACCCGGACCTGGCCGAATGGCTGATGGAACAGGGCATCGAATCGTTGTCGCTGAATCCGGACACGGTCGTCGACACCTGGCTGCGCCTGGCCAAGAAGAAGGCAGACTGAGGACGATGTCGGCCATCCGCTGACGTGATTTGCCATGCAGTGCAGCAAAAGGGCCGGATTCATCCGGCCCTTTTGCTGTCTGGCGCTCCCGATTTGCTACGCCGGATCAAGCCCGCGCATGGCCCGCAAGGATCGCCAGCTCCAACTCCCTCTTCCCGCAGCCGTCTCTTTGGCATCGTGCACTGCAGCTTGCCCGCCCTGCGGCCCACCGGTAGCTTCCATACACGTGTTTCAATCCTTGATTTGAAGCAGGTGTCAGCTACCTGGCTGGGCCATCACGGGGCAAGCTTCTTGAGTCCGACGCAGCGAACCAATCCCAGTGACACCCGCAAGCGGCTGCTTGAGGCCACCGAGTGGCTGTTCATCGAGGGCGGCTACGAAGCGATGTCGCTGCGCCACATCACCGCCAGGGCTGGCGCGAACCTGGCCGCGGTGAACTACCACTTCGGCAGCAAGGAGGCGCTGGTCCAGGAGCTGTTGTCGCAACGACTGGATCGACTCAACCGCGAGCGGCTGCAGTTGCTGAGTGCGTGCGAACGCCAGCGACCGGAGGGGCTGGACGCCCGCGCCGTGCTGGCCATGCTGTTCGTGCCGGCTTTCCGGCTCAGCCACGGCAGCGCCTCGGGGCCGGCCTTCATGCGCCTGCTGGGTCGGGTCTACAGCGACCCCTCGCCGTTCATCCAGGATTTTCTGCAACAGCATTACCGATCGATTTCCGGGCGCTTCTTCGAGGCGTTCGCGCGCGCCCTGCCCTCGCTTCCCCGGGGCGAGCTCGGACTGCGCCTGCATTTCGCCCTCAAGGCGCTGTCCGGCATGCTGGCCGGGGAAGACATGCAGCAACTGATCGCCAGCATCAGCAAGGGCGAGGCCATCAACGACACCGAACTGCTGGCGCGCCTGATCTCGCTGGTGTCCCCCATTCTCACCGCCCCGTCTGGAAACACGGAGCAGATCAAATTGATCGAGCAGGTGTTGCAACAGGACCAAGTGACAGCCGAAGCCACCCGCACGACACCACCGGCCGCCGATACGGATTCACGGCGCCAGGGCATTCCGCCATCCACTCTCTGGATCCAGGACGGGAGGCCTGCGTCCTGACCAAGCGATACCGCACCACCTTCCGATACGTGCTGCCCCATCGTCACCACACAAAACCAGAAACCATCGCCGCGGATGCACCCCATCCCGGATCTTTTTGTCACAGGAGAACCCACGTGGACCGTCAAACCTTGCAAAACCTCTCCCGTCTCGGCACCAAGGCCAGCCTCGCCCTGGCCGTTGCCGGTGCACTCGCCATGCCGCTGGGCGCGCAGGCCGGTTCCTTCCAGCTGCCCACCGACAACGCCGCTGGCTGGGCGCGCGCCAATGCGGGCGGCTCGCTGTTCGCGAACGACCCGACGGCGGTCTACAACAATCCGGCCGCCATGGCGTTCTTCGACGGCACCCTGGTCCAGCTGACCGGCACCGGCATTCGTCCCAGCGCCAAGTTCGAAGGCTCGTTCCAGGACCAGCAGGGCAACCCGACCACCGGCAACAACCCGGATGGCTTCGGCAAGTTCATTCCGTTCCCGAACATGGCATTTGCCACCAAGGTCAATGACCGCCTGGCGCTCGGCGCCAGCGTCACCGTGCCCTACGGCCTGGTCAGCGAATACAACCCGACCTGGCAGGGCCGCTACTTCGGCACCAAGACCAGCGTGCAGTCCATCGCGCTGAGCTTCTCGGCCGGCTTCAAGGTCAACGACCAGTTCTCGATCGGTGCGGGCATTGTCGGTCAGCGCACCAAGGCGCAGCTCAACACCATGCTCGATCCCTACGGTTCGGCCGCCGGCCTGCTGGGCGCGCCCATCTTGGGCGCCCCGCAGAGCGACGACGTTCAGCTCAACGTGGACGTGAAGAAGAAGTTCGCCTTCGGCTATTTCGCCGGTTTCGAATTCAAGCCGACCACGCGTGACAGCATCGGCTTCAGCTATCACTCCGAGATCAAGCAGACCCTGAGCGGCGACTACGCCATGTACGGCAGCCAGGCCGCCAAGGATCTGATCGCGCTGGCTCCGGTGGTTTTCCCCAACGCCGGCCTGCCCGCGCTCAACGGCAATGGCGACAAGGCCAGCGCCGAATTCAACATGCCGGCATTTGCCAGCCTGGACTGGCTGCACGCGTTCAACGACAACTTCAGTGTTGCCGCCGGCGTGAAGTGGACCGACTGGTCCAACTTCAAGCAGCTGACGCTGAAGTCCAACGGCCAGACCCTGGTCAGCCTGCCACAGGCCTACAAGGACGTCTGGGTCTACTCGATCGGCGGCGACTACAAGTTGAATTCGCAGTGGACGCTGCGCGCCGGCGTGGGCTACGACGAGAGCCCGTCCAACATCATCAGCCGCGATCCGCGCATCCCCGATGGCTCCCGTCGCCTGCTGGGCTTCGGCCTCGGTTACCAGGCCACCGACAAGTTCGCCGTGGACTTCGGCTATCAGCACCAGTTCGTCAGCGATGCCCGCGTCAAGCAGACCAACCAGGCGGCCCTGGGCTACGGCACCATGGACGGCAAGTTCAAGGACCACGGTGACGTCGTCAGCCTCACCGGCACGTATCGTTTCTGATCACGTTGCCCAACAGGAAAAAGGGGCCGCGAAAGCGGCCCTTTTTTTGTAGCAACCAGTCCGCGCTTCAGCGCGAACGCACGATCAGGATCGTGACGTTGTCGTCGCCGCCACTGTCCAGTGCGCACAGCAGCAGCTGGTCGACGCACTCCTGCGCCGAGAGGTCGGCGCGGGCCATCTTCTGTGTGATGGTCGTGTCGCTGACGCCTTCGGTCAGGCCGTCGCTGCATAGCAGGAAGCTCATGCCGGGTTCAAGCTTGCCCCGCGCCATGCCGATGTGCAGCTGTTCCATGGCGGTGACACCCAGCGCCTGGGTGAGCACGTTGCGCTGCGGATGTTCCGCCGCCTGCGCCGGGTCCAGCTGTCCCGACTCGACCAGCGCCTGAACCAGGGAATGATCATGACTGACCTGCCGCAAGCCCTGCTTCCACTGGTAGATCCGGCTGTCGCCGACCCAGGCCACTTCATGGCTGTCACCATCCACCCGGAGTGCGGCAATGGTGGTGCCCATGGGCAGGATGTCGAAGCTGTCGCGGGCGTGCTCGAGCAAGCTCCCGGCCGCGCCACGCACAGCCTCCAGCAGGCTGCTCCCCTCCCTGACCTGCTGCACGACCTGATCACGCACCAGCGCCGAAGCCACTTCACCGTGCTGATGGCCACCCATGCCATCGGCCACCAGGAACAGGCCCAGTGAAGCATCGGCGTAATAAGTGTCTTCATTGCGCGTGCGACGCAGGCCGACGTGCGTTCCGTGTCCGAATTCGATCATGGGTATTCAATGGAGGCGAGCCGTAGCAGCATGCCGGAAGACAAGGTTGTTGTCACGGCAAGTTCGCTCGCGTATGATTCCCGGCTCGCATGAGCCACCATGCAACGCACCGGAGAGGTGGCAGAGTGGTCGAATGTACCTGACTCGAAATCAGGCGTACGTGTAAGCGTACCGTGGGTTCGAATCCCACCCTCTCCGCCAGAAAAGTAAAACGCCCCCTCGTGGGGCGTTTTGCTTTTCTGGCGGTGACGGCTGGGTGAGAACCCACCCGGGTTACTCGGCGCATCCTGCGCCTCGCCCTGCGGGCCATCGGCTACGCCGATGTTCGACTACGGCATCCTGCCTTCGTCGTCGACAAATTTGCCAGGAGCTTGTTGGACAGCCGCAGGCTGGCCCCGTAGCGCGCAGCGCGAAGGGGTTCGGCCCAAGGATGGGCCGAACAATCCCACCCGCGCGGCGCCGCATCGTCCTTCGCACGCGCCTTGCTTTTCCGGTAGTAACACGGCAGTGAGAATCGACCCGGGTTAACCGGTACCCCCCTTACCCCGCCAACCAATCATGCTCCCCGCCACACACTCACCCCACCCGCACTCTTGTCCAGCGCATCCAGCCTCTGCTCGTGCAAGGCCAGTTCTTCCTCCGATGCGTACAGGACCTGTGGCCGCGAACGCAACACCACCGGCGCCACAACCATCACGTCATGCTGCTCGGCGGCGCCCTCGAAACCCAGGTCGAACGCCACCTGTCCGGATGTCATCGCCAGATAGACGTCGGCCAGCAACTGGGCGTCGATCAGGCCGCCGTGGAGGTCGCGGCGGGAGTTGTCGACGCCCAGGCGCTTGCACAACGCATCGAGGCTGTTGCGCTGGCCGGGGTAGCGCTCGCGGGCCATCGCCAGCGTATCCAGCACCGTGCAACGGTCGCCGATCCTGCCGGCGCCGTTGTCCAGCCGGGCAAGTTCGGCATCGAGAAAGCCGATGTCGAAACTGGCGTTGTGGATGATCAGCTCGGCGCCATCGATGAAGGCCAGGAACTCCTCCACCACCTCGGGGAAACGCGGCTTGTCGAGCAGGAACTCGTCCTCGATGCCGGTGACCAGGCGGGCGCCTTCGTCGATGGCCCGATCCGGATTGAGGTAGGTCTGGTAGTGCCGGCCGGTGAGCCGGCGCTCGACCATTTCCACACAGGCGATTTCCACCAGCCGGTGTCCCTGGCGGACTTCGAGGCCGGTCGTTTCGGTGTCGAGGACGATCTGCCTCATGCCCGGCCCTTCATCGACTCGGCCTGCTCGCGCGCGGCCTGGTCGACCCGTTCGTTCTCGGCGTGGCCGTTGTGGCCCTTCACCCATTTCCAGCGCACCTGATGGGCGCCGACGGCATCGGACAGGCGTTGCCACAGGTCCTGGTTCTTCACCGGCTTCCTGTCCGCGGTGCGCCAGCCATTGGCTCGCCACTTCGGCATCCATTGTTCGATGCCCTGCATCACGTAACGGGAATCGGTGGTCAGGATGACCTGGCAGGGCCGGGTCAGGGTCTCCAGCGCGCCAATCGCCGCCATCAATTCCATCCGGTTGTTGGTGGTGGCCGGCTCGCCGCCGGCAACCATGCGCTCGCTGCCCTTGGCACGCAGCAGGGCGGCCCAGCCACCGGGTCCGGGGTTGCCCAGACAAGCACCATCGGTAAAGGCTTCCACTTCACTCATCGTCTTTTGCAGTTCCTGAAAAAATCTGGAGCGACGCGCCACGACGCGCCGCCGGGGAAAGCTGGCCGCTGGCTGGCACCCGCACCTGTTGCGGGCGCGAGCGCAGCAGCGTGACCGGTCGCCGGTGCTTTCGCGCCAGCAGCAGGTAACCTCCGCCGAACACGCTGACAGGGCTGCGCCGCGCCACGGCGGCGCCCGGCCAGGCGCTGCCGATCCGCAGCACCCGCTCGACCAGCAGACCTTCGCGCTCAAGGCGGTGGCGCAGGCGCCACGGCATCTGCAGCGCCAGCGACCTGCCGCGGGCGCGCCAGTGCAGCCATGCCGACCAGCAACCCAGCGGATGCACGCCGGTCAACGCCAGCGTGCCGCCGGGCGCCAGCACCCGAATGAGTTCATCGAGCAACGCGGCGGGATGCGATGCCAGTTCCAGCGCCTGCCGCACCAGCACCAGCTCGAATGCATCGTCGACGAAGGGCAGCGGTTCGTCCGCCCTGGCGCGCAGATCGCCATCGTAGCCACCGTCGGTCACAGCCAGCGAGGTCCAGCAACCCAGCAACGGCAAGGCCGGTCGGGGATACCGTGGGGATGCATCCAGCAGCAGGCCATGCGTGCCGACACAACGCCGCAGCCCGGGCTTCAATGCCTGGCTTTGCTCGTCCAGCAAACGAAGCATGGGTGGGCTGGAGTAGACCTCGTCATCGCGATGCTGCATGCAAACCGGTCCGGCATCTATTGCTCTTCACAGTGTAACGGTTGCTGCCATGACTCAGCAGGTCACTCATCGAGCGGAACTGCCGCACACAGCTGAACGGTCGACCGGGCATTTAACGCCAGCCTAACGAGTTCGCCGTAGCGTCAATTTATAGTCGACCGCCTCAAGCGCGCCGGGATGGCCGCGTCTGTCGTTCCACAGCAAGTCCCCGCGCCTTGGGGACTTTCCCAACGCAGCGGATCCCCTTCGTGCATCTCCTTCCGTTACCGGCCTTGGCCGACAACTACATCTGGCTGTTGCATGACGACGACGGGAACGCCGTCGTCGTCGACCCGGGCGACGCAGCCGTCGTGGAACAGGCGCTGGCGGCGCGAGGGCTGCGGCTGCGCGCCATCTTGCTCACCCATCATCACCCCGACCACATCGGCGGGATGTCCGCCCTGCGTGCACGTCACGAGGTGCCTGTCCACGCACCGGTCCACCCGGATATCGGGCAGCCTTTCCAGCCGGCGGTCGATGGCGATCGCATCGAACTGGCCGCGCCATCCATCCATTTCGACGTCATCGCGGTTCCGGGCCATACCCTCAGCCATATCGCCTTCGTGGGAGCCGGCCTGCTGTTTTGCGGCGACACCCTGTTCAGCATGGGCTGCGGCCGCCTGTTCGAAGGCACGCCGGCGCAGATGCTTGCTTCGCTGGATCGCCTGGCGCAACTGCCCGCCGACACGCTGGTCTGTGCCGGGCACGAATACACCGCGGCGAACGGGCGATTCGCGTCGACCGTCGAGCCCGCCAACGCGGACCTGGCAAGACGACTGCAGGACGTGGCCAGTCTGCGCGAAAGCTCCCGTCCCACCCTGCCGATTCCGCTTCGCAACGAACTGGCCTGCAACCCCTTCCTGCGCGTCGACACCGCCGATGTCGTTGAGTGGGCACGGCAGCAAGGCAGCGGGGAAGATCGCGTGACGCGTTTCGCCGCCCTGCGTCGCGCCAAGGACGATTTTCGCGCATGAAGCTGGCCATCCGAATCCTGCCGGCGGCCCTCTGCGCATTGTTGGCGGCATGTGCCAACGCACCGCTGCAGCCGACCACTGCACCCGTCGAAATCCCCTCCCCCGTGCCTGCACCGGTGGCACCGGTGCCGAACATCGAATCACCCGCTGCGCAGACGGCAGGCGATGTCTGGATGCGACTGCGCGGAAGCTTTGCGATGCCGGGCTGCGACGCCGACCCGGCCGTGCTGGGATGGGCCAGGCGATACACGCGCCATCCGAAGCAATTCGAGAGCCAATTGCAAGCGGTGTTGCCACGCCTGGTCTACGTGCAGAAAGTTGCCGAAGACTATGATGTGGCCGGCGAGTTCGTGTTGCTGCCATGGGTGGAAAGCCACTTCCGGCCGATTGCCGCGCGCAAGCATCGGCCCGCCGGCATGTGGCAACTGATGCCGGTCACCGCCGGATCACTGGGGCTGCGCGTGGACCGCCACTACGATGGCCGCCTCGACGTGCGGGCCTCGGCCAATGCCGTGATGAAACTGCTGGAGCAGTATCACAAGCAGTTCGGTGACTGGCGGACGGTCGACTATGCGTACAACGCGGGCGAGTTCGCCATCCGCAAGGCCATCAGGCTGCATGGCGCGCCACCCGACCAGCCGACCATTCCCACGCTGCCCGTGCGCAAGGTGACCCGCGAACACCTGACCAAATTGCTGGCGATCGCCTGCGTCGTGCGCGAGCCGGACCGTTTCAACGTCAGCTTGCCGACCTTGCCCGGCGAGCAGCATCTGGTACAGGCCGATGTGCCGCACGCGATGTCGATGGCGCAGGCCGCCGATCGCGCCGGCATGACGCTGGACGCACTGAAGCGACTGAACGGGGCGTTTGGCAGCAACACGATCGACACCGCAGCCGCCTCATACCTCATGATGCCCGCGGCACACGCCCGCCGGTTCAGCGACGCCCTGCCCGAGCTTGCCGACAGCAACGACGACAACGGCCTGCTGCAGGCGACGGCAGCCGATGCCCCGGCGATCAGCTCCACCAGCGACCAAAGCGAGCGCCGGATACATACCGTCAAGCGCGGCGACAGCCTGTGGCAGATCGCCCGCACCTACGCGGTCAGCGTGGATCAGCTCAAGCGCTGGAACCATCTCGGCAAGCACTCGCTGAAGCCCGGTCAGACGCTGCAGATCAGCGCACCGAACTGACGCCATCGCGGACCGGCCTGCCTGGGCAGGGACCACCTCGGCCGGAACAAGAAAAGGACGACCGAGGTCGTCCTTTTCTTTCAAGCGATGCAGGACCGCCGGTGCCTACAGCCTCTGCTTGTTGATCTTGATCTCGGTTTTCGCCTTGAGGTGGTCAATCAGTTCGCGGGCGGCCTCGTAACCATAAGCCTGCGCCATCTGCTGGCGCAGCGACTCGCGCTGCTCCGGCAGCAGCTTGGTCAGATCGCCGTCCTGCACCTTGTCCACCGCCAGCAGGGCATAGTTGCCGTCCAGCATGTCGACCGCGGCAAATTGCGGCTTGTTGTCCACCGGATGCGGCATCAGGAAGGCCCGGGTCAGCAGGGGCGCAGGCACCTGGGCATGCCGAACCGCCTCGCTCACCGTCGTGACGGTCGCGCCAAGCGACTTGGCCACCGCATCCATCGCCTCGCCCTTGTGCAGGCGCGCCAGGGCCTCGTCGGCCTGCTTCTTCTCGACCGCAGCCATGCGCTCATCGAGAATCTTCTGCTGCACATCGGCGCGCACTTCGGCCAGCGGCTTGGCCGCGGCCGGAACGTGCTGGTCGACATGCAACACCAGGGAATGGTTGTTGCCCAGATCGATCAGGGCCGAATTGTTTCCCTGCACCAGCACGTCGTCACTGAAGGCCGCGGCGATCACCTTCGGATTCGCCGTCACGCCTTCGCCGCCCTGGCGCGAAAACAGCGCCGTGGTCTTGATCGGCAGCTTCAGCGCCACCGAGGCAGGCTCCAGCGAAGAGGGATTCTGGTAGGTGTTGTCGGACATCTTGCCCGCGACGTCGTTGTAGTTGCGGTCGCGATCGGCCGCCGTCGCTTCCTTGACCAGCTGGTCGCGCACTTCCTCGAACGGCTTCGACTGGCCGCTGCGAACATCGCGCAACCAGATGATGTGGTAACCGTCGGTCGACAGCACCGGCTTGGAAATCTGCCCCTTCTGCAATGCGAACAACGCCGAATCGAAGGCTTCGTTGGTGACGCCCTTCTCGAGCCAGCCCAGATCACCACCCAGACGGCGCGAACCCAGATCCTGCGAATCCTGCTGGGCCAGCTTGGCAAAATCGGCGGGGGTCGCCTCCGCGGCGATCTTGTCGGCCTTGGCCAGCGCTTCCTTCTGCTGCTCCGGCGTGGCGTTGGCCGGCACGTTGATCAGGATATGGGAAACCAGGCGCTGTTCCGGCTGCACGAAACGCTGCTTCTCGCTGGCATAGCGCTTGCGCAGATCCTCATCGCTGGGCTCCGCGATCAGAGGCAGGTCGGCACCGACCACTTCGATGTACTTCACCGAGACCGTCTCGGGCTTCATGTAGTCGGCCTGATGCGACTTGTACCAGGCCTCGATCTCGGCGTCGCTCACCGTGCTGTTTTCCAGCGTCGGGCGCTGCAACACGAAGTAACGCAGGTCACGTCGCTGGGCCTGCAGTTTCAGGAACTGGTCGAGGCGGGCATCGCTGACGATGGTGCTGGCGTTGATCGCCGAGGGCAGCAACTGGATCGCCAGCGACGAACGAATTTCCCGCTCGAACATTTCCGGCGTCTTGTACTGGCTGGTCAGCCAGGCCTGATAGCTGGTTCCGTCGAACTTGCCGTTGACCTGGAACGCGGGAATGGAAGCGATGTAGTCGCGCATCGCCAGGTCGGATACCCGCAGCCCCCAATCCTCATTGGCCTGCTGCAACAGCTGTTCGTCGACCATGCCGTCGAGGATGCGCAACTTGGTCTCGGGCTTCTCGAACGAGCTGGAATCGAATTGCTCGCCCTGCTGGGCGACCTGCTGCTGACGCACCTGGTTCACGCGGTCCTGGAACGCGCGCTGGTCGATCTCGTGCTTGCCGACCTTGGCCACGTAGGCTTCGTCGTGCGACATGAAGTAACTCTCCATGCCGAACAGCGACATCGCAAAGACGCAAACCCCCAGAAGGATGATGGACGGCCATCCATGCATCTTGTTACGCATTGCCTGCAGCATCGAAATCTTCCCGCAAGATGGTGAAAGCGCATGACGCGCATGGATCAGGTCAGCAAACCGGCCCGCGCCGCCCGGTGTTGCCGGACGCGAACGAACCGCTCAAATGACAAGGGCGCCACACGGGCGCCCTTGCGAACTGTGGCGGAGTGGACGGGACTCGAACCCGCGACCTCCGGCGTGACAGGCCAGCATTCTAACCAACTGAACTACCACTCCGCATTTTTTCTGGTGGGTGCTGTAGGGATCGAACCTACGACCACCGCCTTGTAAGGGCGACGCTCTACCGCTGAGCTAAGCACCCGAAACCAAGCGTCAGCCGCTTAGTTTAGGGCATCCTTCAAGGTCTTGCCAGCCTTGAACGCGGGCACTTTCGACGCCTTGATCTTGATCGCTTCGTTGGTGCGCGGGTTGCGGCCGGTGCGGGCAGCGCGCTTGCGCACGGTGAACGTGCCAAAGCCGACAACCGAAACGTCCTCACCCTTCTTCAACGACTTTTGCACGGTCTCGAAAAAGGCTTCCAGAGCGCGGCCAGCGTCGGCCTTGGTCAACTCGGCCTTCTCGGCAATGGCATTGATCAGATCGGTTTTATTCATTGAGAAAACTCCCTCGTTCGGATTTCGTCGGCGCGGTCGTTCCGGAGAACCCGACAGCGCCGGCATGGATGGTTGGCTCGCAGGATGCCATGACGCAACCCCGCATCGCTGCGCTGATGAACAACGCCGGGACTGCGGTAGCGCCTTTATACCAGTGCGTTGCAGGAAGGCGCAACACAAGCCACAGCAACGTTTTCGCCAGATCTGGCCGTTGTCGATCCGCTTGCAAAACAAGTACCGAACGACTAGGGCGAACTTCGCCGAACGGTGGCGAACACGCAAAAGAACGCCACGCGCGAGCGTGGCGTTCCTCAACCCGGCCGATGCCGAAACCTAGTGGGTCAGCGAATGGGCTTCCGTCGAATCGCCGGAAACGGCTGCGGGAGCATCAGCCTTTGCCGTGCTTGGCTGCAACGGGCGCTCCAGCGCGATGTCCAGCACCTCGTCGATCCAGCGCACCGGATGGATCTGCATGGACGAGGTGATGTTGGCCGGCATGTCGGCAAGATCCTTCTTGTTGTCCTCGGGGATGATCACCGTGGTGATGCCGCCACGGTGCGCCGCGAGCAGCTTCTCCTTCAGCCCGCCGATCGGCAGCACCCGACCACGCAAGGTGATCTCGCCGGTCATCGCGACTTCGGAGCGCACCGGCACCCGGGTCAACACCGACACCAAAGCCGTGCACATCGCGATGCCAGCGCTGGGACCGTCCTTCGGCGTGGCGCCTTCCGGCACGTGGATGTGCACGTCGAGCTTCTGGTGGAACTCCGGGTCGATGCCGAGCTGGTCGGCGCGAGCGCGCACCACGGACAAGGCGGCCTGGATCGACTCCTTCATGACGTCACCGAGCTGGCCGGTGTGCACCAGCCGGCCCTTGCCCGCCACCACCGAGGCTTCGATGCTGAGCAGCTCGCCACCGACCTGGGTCCAGGCCAGGCCGGTGACCAGCCCCACCTCGTTCTGCAATTCCTTGCGACCGAAATCGAACCGGCGCACGCCCAGGTAGTGGTCGAGGTTTTCCGATGTCACCTTGACCTTGTCCGGAGCAGCCTTAGCCTTGCCCTTGGCGGTCTTGGCCGCAGGCTTGCCCTTGGCTTTCCTGACCTGCCCCAGGGTCAGTTCCTTGACCACCTTGCGGCAGATCTTGGAAACCTCACGCTCCAGGTTGCGCACGCCCGACTCGCGCGTGTAGTAGCGCACGATGTCGCGCAGCGCTTCCTCGGTGACGCTGAGTTCCTCGGGCTTCAGGCCGTTCGCCTTCAACTGCTTGGCCAGCAGGTACTTCTGCGCGATGCCGAGCTTCTCGTCCTCGGTATAACCGGGAATGCGAATGACCTCCATGCGATCCAGCAGGGGACCTGGAATGTTCAGCGAATTGGCGGTGGCGATCCACATCACCTCGGACAGGTCCAGGTCCACTTCGAGATAGTGATCGTTGAACGCGTGGTTCTGTTCCGGGTCGAGCACCTCGAGCAGCGCCGAGGACGGATCGCCACGGAAATCCATCGACATCTTGTCGATCTCGTCCAGCACGAACAGCGGGTTCTTCGCGCCGACCTTGTTGATGTTCTGCACGATGCGGCCGGGCATCGAGCCGATATAGGTGCGCCGGTGCCCGCGGATCTCGGCCTCGTCACGCACGCCGCCCAGGCTCATGCGGACGAACTTCCGGTTGGTGGCCTTGGCGATCGACTGGCCCAGCGACGTCTTGCCCACGCCCGGCGGTCCGACCAGGCACAGGATCGGCCCCTTCATGACCGACACGCGCTGCTGCACGGCGAGATATTCGAGGATCCGTTCCTTGACCTTCTCCAAGCCGAAGTGATCGGCATCCAGCACTTCCTGGGCCAGCTGCAGGTCCTTGCGCACCTTGCTGCGCTTCTTCCACGGCACGCCGACCAGCCAGTCGAGGTAGTTGCGCACCACGGTGGCCTCGGCCGACATCGGCGACATCTGCTTGAGCTTGTTGAACTCCTGTCGCGCCTTGGCCAGCACCGGCTTGGGCATGCCCGAGCCCTCGATCTTCTTCTGCAGTTCCTCGACTTCGTTGGGGCCATCCTCGCTGTCGCCCAGCTCCTTCTGGATCGCCTTCATCTGCTCGTTGAGGTAATACTCGCGCTGGCTCTTCTCCATCTGCGACTTCACGCGGCCGCGGATGCGCTTCTCCACCTGCTGCAGGTCCATCTCGCCGTCGACCAGGCCGATCAGCAGTTCCAGCCGCTGACCGACATCCGCGGTCTCCAGCACCTTCTGCTTGTCCGCCATGCGCACGGACAGGTGCGCGGCGATGGAATCGGCGACCCGCGAGGGATCGTCGACGCCGGACAGGCTGGCCAGCACTTCCGGCGGCAACTTGCGGCTTTGCTTGACCAGTTGCTCGAACAGCGAGATCAGCGTGCGCGAAACCACGTCGAGCTCGCGCTCCTTCGCGTTGTAGACCGGCTCGATCACGCGCGAACGCGCGGTCAGCATGCCGTCCCGTTCCTTGAAGTCCTCGACCGACACGCGCGACTGGCCTTCGACCAGCACCTTCACCGTGCCATCGGGCAGCTTCAGCAGTTGCAGCACGCCGGCCAGCGTGCCGATCTGGTGCAGGTCGGAAATTTCCGGGTCGTCGATGTCCGGGCTCTTCTGCGCAACCAGCAGGATCTGCCGCTCGCCCTCCATGGCGCGCTCCAGCGCACGCATGGATTTGTCGCGACCGACAAACAGCGGGATCACCATGTGCGGGTAAACCACGACATCACGCAACGGCAATACCGGCAGAGCGTCCAGCGCAGCAGGAAGGGGGGCGTTCTTGGCCATGAAAGAGGGGTCCCTCGGTCGATTGTGCGTTCAACCCGACACTGCGCCGGGCATCCCAACTCGTCAAGTGGAGGCGACGGCCAACCTAGTCAAGGTCGGCGGTCGGCCGAAAAAGAAACGGCTCCGGGAAGATCCACCGGAGCCGTCGTCGATGCAGGGGCGCGAAGAATCAGGCGGCGTCGCCGCCCTCGCCCGCCACGCGCTGCTGCAGGTTGCCGCGGTAGATCAGGTAGGGCTCGGCCTGCCCTTCGATCACGGCGTCGTCCACCACCACCTTGCTGACGTGTTCCAGCGACGGCAGCTCGTACATCGTGTCCAGCAACACCTGCTCCAGGATGGTGCGCAGGCCGCGGGCGCCGGTCTTGCGCTTGAGCGCCTTGCGGGCAATGGCCTGCAACGCTTCGGGGCGGAACTCGAGCTCCACCTCTTCCATCTCGAACAGCTTCCTGAACTGCTTGGTCACTGCGTTCTTCGGCTCGGTGAGGATCTTCACCAGCGCCGCTTCGTCCAGCTCGTCCAGCGTGGCCACCACGGGCAGGCGTCCGACGAACTCCGGAATCAGGCCGAAGCGCACCAGATCGGCCGGCTCGACTTCGGCCAGTACCTTGCCGAGGTTCTCGGTGCGCTCCTTGGAGCGCACTTCGGCGGAAAAACCGATGCCGGTGGTCTCGGAGCGCTGCTGGATGACCTTGTCCAGGCCGGAGAACGCGCCACCGCAGATGAACAGGATGTTCTTGGTGTCGACCTGCAGGAATTCCTGCTGCGGATGCTTGCGACCGCCCTGCGGCGGCACCGAGGCCAGGGTGCCCTCGATCAGCTTCAGCAATGCCTGCTGCACGCCTTCGCCGGAAACGTCGCGGGTGATCGACGGGTTCTCGCTCTTGCGCGAAATCTTGTCGATCTCGTCGATGTAGACGATGCCCGACTGCGCCTTCTCGACGTCGTAGTCGCACTTCTGCAACAGCTTCTGGATGATGTTCTCGACATCCTCGCCCACGTAGCCGGCTTCGGTCAGCGTGGTCGCGTCGGCGATCGTGAACGGCACGTTGAGCAGGCGCGCCAGCGTTTCGGCCAGCAGCGTCTTGCCCGAGCCGGTCGGCCCGATCAGCAGGATGTTGGACTTGCCCAGTTCGATGTCGTCGCTCTTCTGGCGCGATTCGATCCGCTTGTAATGGTTGTACACCGCGACGGCGAGCGCCTTCTTGGCGCGGCTCTGGCCGACCACGTACTGATCCAGCGATTCGCGGATCTCGCGCGGCTTCGGCAACTGGGTCCGGCCCGAAGCGGCCTTCTCCTCCAGTTCCTCGCGGATGATGTCGTTGCAGAGCTCGACGCATTCGTCGCAGATGAACACGGACGGGCCCGCGATCAGCTTGCGCACTTCATGCTGGCTCTTGCCACAGAAAGAGCAATAGAGAATCTTGCCGCTGTCGCTGGATCGCCCCTGACGGTCGTCACTCATACTCTCGGTCCCGCTGGTAAATCTGGATGCGCCGCGAGAATAACACAGGGCTCCGCGTCTGCCTGCAGACGCGGAGCCCCTCTCGTGACCGTGGTGTGGAAACCGGAACTCAGGCCGATTTCACCGTTTCGCCAGCGCGCTTGTCGAGCACCTCGTCGATCAGGCCATACGCCTTCGCATCCACCGCGTTCATGAAGCGATCGCGCTCCATGTCCAGCTCGATCTTCTCGAGCGGCTGGCCGGTGTGTTCAACGTACAACTTGTTCAGGCGCTCGCGGATGTAAAGGATCTCGCGGGCCTGGATCTCGATGTCGGTGGCCTGCCCCTGCGCGCCGCCGGAGGGCTGATGGATCATGATGCGCGAGTTCGGCAGCGCGAAACGCTTGCCCTTGGCGCCGGCCATCAGCAGGAACGAGCCCATGCTGCAGGCCTGGCCGATGCACATCGTGCTGACGTTCGGCTTGATGAACTGCATGGTGTCGTAGATCGCCAGACCGGCGGTGACGGCACCGCCCGGGCTGTTGATGTAGAAATTGATGTCCTTGTCCGGATTTTCCGACTCCAGGAACAGCATCTGCGCCACGATCAGGTTCGCGACCTGGTCGTTGACCTCGCCCACCAGGAAGATCACGCGCTCTTTCAGCAGGCGCGAATAGATGTCGTAGGAGCGCTCGCCGCGAGCGGTCTGCTCGACGACCATCGGGACCAAATTGAGGTTCTGGATAGTATCCATGGCCATGTCTGCAGCTCTCCGTTGATGAGCCCGGGTGGTTGCCCGGGCCGGTTTTCCAGCCTGGTTGCTCAGGCGCTGACTGGACGCATCACCTCGTCGAACGTGAGATCCAGCTGGGTGGTCGTGGCGTGTTCCGCCACCCACTCCGCCACCTGATCTTCCATCACGCGATTCTGCAGCCCGGACATCAACTGGGGGTCGCCGTTGTACAGTTCAATGACCTTTTCCGGTTCTTCATAGGTCGAGGCAATCGCGGCCAGCTGCTCGGCCACGCGCTTGCGATCAATCTTGATCTCCTGCTTGCGGGCGATTTCGCCCATCAGCAGACCGGCGATCACCCGCTGGCGAGCCACCGGCATGGCGGCCTCGATCAGCTGGGGCGGCGGCTGCTGGCCCTGGGGCACGCTGCCGGCGGCCATGCTGCGCGCCTCGGACTGCACCATCAGCTTCGGCACGTCCAGCTCGGCGTGGGTCACCGCCAGCTTCTCGGCCACTTCGGACTTCAGGCGGCCCATCAGTGCGGCCTTCAGTTCGCGCTCCAGGTTCGCCCGCACTTCCTTGCGGAAGGTTTCCAGATCGCCGTCGGCAATGCCGAACAGCTTGGCGAATTCGGCGTCGATCTCGGGCAGCTTCGGTTCCTGCACCTTGATGATGCTGAAGCTGACCTTCGCATTCTTCCCGGCCAGCTGATCGTTGCGGAAATCCTCCGGGAACAGCACGTCGGTCTCGAAGCTTTCACCGCTCTTGCGGCCGGTCAGCGCTTCGTCCAGCGCCTTGAACAGGGTGCCCGAACCGAGCACGCTGCCGGCGCGTTCCTGGCCTTCGGCAGGGAAACGGTAGTCGTCCGCGCTGGCGGAATATTCGAACATCACGAAGTCGCCATCGGCCGAGGCGCGCTCGACTTCGTCGAAACTGCGACGCTGCTGGCGCAGGGTCTCCAGCATCTTGTCGATGTCCGCGTCGCTGACCTCGGCCACGGGGCGCTTGATCTCGAGCGCGGCGACGTCGACCTGGGGGAACTCCGGCATGATCTCGAAGGTGGCGGTGTAGGCGATCTCGCCGTTTTCCGGCTTGCCCGTGGTGTCGATCGACGGGTTCGCGATCGGCTGCAGCTTTTCCTGCTGCACGGCTTCACGCAGCGTGCTGCCGATCAGGTCGGACAGAACCTCGCCGCGAACCTGGTCGCCGAAACGCTGCTTGATCACCGTGGTGGGCACCTTGCCCGGACGGAAGCCCTTCAGGCGAACCGTGCGACCCATTTCCGCGATGCGTGCGCTGACCTGCGTCTCAAACCGCTCCGCCGGAAATTTCACCGTGAGCTTGCGCTCGAGCGAGCCGATGTTCTCAACCGAAACCTGCATGACGTCTCCTGGTACTACCTGAATGTTGTGGGCCCGCACCGGCGCCATGGCGGCTGTGTCGCCCGGAAATCAAGGGAAATCAACGGGGCATGGTGCGAAAGGGGGGACTCGAACCCCCACGGGGTTAACCGCCAGAACCTAAATCTGGTGCGTCTACCAATTCCGCCACTCTCGCCTTGCCACCCTCGTCAAACGACCCTAACCAACTGATATGCAAAGCCAATGCGAGCCGCCTGCGCGGCCCGCCGTCGCCCCCAGATCAACCGGCGTGATCGCCTAAGTCGATGATTACCTTATACGAAAGCGGACCATTTTACGGTTGCGCCGTGCGGTAGCACAAGCCATCGCCGGCAATTGGCGCTACCCGCCGGCAGGCGCCCGGCGATCGCCGGATTCGCCGCGAATGGACACCTGCCGCATGCAAAAGGCCGGCACCTCGCGGCGCCGGCCCTTGCGGATGTGGTCCGGTTACGCCGACTTCTTGAGCAGACCCTCGGCTTCCATCGCCGCCTGCACCATCGGCCGCACCGCCACGCGTTGCTGGAACGCGGTCAGCGACCTGAATTCCGACAGGTCCAGGTCCACATGCTTCGCCCAGTTGGTGACGGTGAACAGATAGGCGTCGGCGGCGGTGAATTGCCCGCCCAGCAGCCACTCCTGCTTCGCCAGCAGGGCATCGAGCGTTGCGTAACGTTTGCGCAGATACTCCTTGCGTTCCTGCCGCGTCGGCTCCGGCGTGGCCGGGTTGAACAGCGGGCTGTAGGTCTTGTGCAGCTCGGAGTTGATGTAGCCGAGCATCTCCTGCAGGTGGTAGCGCGGCAGCGTGCCGTTGGCCGGCGCTAGCCCGCTGGTCGGGTTCTGGTCGGCCAGATACTGCACGATCGCCGGACCTTCGGTCAGCACTTCGCCGCCGTCCAGCTGCAGCGTCGGCACGTAGCCTTTCGGGTTGACCTGCAGGAAGTCGTCGCCGCTCTCGGTGCGTTTGGTCTTGCCGTCGACCCTGACCAGTTGCAAGGGCAGGCCGGCTTCCAGCGCCACGATGTGCGGCGAGAGCGAGCAGGCGCCAGGCATGTAATACAGCTTCATCCGGTTTCTCCATGGGGGACACGAGGGGCGTCGCGCAGCACGGGTAGCGAGCGCGCGACGAACCTTCATGTTAGTCGCCATGGTTACCACTGGATACGAGGTCACCGCCGGCCAGCCCCGCACGCGGCATCACCGCGCCATGGAACCTGCTGCCCGGGTGATTCGGCCGCCGATCACCCGACCTCGTCCGAACCCTCGTTGACGCCTTCGAACAGGAAGGTCGACAGGTAGCGTTCGCCGGTATCGGGCAGCATCGCCAGCAGCACCGAACCTTCCGGCGCACCCTTCGCCACTTCCAGCGCAGCGGCCAGCGTGGCGCCCGAGGAAATGCCGGCAAAGATGCCTTCGCGCTGGGCCAGCTCGCGGGAGGTGTCGCGGGCCAGCACGTCGTCGATCAGCACGATGCGATCCACCACCTTCGGATTCAGCACCGCCGGCACGAAGTCCGGGGTCCAGCCCTGGATCTTGTGCGGCTGCCATTCCTTGCCTGACAGCAGGGCAGCCACGGTCGGCTCGGTGGCGACCACCTGCACGTCCGGTCGCGCCACTTTCAGCACCTCGCCCACGCCGGTCAGCGTGCCGCCGGTACCCCAGCCGCTGACGAAGTAGTCCAGCCGGCGCCCGGCGAAGTCACGCAGGATTTCCGGCGCCGTGGTCTGCCGGTGGTAGGCCGGGTTGGCCGGGTTCTCGAACTGGTTGGTGAAGAACCAGCCATGCTTCTGTGCCAGCTCCAGCGCCTTGTCGACCATGCCGGTGCCCCGTGCAGCCGCAGGCGTCAGCACGACCTTGCCGCCGTAGGCGCGGATCAGCTTGCGCCGCTCGATCGAGAACGTCTCGGCCATCACCGCCACGAACGGGTAGCCACGGGCCGCGCAGATCGCGGCCAGTGCCACGCCGGTATTGCCCGAAGTGGCCTCGACCACGGTCTGCCCCGGCTTCAGCACGCCGCGCTGTTCGGCGTCCAGGATGATCGCCAGCGCCAGTCGATCCTTGACCGAACCGGCCGGATTGAAGGCCTCCACCTTCACATAGAGTTCGACGTGTTTTGGCGCCAGTCGGTGGAGGCGGACGATCGGCGTGTTGCCGATGGTGTCGAGAATGCTGTTGTGGATCATGGCAAGACTCCTAAGGCAGGAAAGTCGACGGGCATCATGCGCCCGTCGCGGCAAAAATGTTCATCCGGCGCGATGCAGCGCGGCCAGCACGTCGGGCGCCGCCGACGGGCGCTCCTGCGTGCGGAGGGCATGCACCGTGGCTCCCAGTGGCGGCTGGCCGAACCAGGCCAGCGAAGGCGCCAGCGCAGCCACTTCGCCCACGATCAGCAAGGCCGGCGAGCGCACCGCATGGAACGTGGCACGCTCGACCAGGTTGGCCAGGGTGCCGGTGACCACGCGCTGCTCCGGGCGCGAGCCATTCTCGATCAGCGCGAACGGCGTGGTCGGCGCCCGGCCGTGGGCGAGCAGGCCCGCCTGCAGCGCGCCCAGTTCGGCCACGCCCATGTACACCGCCAGGGTCTGCCGTTCCTGGGCCAGCAGCGCCCAGTCCGGCGACTGGTCCGGCGACTGGCCATGCGCGGTGACCAGGCGCACCGATTGCGCGTGATGGCGGTGGGTCAGCGGCACGCCCGCGTAAGCCGCGCAGGCCACAGCGGCGGTGATGCCGGGCACGACTTCATAGGGAATGGCGTGAGCGCGCAGGAATTCCAGTTCCTCACCGCCGCGACCGAACACGAAGGGGTCGCCGCCCTTCAGCCGCACCACCCGCCGCCCCGCCCGCGCGTGCCGCAGCAGCAGGTCGTGGATGGCGTCCTGGCTGATGTGATGGCGGCCGGCCTGCTTGCCGACCTCGATCCGTTCGGCGTCGCGCCGGGCCAGTTCCAGCACCTCGGCGCTGACCAGCCGGTCGTTCAGGATCACGTCCGCCTCGTTCAGCGCGCGCAGCGCCCGCAAGGTCAGCAGGCCCGGATCGCCGGGACCGGCGCCCACCAGCACCACCGAACCGGCCGGGGCCTCCGGCGGCGCCAGCATCGTCGCTTCCACCGCCTGGCGGGCGGCTTCCGGCCGGCCCTGCCGCAGCAGGCCCGCCACCGGACCGGTGAACAGGTTCTCGTAGAAGCGCCGGCGCGCAGCCATGTCCGGATGCCGTGCCCGGATGCGCTTGCGCAGGCCGGCCGCCAGCGTGGCCAGCGCGCCCAGCGAGTGATCCAGCAAGCCCTCCAGCCGCTCGCGCACCAGTCGGGCCAGCATCGGCGCCTCGCCGCCGCTGGAGATGGCGATGGTCAGCGGCGACCGGTCGACCACGGCCGGCACGTGAAAACTCGACAGGGCCGCGTCGTCCACCACGTTGACGAAGATCCGCCGCAGCTCGGCAAAGGTCGCGATCAGGCGGTTCAGCTCGACGTCCGAGGTCGCCGCCACCACCAGCCAGACCCGATCCAGCCAGCTCTCGCGGAACGATTCGTGGCGATGGGCCACGCGGCCATCGGCCACCCACCGCCGCAGCTGCGGCGTCAGCGTGGGCGCGTTCACTGTGACCTGCGCCTGCGCGCCGAGCAGGGCCGCCACCTTGCGTTCGGCCACCGGGCCACCACCGACCACCAGCACGGCGCGGCGGGACAGATCGGCGAACAGGGGATACAACTTCATGCGATGCGTCCGGTGCAGGTATGACGATGCGATCACGCTATCCGGGCGCCAGCGGCGGCGACAAATGATTTGCGCCACCGCGCATATGCCGCCACGGCATGTTGCCAAAAACTTGACCAATCCATCAAATGGACGTATAGACGTCTGATCATGAAATCACGTCCAGGTCACGCATCCCCTGACGCCCTGCCCCCGGTGGCGGCCCGCGGCCTTGTACCCGCCCTGACCACGCCGGCTGCCACGCGATGTATCCGTGTTTCGTTCGCGCCTCGCCTCCACGATCCCGACCGTACACGAGAACTTCGCCATGACCCTGACCCAACTGCGCTACCTGGTAGCCATCGCCGACTCCGGCCTGAACATCACCCTGGCCGCGGAACGCGTGCACGCCACCCAGCCCGGCCTGAGCAAGCAGCTGCGGCAGCTTGAGGACGAGCTGGGTTTCCAGCTGTTCGTGCGCAAGGGCAAGAGCCTGGACACGGTGACCCATGCCGGCCGGCAGGTGCTGGAGCGGGCGCGCACGATTCTGGCCGAAGCGGCCAACATCCGCTCGATCGCCGCCAACCTGCGCAACGAGGCGCACGGCGAGCTGCGCATCGCCACCACCCACACCCAGGCCCGCTTCGCCCTGCCCGCCGCGATCGGCATGCTCAGCCAGAGCTATCCGCGAGTCAGCGTGCACCTGCAGCCGGGCCGCGACAGCGAGGTGCTGGCGCAACTGGAAGCGGGCCGGGTCGATCTGGCGGTGATCAGCACGGCCGGCGCGCCGCCCGGCAGCGGCATCGCGCTGCCGGCCTATCGCTGGCATCGGGTGATCCTTGCGCCGCGGGAGCATCCGCTGGCCACCAGCGGCCAGCCGCCTTCGCTGGACGCCCTGGCGAAACTCCCACTGGTCAGCTACGACTCTTCCGTCAAGGCCGACTCCTCGCTGCGCCGCGCGTTCGAGGCGCGCCAGCTGCAGCCGCATGTCGCGATGACCGCCGGCGATGCCGACCTGATCAAGACCTACGTGCGCACCGGGCTCGGCATCGGCGTGCTGGCCGAGATGGCGATGCTGCCGGCCGACACCGACCTGGCCGTGCTGCCGGCCGATCACCTGTTTCCGCAATGCACGACCTGGATCGTGCTGCGTCGCGAGAGCGTGCTGCGCGAGTACGTGCTGGAGTTCGTCACGCAGTTCGCGCCGCATCTCGACCGCCGCGACGTGGCGCGGGTACTGGCCGGCGACACCGCCGCCGGCGAATGGACCGGGGTGCCGCACTGGCGGGAGCGCCGGCAGGCCACGCTCGCCGCCTGAGCCTGGCCGGCGCGCGACGCCCGCCCCGCAAGGCGTCATCAATCGTCGAGCAGGCCCTTGTTGCGCAACAGGGCCAGCACCTGGCGGGCCAGCGCTGCCGGCTCGGCGGCCTGGCCATCGATGCGCAGCTCCGGCTGCTCGGGCACCTCATACGGGTCGCTGATGCCGGTGAAGCTGGCGATCTTGCCGGCGCGTGCCTGGGCGTAGAGCCCCTTGCGATCGCGCGCCTCGCACACCTCCAGCGCGGTGGCGACGTGGATCTCGATGAAGTCGCCATGCGCCTCGACCAGCGCCCGCGACTCGGCCCGCGCGTCGGCATACGGCGCGATCGGCGCGCATACCGCGATGCCGCCGTGACGCACGATCTCGCTGGCCACGTAGCCGATGCGGGTGACGTTGGCGGCGCGATCCTCGCGCGAGAAACCCAGCCCGCGCGACAGGTGCTTGCGCACTTCGTCGCCGTCGAGCACGGTGACCGGGCGACTGGTGTGCTCCAGCAACTGGGCGATCACCGCCTGGGCGATGGTCGACTTGCCGGCGCCGGACAGCCCGGTGAAGAACAGCGCGAAGCCGCGCGGCTGGTGCACCGGATGACGTTCGCGCAGGATCTTCACCACCTCGGGGAAGCTGAACCACGCGGGGATCTCGCTGCCTTCATGCAGGTGCCTGCGCAATTCGGTGCCGGAGATGTCGCGCACCTCGTCGGCTTCGGCGACTTCGGTGGACGGCAGGTAGGTATCGCGGTTGGCCGCATAGACCATCGCGGGGAACGCCACGATGCGGATGCCCAGTTCCTCCTGGTGCCGCTCCAGCAACTGCTGCGCCTCGAACGGGCCGTAGAACGGACGTCCATTCGAATCCTTGCCGGGACCGGCATGATCGCGGCCCACGATGAAATGACTGGCGCCGTAGTTCTTGCGGATGATCGCGTGCCACAGCGCCTCGCGCGGGCCACCCATGCGCATCGCCAGCGGCAGCAGCGACAACTTCACGCTGTCGGCCGGGTAGTGCGGCAGCAAGGCGCGGATGCAGCGCACGCGGGTGTAGTGATCGACGTCGCCCGGCTTGGTGCGGCCGACCGAGGGCTGGATCAGCAACTTCGCGCCGACCTGCCGCGCGGCGCGCAGGGTCAGTTCGCGGTGGGCGCGATGCATCGGGTTGCGGGTCTGGAACGCCACGATGCGGCTCCAGCCATGCTCGGCGAACCACGCGCGCAGGCTGCGCGGAGTGTCGCGCAGTTCGCCGAAATCGTGGTGCGCAGGACGCTGGATGCCGCGCAGGCGGCCGCCCAGTGCGACCGGCCGAGTGCGTTCCAGCAGTTCGGCGACGCCCGGATGCAGCCGATCGGTGCTGCCGAATACCTGCTTCGCCTCGTGCAGGCGATCGGGCCAGTAGATGTCGCTCACCTCCAGCACCGCCAGCGGCACGCCCTGGCTGTCGCGCAGCGCGACCTCGTCGCCGACCACCAGGTTGGCCGCGAATTCCTCGCCGACATCGAGGGTGATCGGGATCGGCCACAAGGTGCCGTCTTCCAGGCGCAGTTCCTCCACCACGCGATCGTAGTCGCGGCGGCCGAGGAAACCTTCCAGCGGCGAAAACGCGCCGCTGAGCAGCAATTCGAGATCGCACAACTGGCGCGTGTCCAGGTCGACGCCGGGCAATTGCGTGCTGCGCTGCTTCAGCGCTTCGGCTTCGGCTGGCGGTAGATAGAGCTCCTTCAGCGCGCCGCCATGGGGGGCGATCAGGGCGTCGTCGGGAGCGGCTTCAGGAGTGGGCGCAAGCGCGGAGTGGCTCATGTTGGCGAGTTTCCAGTAGGTGGCGAGAAGGCCGTCGCGAGGCGACGGCAAGTGGCTTACGCGATGCCGTGCAGTCCGCATTCGCGCTTGAGTCCGAAGAAGCGGGTGTCCTCGGCGTCCATGCCGGGCTCCCAGCGATGGCTGGTGTGGGTGTCGCCAATGGAGACGTAGCCGCGCTGCCACAACGGGTGGTAAGGCAGCTGGTGGCGCGCCAGGTACTGGCCGATGTCGCGGTCGCTCCAGTCCGCCAGCGGGTGGAACTTCCAGCGGCCCTGGCGATGCTCGACGAAGTCGATCGCCTGGCGGCTGCGCGACTGTCCCCGGCGCAGGCCGGCAAACCAGCCGGTCGCGCCCAGTTCGGCCAGCGCCCGCTGCATCGGCTCGACCTTGCGCAGGCGGTTGTACTGGTCCAGCCCGGGCACGCCCTGCTCCCACAGCCGTCCGTGGCGCGCCTCCATCCAGGCCGGACTGAGCGGTGCGCGATAGACCCTGAGGTTCAGCGCGAGCCGTTCGGTCAATTCGTCGACGAAGCGGTAGGTTTCGGGAAACAGGTAGCCGGTGTCGATCAGCACCACCGGCAGGCGGGCGCGCTGGCGGGTCAGCAGGTGCAGCGATACCGCCGCCTGTGCGCCGAAGCTCGACGACAGCACGTGTTCGCCCGGAATGTGTTCGAACACCCACGCCACGCGCTGCTCGGCGTCGAGCGTGGCGAACCGTGCATTCAGTTCCGCCAATGCCTGCGGTTCGGCCGAGACGGCCGCGGCCAGCACCGCGCTCATGCCAGCACCGCCAGCGGAATATGCCGTGGCTTCACCGCCGCTACGATGCCGGCGCGCAGCAGGAAATCGCCGAAACCCTCGCCCTCGCCCCGTTCATTCGCGTAGCGCGCAAACAGCGGATCGAGCGCGTCGAGGATCGTCGCCTCGTCGATGTTCTCCCGATACACCTGGTTCAGGCGCTGGCCGCTGAAGTCGGCAGCCAGGCGCAGGTCGTAGCGACCCGGCCCGCGCCCGACCAGGGCGATCTCGCCCAGATAAGGCCGCGAGCAACCGTTGGGGCAGCCGGACAGGCGCAGCAGGATCGGCGCGTCAGCCAGGCCGTGTCGGGCCAGCAGCAATTCCAGCTTCGGCAGCAGCGCCGGCAGGTAGCGTTCGCTCTCGGCCATCGCCAGGCCGCAGGTGGGCAAGGCCACGCAGGCGATCGCATGACGGCGGATGCCGCTCTGCGCGCGGTATTCGCCAAGGCCATGCGCGTGCACGATCGCATCGATGCGCGAACGCTCGGCGGCCGGCACGTTGGCGATGATCACGTTCTGGTTGCAGGTCAGGCGGAAGTCGCCCGCGTGCACCTTTGCCAGTTCGCGCAGGCCGCTGAGCCAGCGCCGGTCACCGGTGTCGGCAAGCCGGCCGGACTCGATGTGCAAGGTGAGATGCCAGCGGCCATCGTGTCCCTCGACCCAGCCATAGCGGTCGCCGTTGTGCTCGAAGCGGTGCTCGCGCGGCGGAGCCAGCGCATAACCCAGCCGCGATGCCAGTTCCGCCGTGAACGTGTCCAGGCCGTGCCGGTCCAGCGTGTATTTCAGTCGCGCATGCTTGCGCTCGGCGCGGTCGCCCCAGTCACGCTGCACGCCGATCACCGTCTCGGCGACCTCGAACAACTGTTCGGGCGCGACGAAGCCGATCACGCTGGCCAGCCGCGGATAGGTGCTGGCGTCGCCGTGGGTGGCGCCCATGCCGCCGCCGATGGCGATGTTGAAGCCACGCAACACGCCCTGCTCGATGATCGCGATCAGGCCCAGGTCCTGGGCGAACACGTCGATGTCGTTGAGCGGCGGGATCGCCAGGCCGATCTTGAATTTGCGCGGCAGATAGGTCGCGCCGTACAGCGGCTCGACCTCCGGCGCGCCTGCCAGCTGCTCGCCGTCCAGCCATATCTCGTGGTACGCCCGCGTCTTCGGCGCCAGCTCGGCGGACAGCCGCGTGGCCCAGGCGTACGCCTCGGCGTGCGCGGCGGACTCGACCGGGTTGGCCGTGCTGACCACGTTGCGCACCACGTCGCCGCAGGCGGCGATGGTGCTGGCCAGCGCCGCGTGGATCGCGGCGATGGTCGGCTTCAGCTGGCGCTTGATGATGCCGTGCCACTGGAAGGTCTGCCGCGTGGTGATGCGCAGCGAGTCGCTGGCGTACTCGCGGGCGATGCGATCGAACACCAGCCACTGCGCCGGTGTCACCACGCCGCTGGGCAGGCGCGCGCGCAACATGAAGGCGTAGGCCGGCTCCAGCTTCTGCCGGCGACGCTCCTCGCGCAGGTCGCGGTCGTCCTGCTGGTAGCTGCCGTGGAATTTCAGCAGCTTGGTGTCGTCGTCGCTGATCGCGCCGGTGACCGGATCGGCCAGGCCCTCGGCGATGCCACCCCGCAGGAAGCGGCTTTCAGCCTTGATTTTTTCGAGATGGGAAAGCATTGGAACATTCTTTTTCTGAAGAGTGCGGCCATGGCCGGCCGTTTCCTGGCTCGAGCTTCCAGGGGCGAGCGCATCAACTAATAGACGTCACGGGCGTAGCGACCCTGCTGCAGCAGCTCGCCCAGCCAAGCCTCGGCGGATTCGGCGGAATGACCGCCGTGGGCCACGGCCACCTCGATCAGGGCGGCGTGCACGTCGCGCGCCATGTGTTTCGCGTCGCCGCAGACATAGAGATGTGCGCCGCCATCGAGCCAGGCGTACAGATCGGCGCCACGCTGGCGCAGACGATCCTGCACGTAGGTTTTATGCGAATCCCTCGCAACACCCCGCACATCCTTGTGCGGACTTTCAGGAAGAGCGTCATCCCGCGAGAACGCCAGATCGAGCCGGTGCAGCGCGCCATCCGTCAACGCCTGCTGCCATTCCACCTGATAGAGGAAGTCGCTGGCGAAATGACGGTTGCCGAAGAACAGCCAGTTGCGGCCACTGCCCCCGCGCTCGCGGCGTTCCTGCACGAAGGCGCGGAACGGGGCCACGCCGGTACCGGGGCCGATCATGATGATGTCGCGCGCGTCGTCGGCCGGCAGCCGGAAGCGCTCGTTCGGCTCGATGAAGACCTCCAGCCGGGCGTCCTCGCCGCTGGCGGCCAGCAGGCTGGAGGCTGCGCCCCAGTGGGCATGGCCATCGGCTTCGTAATCGACCACGGCCACGGTCAGGTGCACCTCCTCGCCCACGGCCGCCGGGCTGGAGGCGATCGAGTACAGCCGCGGCGCCAGCGGCCGCAAAGCCGCCAGCAGGGCTTCGGGTTGCCAGGTCGCGGGATGGCGGCGCAGCAGGTCGATGGGCTGGTCGTCGGCCAGCACCGCGGCCAGCCGGGCCGCGTTTTCCGGCCGCAGCAGCCCGGCCAGTTCGGCGTGCCCGCTGGTAGCGGCCAGCGCCGTGATGAAGCCGCGATGCAGGCGGGTGAGTTCGCAATCGCGCTCCAGCCACTGCCGCAACGGCTGACGGCGATGCTTCCAGCTCACTTCGCCGGCGCCATCGAGCTGCAGGAGGTCGAGCCATTGCGCCACCAGCGCCGGCGGATTGCGCGGCCACACGCCCAGCGCATCACCCGGCTGGTAGCGCAGGCCGGAGCCTTCCAGCGACAGCTCCAGGTGGCGGATGTCGCGGGTGCTGTCCCGGCTGACGATGCGCTGGTTGGCCAGCACCACCGCGCTGAACGGTTGTTCGCGGGAATGCGTGCTGGCTGGCGGCACCACATGCAACGGCGTCACCCGCCCGGGTGCCGTGACCTGCTTGAGCACATCACGGGTGCGCTCCACCACCTGCTCCGACCAGGGTTCGGCGACCAGTTCGAACTCCAGGTCGGCTTCGCCGAAGGGATGCAGGCGGCTGGCGCCCAGCGCCGCCAGCCGCTCGTCCAGCTGGCGCCCGATCGTGCAGAACTGCGGATAGCTGGAATCGCCAAGCCCCAGCACGGCGAACTGCAGCGCCGGCAATTTCGGCGCCCGCTTGCCGGTGATGAACTCGAACAGGCCACGCGTGTCATCCGGCGGCTCGCCGTCGCCCTGGGTGCTGACCACCACCAGCAGGTGACGCTCCTGCGCCAGTTCCCGCTGCGGGTAGGCGTCGGCGCGCAGCAGCCGCACCGGCAGGCCCAGCGCCTCGCTGCGACTGGCCAGCGCCGTGGCGATGCGCCGGGCGTTGCCGGTCTGGCTGCCGTAGAGGATGGTCAGCCGCTCGCCCGCCTGCGCCGCCGGGACGGGCGCCGCCGCCCCTTGGCGCTGGAGCTGCCCTGCCTGCACGGCCGCCCAGGCGGCCACCCAGTACAGCTGGGCCGCGCCCAGTCCGTCCAGCCCTCTGGTCAGCAGGGCAAGCCTGTCCGCGGGCGGCTCGGCATCGGCGATGTTTCTGGCGACGACTGAATTCACGACCATCTCGTTTGGACGTCCATACGTCTGGACATCCAAAGTATTGCTCCATCGCATAACCGTGAAAGGATGCCTTGCCATGTACATATGCCGACGGCTTATTTCCGCGCCCGACGGCCACCGCCAATACTTCGCCGACCCGCCAGGCGCCCCGGACACATGCCAGCATTCTCCGAATTCATCACCTTTGCCGCCGTGGGCGCGCTGGCCCAGCTGATCGACGGCGCCCTGGGCATGGCCTACGGCATCACGGCGGCAAGCATGCTGCTGGGCCTCGGCCTGCCGCCGGTGGTGGCCAGCGCCAGCGTGCATTACGCGGAGACCTTCACCTGTGGCGCTTCGGGCCTCAGCCATCTGGCTGCGGGCAACGTGCGACGAAGGTTGTTCTGGGCCCTGGCGCTACCGGGCGTGGCTGGCGCGGTGATCGGCGCGCTGGTGCTCAGCCACGTGCCGGCAGCATGGATGCGGATGGCGCTGACGCCCTACCTGCTCGGCATGGGCCTGTGCCTGTTGCTGCGCGGCGGGCGAGCACCGGGCGAGCACGATGACCGCATCCCGTCGGCGACGCGACCGCTGGGCCTGGTCGCGGGCTTTGCCGACGCCGTCGCCGGCGGCGGCTGGAGCGCGATCACGGTGACCGCCCTGGTCGCCCGGGGCGCCACCCCGCGCATGGTGATCGGCACGGTGCACCTGGCCAAGTGCGCGGTCAGCGCCGCGGCCAGCGTCAGCTTCCTGTGGCATGTCGGTGCCAGCCATGGCGTCGCGGTGCTCGGGCTGATCGTGGGCGGCGTCGTCGCCGCGCCGCTGGGCGCCGTGCTCACCCGGCGTCTGCCGCCACGGGCGGCAACCCTGCTGGCGGCGACCGCCGTGCTCGGACTGGGACTGCATGGCGTGGCCCAGGCCCTGCGCTGATCCACCCTCGCCCGCGGCTACAATGGCGGCATGACCAAGCCCACCGTTTTCCCCATCGAAGTCCGCGGCTCAGCCCGGCAGCCACTGGGCATGTCGCCCGCCCGTTTCCTCCGCGACTACTGGCAGAAGCGTCCGCTACTGATCCGCCAGGCGTTTCCCGATTTCCAGCCGCCGCTGCAGCCGGACGATCTGGCCGGCCTGGCTTGCGAGCCTGCCGCTCTGGCCCGGTTGATCGTGCATGACGAAAAACGCGACCAATGGCACGTCCATCCCGGTCCGCTCGGCGAGGCGGATTTCGCGAATACTCCCGACAGCAACTGGACGTTGCTGGTGCAGGATGTCGACAAGTGGGACGCGGACGTGGCCGGCCTGCTGCAGCACTTCAGCTTCCTGCCCAGCTGGCGGATGGACGACGTGATGGTGTCCTACGCCGAACCGGGCGGCGGCGTCGGCGCGCACGTCGACCAGTACGACGTGTTCCTGATCCAGGGCCTGGGCCAGCGCCACTGGGCGATCAGCGATGATCCGCTGGCGCCGAAGGCCTTCCGCCCCGACGTGGAACTGAAGCAGCTGGCGCAGTTCGAACCGACCCACGAATGGCTGCTCGACGCCGGCGACATCCTGTACCTGCCGCCAGGCGTACCGCACGACGGCGTGGCATTCGGCGGTCCGTGCATGACATTTTCGGTTGGCATGCGCGCGCCGTCGCAGGCGGAGCTGACCGGCGACCTGGCCGACTACATCGCCGAACAGTTGCCGGACGAGCTGCGCTACGCCGACCCGGACCTGAAACCGGCCAGGGCCACCGGCGAGATAGACCGCGCCGCGCTGGAGCGCCTGAAGAGCACGCTGCCGTTCGCCGCGGCCCTGCGCGACGATCTGCTGCACGACTGGTTCGGCCGTTTCATCACGCGCTACCGCAACGCGCAGATCCCGGCGCCGCTGGACAAGCCATTGAGCATCGAGACCTTCCTCAAGCAACTCGACGGCGGCGCGCAACTGCTGCGTCACCCGTGGTCGCGGCTGGCCTGGCACCGCGACAAGTCGACCTGCACGCTGTATGTCAGCGGCGCCGCCTACCCGGCCACGCCGGCGCTGGCGCAGGCATTGTGCGAGCAGCGCAGCCATACCCCCGCCAGGAAGATCGGCGTCGCCGAACGCAAGCTGCTGCTGGCGCTGGTCAACGATGGTCACCTGATCGTGCGCAAATCCCGCCAACGTCGCTGAGCACGCACCGATGAAACTGCAGGACTTCCACATCGAGATCGCCGACTGGTCGAACCCCGACCAGCAAACCGCCCTGCTCGACCTGCGCGAAACCGTGTTCATCCACGAACAGGGCGTGCCCGAGCAGCGCGAGCGCGACGGACTCGATGTGGACTGCTGGCACCTGCTGGCGCGCGACGAGCATGGCCAGCCGATCGGCTGCGGCCGGCTCACCCCGCAGCACAAGATCGGTCGCATGGCCGTGCTGCGCGACTGGCGCGGTCGTGGCGTCGGCCAGGCGCTGTTGCGCGAGATGATTTCCCGGGCCCGCAGCCAGGGCTGGCCGGAGGTGAAGCTGGATGCCCAGGTCAGCGCCCAGGGTTTCTACGAGCGCGAAGGCTTCGCGGCGTTCGGTGAGACCTTCGAGGACGCCGGCCTGCCCCATCAGGCGATGCGCCTGGCCCTGCCAGCAGCGGACGACGTGCCGGCAGCACTGCCCGACATCGGCACGCTCGCTGCCGGCACGCGCGGCGAGACCGCGGCGACGCGCCTGCAACTGCTGGCCGATGCCCGCCATCGGCTGGACATCCACCTGCCCCTGCTGGGCAGCGATGCCTACGCCAGCCCGGACGAACTGGCCGAGCTGCGACGCATCGCGATCTCCGGCCGCGGGGCGCAGATCCGCATCCTGCTGCACGATCCGGCCGCCGCGCTGCGCGGTGACCATCGACTGATCGCCCTGGCGCAACGCCTGCCCAGCGCGATCCAGATCCGCACGCCGGTCGATGAGGTCGACCTGGCCTACCTCGCGTCCTATCTGCTCAACGACGCCGGCGGCTATCTGTTCCTGCCCGAGGCGGCGCGCCCCCAGGGCCGCGCCGCCCGTCACGACCGCGCCAGCCAGGCGCCGCTGCAACAGCACTTCGACGAAGTGTGGGAGCGTGCCGAACGGGCCAGCGAGCTGCAGGCGCTGAATATCTGAGCGGACTGACTCAATCGGACTGGCTCAATCGGACTGACTCAATCGGACTGGGCCAGACGGACTGAACCGCAGCTGGCCCGGGATCGCCCTGCCTGGCCAGCCGCGACGCGGCGCAAACCGCATGAAAACCGCTGGCCGCGCCGGAAACGGGCTACGACCTTGGTCTGAGAAGCCCCCGCACGGGCCGTTCCAGGCCGTTCGCAGCTTGCCGCGTCGCAGCACCCAAAGGCTATAATCATGGGGATTCTCCCCAGTCATCCGTATCAGCGGCCCGTCGGGCTTGAAAACCGACCGGTAACCGCGACTTCAACGTGACACGGATGAGCTCAAGCATCCCTTCCTGCCGGTGGTGACGTGACTACAAACCTGATCAGCGAGTTCTTCGAATCTTCCCAACTCGCAGGCGGCAACGCCGATTACGTCGAATCGCTGTATGACGCCTGGCTGGCCGACGCCTCGTCGGTTCCCGCCGAATGGGCCACGTATTTCTCATCGTTCAAGGGTCGCGAGTCCGGCGACGTCTCCCACACCGCGGCCATCGCCCGCATCGAAGCGGCACAGAAGCAGCGCCACAACGGCGCCACGGCCGCACCGGTCAGCGATGAACACGCGCGCAAGCAGGCCGGCGTGCTGCGCCTGCTCACCGCCTACCGTTCGCGCGGCCATCTTGCCGCCGACCTCGATCCGCTCGGCCTGACCGAGAAGATGACGGCGCCCGACCTGGGCCTGGCCTTCCACGGCCTGTCTGATGCCGACCTCGACACCGAATTCGACACCGGCAACTACGCCGGCGGCGGCCTGCGCCTGAAGCTGCGCGACCTGCTGGCCCGCCTGCAGAAGACCTACGCCAGCACGATCGGCGCCGAGTTCATGCACATCAGCAACCACGAGCAGCGCAACTGGATCTACAGCCGGCTGGAACAGGCTGCCGGCCAGAGCGGCCTGGACAAGGCCGGCCAGCAGCGCGTGCTGGATGGCCTCACCGCCGCCGAGGGCCTGGAGCGCTACCTCCACACCAAGTACGTCGGCCAGAAGCGCTTCTCGCTGGAAGGCGGCGACAGCTTGATCCCGATGCTCGACGACGTGGTGCGCGAAGCCGGCGACAACGGCATCAAGGAACTGGTCATCGGCATGGCCCATCGCGGCCGCCTCAACGTGCTGGTCAACATCCTCGGCAAGCCGCCGAAGACCCTGTTCGACGAGTTCGAGGGCAAGTTCGACCACCCCGACGACCCGGCCCACTCGGGCGACGTGAAGTACCACATGGGCTTCTCCGCCGACGTCAAGACGCCGAAGGGCGGCGTGCACGTGGCGCTGGCGTTCAACCCGTCGCACCTGGAGATCGTCAACCCGGTGGTGACCGGTTCGGTGCACGCGCGCCAGACCCGCCGCCGCGACACCGCGCACACGCAGTCGATGGCCGTGCTGATCCACGGCGACGCCGCGTTCGCCGGCCAGGGCGTGAACATGGAACTGCTGAACATGTCGCAGGCCCGCGGTTTCCGCATCGGCGGCAGCCTGCACATCGTGATCAACAACCAGGTCGGCTTCACCACCTCCAATCCGCAGGACGCGCGCTCCACCATGTACTGCACCGACCTGGCCAAGATGGTCAACGCGCCGGTGCTACACGTGAACGGCGACGACCCCGAAGCGGTGATCCTGGTGACCCGGATCGCCTACGATTTCCGCAAGCAGTTCCGCCGCGACGTGGTGATCGACCTGGTTTGCTACCGTCGCCACGGCCACAACGAGGCCGACGAACCGGCCGCGACGCAGCCGGTGATGTACCAGATCATCCGCAAGCGCCCGACCACGCGCGACCTCTACCAGCAGCAGTTGGTCAAGCAGGGCGTGCTGGCCGACGGCGAAGCTCAGAAGCAGTTCGAAGCCTATCGCGCACGGCTGGAAGCCGGCGCGCCGATGACCGACCTCGACCCGTCGCCGGTGCGCGACGGCCACGTCGATTGGGCGAAGTTCATCGGCGGCAAGCTGTCGACCCCGGTCGACACCGGCGTGCCCCGGCAGAAGCTGCAGGAGCTCTCCAGCAAGATCCTCAGCCTGCCCGCCGACCTCACCCTGCAGGCGCGCGTGGCGAAGATCTACGACGACCGCCGCAAGATGGCCGCCGGCGAGCAGCCGGCCGACTGGGGCTTCGCCGAAAATCTCGCCTACGCCACCCTGGTCGATGCCGGCTACGACATGCGCCTGGTCGGCCAGGATTCCGGCCGCGGCACCTTCTTCCACCGCCATGCGGTGCTGCATGACCAGAAGGACGGCCACACCTACATGCCGCTGGCCAACGTGCGCGCCAGCGCCGACGTCGAGGTGATCGACTCGCTGCTCAGCGAAGAAGCGGTGATGGCGTTCGAGTACGGCCACTCCACCACCGACCCGGATACGCTGAACATCTGGGAAGGCCAGTTCGGCGATTTCGCCAACGGCGCCCAGGTGGTGATCGACCAGTTCATCAGCTCCGGCGAAGCGAAGTGGAACCGCCTGTGCGGCCTGGCGCTGTTCCTGCCGCACGGCTATGAAGGCCAGGGCCCGGAACATTCCTCCGCGCGTCTGGAACGCTTCCTGCAGCTGTGCGCGTTCGACAACATGCAGGTCTGCGTGCCGACCACGCCGGCGCAGGATTTCCACATGATCCGCCGGCAGATGCTGCGCCCGGTGCGCAAGCCGCTGATCGTGATGACGCCGAAATCGCTGCTGCGCCACAAGCTGGCGGTGTCCACCCTGGACGAACTGGCCAACGGCAGCTTCCAGCTGGTGATCGGCGAGCATCGCGAGCTGGCTGCGAAGAAGGTCAAGCGCGTGGTGCTGTGCTCGGGCAAGGTCTACTACGACCTGCTGGAAGAAGCCGAGAAGCGCGAACTGAAGGACGTGGCGATCGTGCGCGTCGAGCAGTTGTATCCGTTCCCGCGCGTCGAGGTCACCGCCGAACTGGACAAGTACCCTTCCGCCAAGGAAGTGATCTGGTGCCAGGAAGAGCCGATGAACCAGGGCGCGTGGTTCCAGATCCGCCATCACCTGCAGGCCTGCACCGGCGTCAAGCACAGCCTGTCGTACGCCGGTCGCGCCCGTTCGCCGGCACCGGCGGCTGGCCACCACAACACACACGTCGCCGAACAGGCGGCACTCGTCGAACAGGCGCTGGTCGCGCCGGTCGGCACCGATCACTCTGCAGAATAAGCGGCTTTTCCGAACAGTGCGGCCAGGATGGCCGCTTCTTGATCTTCGCGATCATGGATGAGCGCACTAACTCAAGGATTCACATGTCCATCGAACTCAAAGTCCCCGTCCTGCCCGAGTCGGTCTCCGACGCCACCATTGCCACCTGGCACAAGAAAGCCGGCGACGCGGTAAAGCGCGACGAGAACCTGGTCGACCTCGAAACCGACAAGGTGGTGCTGGAAGTGCCCTCGCCGGTTGACGGCGTGCTGAAGGAAATCCGCCACGACGTCGGCGACACGGTGAACAGCGAGCAGATCATCGCGATCATCGAGGAAGGTGCCGCAGCCGCTGCACCGGCACCGGCTGCCGCGGCCCCCGCTGCTGCCGCTCCGGCGCCCGCCGCCGCGGCGCCCGCCCCCGCCGCGTCGAAGGCCGCCGCCGAGCTTTCGCCCGCCGCGCAGCGCGTCGCCACCGAGAACAAGGTCGACACTTCCGCCATCGCCGGCACCGGCCGCGACGGCCGCATCATCAAGGAAGACGTGGTCAACGCCGGCTCGCGTCCTGCCGCGGCTCCCGCCGCGCCGGCGGCGAAGCCGACTCCGGGTTCGCGTCCGGAAGAACGCGTGCCGATGACCCGCATGCGCGCGCGCATCGCCGAGCGCCTGATGCAGTCGAAGAACTCGATCGCCATGCTCACCTCGTTCAACGAAGTGAACCTGAGCGAAGTGACGAAGATGCGCAAGACGCTGGGCGAGGCGTTCCAGAAGGAACACGGCATCAAGCTCGGCTTCATGAGCTTCTTCGTCAAGGCCGCCGCCGAAGCGCTGAAGCGCTACCCGTTCGTCAACGCCTCGGTCGACGGCAACGACGTGATCTATCACGGCTACCAGGACATCTCGATCGCGGTGTCCACCGACAAGGGCCTGGTCACCCCGGTGCTGCGCGACGTGCAGGACATGAGCTTCGCCGACGTCGAAAAGGGCATCGCTGACTACGCCACCAAGGCGCGCGCCAACAAGCTGGCGCTGGACGACCTGCAGGGCGGCACGTTCACCATCACCAATGGCGGCACCTTCGGCTCGCTGCTGTCCACCCCGATCGTCAACCCGCCGCAGAGCGCGATCCTGGGCATGCACACGATCAAGGAGCGCGCCATCGTCGAGAACGGCCAGATCATCGCCGCGCCGATGATGTACATCGCGCTGTCCTACGACCACCGCATCATCGACGGCAAGGACGCGGTGCTGTTCCTGGTCGACATCAAGAACCAGCTGGAGAATCCGCAAAGGATGTTGCTGGGCCTTTGATTGCGATGCGATCAAAGGCCGGGAATCGGGAATGGAGAACCGGGAATCGTCAAAGCGAAGCCCGCCCTGCTCCAACGATTCCCGATTCCCGATTCCCTATTCCCCTGAGTGAATAAAATGAGCGAAAAATTCGATGTCATCGTCATTGGCGCCGGCCCGGCCGGCTACGTGGCCGCGATCCGCGCCGCGCAGCTGGGCCTGAAGACGGCCTGCGTCGACGCGTTCACCGGCAAGGACGGCAAACCCGCGCTGGGCGGCACCTGCCTCAACGTGGGCTGCATCCCGTCCAAGGCGCTGCTCGATTCCTCGCGCCAGTTCTGGAACATCGCGCACAACCTGCCGGTGCACGGCATCAGCGTGGGCGATGCCAAGGTCGACATGGGCACGTTCATCGGCCGCAAGGACAAGATCGTCAAGCAGTTCACCGGTGGCATCGCTCAGCTGTTCAAGGCGAACAAGGTCACCCCGTTCTTCGGTACCGGCAAGCTGTTGAAGGGCAACTCGGTCGAGATCACCGCCGCCGACGGCAGCAAGCAGACGATCAGCGCGACCAACGTGATCCTGGCCTCCGGTTCCATTCCGATCGAGCTGCCGTTCGCCAAGTTCGACGGCAAGGCGATCGTCGACAATGCCGGTGCGCTGGACTTCACGGAGGTACCGAAGCGCCTGGGCGTGATCGGCGCCGGCGTGATCGGCCTGGAGCTGGGCAGCGTGTGGCGCCGCATGGGCGCGGAAGTGACCATCATCGAAGCGCTGCCCGATTTCCTTTCGGTGGCCGACGCCGACATCGCCAAGGTTGCCGCCAAGGAGTTCGCCAAGCAGGGCCTGGACATCAAGCTCGACGCCAAGCTCAACAAGGCCGAGGTGAAGAAGGACGGCGTGCATCTCACCTACACCGACAAGAGCGGCGAGCAGCAGCTCGTCGTCGACAAGCTGCTGGTGGCCGTCGGCCGCCGCGCCTACACGCAGAACCTGCTGGCCGACGACGCCGGCGTGAAGCTGGACGAGCGCGGCCGCATTCTTGTCGACGAACACTGCCACACCGGCGTGGACGGCGTGTGGGCGATCGGCGACGCGGTACGCGGCCCGATGCTGGCGCACAAGGGCTCCGAGGAAGGCGTGGCGGTGGCCGAGTGGATCGCCGGCAAGGCCGGCCACGTCAACTACGACACCATCCCGTTCGTGATCTACACCGAGCCGGAAGTGGCCTGGGCCGGCAAGACCGAGAAGGAACTGAAGGACGCCGGCGTGCCGTACAAGGTTGGCAGCTTCCCGTTCGCCGCCATCGGCCGCGCCGTGGCGATGAACGAGGCCATTGGCCAGGTGAAGATGATCGCCCACGCCGAAACCGACCGCATCCTGGGCGTGCACATGGTCGGCCCGGGCGTCTCCGAACTGATCGCCGAGTGCGTGGTGGCAATGGAATTCAAGGGCTCGTCCGAAGACCTGGCGCGCATCGTCCATGCGCATCCGACGCTGTCCGAAGCCGTGCACGAAGCCGCCCTGTCGGTCGACAAGCGCGCCATCCACAAGGGCAATTGATCGCCCGGCACGACGACAAAGCGGCCCGCTCGTGGCGACATGGGCGGGCCGCGTCGTTTGAATTTCCGGAACCTTCAGCGCCGGAATGACGAGAAAGAAGACGAGTCCCTCTACATGTCCCAACCCACCGCCCTCTGCGTCTACTGCGGCTCCAGCTCCGGCAGACATCCCGAGTACGCCGAACAGGCCCATGCCTTCGGCACCGAAATGGCACGCCGCGGCATCGCCCTGGTCTACGGCGGCGGCAACGTCGGCCTGATGGGCGTGGTGGCCGATGCCGTGCTCGCCGGTGGCGGCAAGGTGATCGGGGTGATTCCGCGCCAGCTGGTGGAGCTGGAAGTGGCCCATCCGGGGCTCAGCGAGCTGGTGGTGGTCGAGACCATGCATCAGCGCAAGACGCGCATGTACGAGTTGTCCGATGCCTTCGTCGCCCTGCCCGGCGGCTTTGGCACCATGGACGAGATGTTCGAGATGCTGACCTGGGCCCAACTCGGCCTGCATCGGTACCCTTGCGCCTTCCTCGACGTGCGTGGCTACTATCGCGACCTGCGCCAGATGATGCAGCACATGGTCCAGGAAAACTTCGTGCGGGCCGAACAGCGCGATGGCATCTGGTTCGGCGACAGCATGGCGGAGCTGTTCGACTGGATGGCCGCTTACCAGGGCAGCTACGTGCCGAAGTGGATCGACACCCGCAGCGTCGACGCCTGACCGGAGGCACCGCCATGAACAGTTTCCGCGCTTTCCGCATCTACCACGACGACGCCGGCCATCGCGCCGGCATCGAGAACATGACACCCGACGCGCTGTCCCCGGGTGAAGTCCTGATCAAGGTCGCCTACTCGTCGGTGAACTACAAGGACGCCCTGGCCGGCACCGGCAAGGGACGCATCCTGCGCAGTTATCCGCTGAACGGCGGGATCGACGTGGCCGGTCGGGTGGTAGCCTCCACCGACCCCGCGTTCAGGGAGGGCGACGCCGTGTTGTGCACCGGCAGCGGCCTGTCCGAGACACGCGACGGCGGTTATGGCGAATATGCCCGGCTCGACGCGCGCTGGACGATTCCGCTGCCTGCCGCGCTGAGCGTGCGCGAAAGCATGATCATCGGCACCGCCGGCTTCACCGCGGCGCTCGCGCTGTTGCGCATGCAGGACAACCGGCAGACGCCGGCTCTGGGCCCGATCGCGGTGACCGGCGCCAGCGGCGGCGTGGGCCAGCTGGCGATCGATATCTTCAGCCGTGCCGGCTACGAAGTGCACGCGATCAGCGGCAAGGCGGAACACTTCGATGCGCTGCGCGCGCTCGGTGCCCGCGAATGCGTCGATCGCCACCAGCTCGCCTTCAGCGGCAAGCCGATGGACTCCGCCCGCTTCGGCGGCGCGCTGGACAACGTCGGCGGCGCGATGCTGGGCGGCCTGCTGCCCCTGATCAGCCCGTACGGCAACGTGGCGATCTGCGGCAACGCCGGCGGCATCGCCTTCGACAGCACCGTCATGCCGTTCATCATCCGCGGCGCCAGCCTGCTCGGGATCGCCTCGGCGGGCACCGCCCGCGACCTGCGCGACAGCGTCTGGCAGCATCTGGCCAGCGACTGGAAACCCCGGCAGCTGGAACGCATCGTCACCCTCGAAGCAGGGCTGGACGAGCTGCCGGGCGTGTTTGCGCGTATGCTCGCAGGCGAATCCTTCGGACGTACCCTGGTGCGCATCGACAGCACGGTTTGAAGAAACTGCGCTTGGAAGTACCATCACCACGGCTTAGAATCAACGAAACTCGCAGGGGATTATTTTTCTATGGCACGCATCCTGATCGTCGACGACTCCCCTTCACAGCTGCTTGGCATCAAGCGCATCGTCGAAAAACTCGGGCATGAAACCCTTTCCGCCGAAGACGGTGCCGCCGGCGTGGAAGTGGCCAAGGCCGAAAAGCCGGACCTGATCCTGATGGACGTGGTCATGCCCAACCTCAACGGCTTCCAGGCGACCCGCACGATCAGCAAGAACGCCGACACGGCGCACATCCCGATCATCCTGGTCACCACCAAGGATCAGGAAACCGACAAGGTCTGGGGCATGCGCCAGGGTGCCAAGGCCTATGTGACCAAGCCGATCCGTGAGGAAGAGCTGGTCAAGGCCTTGGAAGAATTCCTGCCGGGCTGAGCAATCACCGGAAACAACGAGAAACGGCGCCCTCAGGGCGCCGTTTTTCTGTCTGCGCACCTGTCAAACGTTACCGCGGGGTGAAATCGCCGAACGCCGCCTGCAGCGCATCGTAGGCGGCGCGCTGCTCGTCGGTGTCCGCCGGTGGCGTGCGGATGGACAGCTCCACCAGCTGGTCGCCGGGATGGGCACCCGGCATGCCACGGCCCTTCAGCCGCAGCTTGCGCCCCGATTGCGAACCCGCCGGGATGCGCAGGTCGACCGTTCCGGCCAGGGTCGGCACCGGCACGGCCGCGCCCAGTGCCGCCTCCCACGGCGTGATCGGCAGCACGTGCACCACGTTGCGGCCGTCCAGGCGGAAACGCGCGTCGTCACGGATACCCACTTCCAGCAACAGGTCGCCGTTCGGCCCACCGGCCATGCCGGGCTGGCCCTGGCCGGACAGGCGGATCACCTGGCCGGGCTGGATGCCCGCGGGAATCTTCACTTCCAGCACGCGCTCGCCACCGGCCGGATCGTGCATCGCCAGCCGCGTGCGACCGCCATCGAACGCCGTCTGCAGGTCGATCTGCACCGAAGCCTGCACATCCTGGCCGCGACGCGGACGCGGCTGGCCGCGGTGGCCACCACCCGCGGCACCGCCGCGCCCGAACAGGCTCTCGAAGAAGTCGCTGAAGTCACTATCGTCACCGCCACCGAAGCCGTGCTGGCCCTGCCAGCCGGGCGGCGGCCTGAACTGCTCGCCCTGCCGGTAGCCGCCGGCGCGCAACTGGTCGTAGGAACGCCGCTTCTCGGCATCCTTGAGTACCTCGTTGGCCTCGTTGACCGCCTTGAACTTCTCCTCGGCGCCGGCTTCCTTGTTCTTGTCAGGGTGGTACTTGCGCGCGAGCTTGCGATAGGCCGACTTGATCTCGGCCTCGCTGGCATCGGGCTTCACACCCAGGATCTCGTAATAGTCTTTGAATTCCACTCACCGCTCCCCGACTCACGCAAAACCCGCGGCGGGTCGACGCCGCCGCGGGATCAGCCACCCGATCCTCAGTGGTTCACGTTGATGGTAATGCGCCGCGGCGTCGCCTGCGCCTTCTTCGGTATCACGATCTCCAGCACGCCGAACTTGCCTGTCGCCGTCACACCCTCGGCATCGGCGCTGTCCGGCAGGGCGAAGCGGCGATGGAAGGCGCCACGCGCACGTTCGACCCGGGTGAACTTGCCGTCCTTTTCCGCGGCGACGGCATCACGCTCGCCCTTGATGGTGAGGATGCCCTTGTCCATGCTCACCTCGATCTGCGCCGGGTCCACGCCAGGGATGTCGGCCAGGATCACGAAGCGCTGCTCGTCCTCGCGAATGTCGACGCGTGGCGCCCACTGGCTGGTGACCACGTTGGAGGCATCGCCGTCTTCCGGTTGCAGGAAGCGGTCGAACGCCTGACGGATCTCTTCGGGCAGGCCGTTGCCCGCGTTCCAGATGCCATGACGACCCAGGTTCATTGTTTGTCTCCTTGCATTGGTTTGCGGTCGATTACCGCCTGAGACAGAAAATAGGTGCGGCCGCGGACGATTCAAGGCGACAGCCCGCCGCGGCACGTTTAGCATGGCGCGATCCCCTCCCCGACCCGAGACCCGCATGAGCATCCAGCCCGGCGACACGATTCCCGACACTGCCGTCCAGTGCATCGACGGCGACATCCAGCCAGCGCAGACCGCCGCCCTGTTCGCTGGACGCAAGGTGCTGCTGTTCGGCGTACCCGGCGCGTTCACCCCGACCTGCTCGAACCGGCACCTGCCTGGCTACTCGGCGCATTTTGCCGAGTTCCGGCAGCGTGGCATCGACGTGATGTGCCTGGCGGTGAACGATGGCTACGTGATGCAGGCCTGGGCCGCCTCGCAGCAGGTTCCGGCCGGCCTGTTGATGCTCGCCGACGGCAACGCCAGTTTCACCCGCGCCCTGGGGCTGGAGCTGGATGGCACAGCCTTCGGCATGGGCCTGCGCACGCGTCGTTTTGCGCTGTATGCGGAGGATGGGGTGGCGCGCCTGGTGCAGGTGGAGGCACCCGGTGAACTGCGCGTTTCCAGCGCCGAGGCGATGCTGGCGGCGGTCGACAGCCTGCGCTGAATCCGCCACGCCCGCCACGGATTCAAAAAAAACCCCGGCGACGCCGGGGTTTTTCGTTTCGCCAAGAGGGCGGCCTACTCTTCGCCGGCCGCCGGCTCGGTCGCCGCATCGTCGCCACCACCGGGCACGTCTGCGCCGACGACTTCGGCATCCTCGCCGTTGTCCTCTTCCGCATCCAGCCGCATCACGCTGACCAGGGTTTCGTCGGCCGGCAGCTTGATCAGGGTGACGCCCTGGGTATTGCGACCGAGCTGCGAGACTTCCGCCACGCGGGTACGCACCAGCGTGCCCTGGTCGGAGATCAGCATCAGCTCTTGCGCCTCGGTGACCTGCACCGCGCCCACCAGCGCACCGTTGCGCTCGGAGCACTGGATGCCGATCACGCCCTGGGTGCCACGGCCCTTCTTGGTGAACTCGGCCAGTTCGGTGCGCTTGCCGTAGCCGCGCGCGGTGGCGGTGAGGATGTCGCCTTCGGCCGCCACGATCAGCGACACCACCTCGGCGCCACCGACCAGCTTCATGCCACGCACGCCGGAAGCGGTGCGGCCCATCGAGCGCACGGTGTTCTCGTCGAAACGATTGACCTTGCCGTTGGAGGCGAACAGCAGGATGTCGCTGTTGCCGTCGGTCAGTTCCACATTGACCAGGGCGTCGTCGTCATGCAGCTTGATCGCCAGCTTGCCCTTCTGCAGCTGGAAGGCGAACTCGGACAGCGGGGTCTTCTTCACCGTGCCGTGCCTGGTGGCGAAGAACACGAAACGATCTTCCGCATACTCGCGGATCGGCAGCACTGCCTGCACCTTCTCGCCCTCGCCCAGCGGCAGCAGGTTGATGATCGGCTTGCCGCGCGCACCCGGGCCCGACTCGGGAATCTGGTAGACCTTCTGCCAGTAGACCCGACCGGTGCTGGTGAAGGCCAGCAAGGTGTCGTGCGTGTTGACCACCCACAGCTGCTCGACGAAATCCTCGTCCTTCAGCGCGGAAGCCGAACGCCCCTTGCCGCCGCGTTTCTGCGCGCGGTAGGTGCTGGCCGGCTGACGCTTGATGTAGCCGGTATGCGACAGCGTGACCACGACGTCTTCCGGCGCGATCAGGTCGAGCACGTTGAGATCTTCCTGCGAATGCTGGATCTCGGTGCGACGGGCATCGCCGAACTCGGCCTTGATCGCCTCGAGTTCCTCGCGGATCACCTCGAGCAGGCGATCGGGGTTTTCCAGAATCTCGATCAGGGCGCGGATCGCCTCGAGGATCTGGCGGTATTCGTCGGAAAGTTTTTCCTGCTCCAGGCCGGTCAGGCGATGCAGGCGCATCGCCAGGATTTCCTGGGCCTGGATTTCGGACAGCTGGTAACCGTCGGCCTTCAGGCCTTCGCGCAGGTCCATGTCCTCCGGTCGCGACGCATCGGCGCCGGCGGCGGAGAGCAAGGCGCCGACCATGCCCGGCTGCCACTTGCGTGCCAGCATGCGCTCGCGTGCTTCGGCCGGCGACGACGAGGTCTTGATCAGTTCGATCATCTCGTCGATGTTGGCCAGCGCCACGGTAAGGCCTTCGAGGATGTGCGCGCGGGCGCGTGCCTTGCGCAGCTCGAAAATGGTGCGGCGGGTGACCACTTCGCGACGGTGGCGGATGAACGCCTCGAGGATGTCCTTGAGGTTCAGCAGCTTCGGCTGACCGTCCAGCAGGGCCACCATGTTGATGCCGAAGGTGACCTGCAGCTGGGTCTGCTGGAACAGGTTGTTCAGCACCACGTCACCCATCGCGTCCTTGCGGATCTCGATGACGACGCGCATGCCGTCCTTGTCGGACTCGTCGCGCAGCTCGCTGATGCCTTCGAGCTTCTTTTCCTTGACCAGCTCGGCGATCTTCTCGATCAGCCGCGCCTTGTTCACCTGGTAGGGCAGCTCGTGGATGATGATCGTCTCGCGGCCGTTGGCCTCGGTTTCGATCTCTGCCCTGGCCCGCACCAGGATGCGGCCGCGGCCGGTGCGGTAGGCCTCGATGATGCCGGACGAGCCGTTGATGATGCCGCTGGTCGGAAAATCCGGACCCGGCACGTAATGCATCAGCTGGTCGATCGACAGCGCCGGCTCATCGATCAGCGCGATCGTCGCGGCAATGACTTCGTTGAGATTGTGCGGCGGGATGTTGGTGGCCATGCCGACCGCGATGCCGGCCGAACCGTTCACCAGCAGGGTCGGCACGCGCGACGGCAGCACCAGCGGCTCGTGCTCGCTCTCGTCGTAGTTCGGCCCGAAGTCGACGGTGTCCTTGTCGATGTCGGCCAGCAGCTCGTGGGTGAGCCGCGACATGCGCACTTCGGTGTATCGCATCGCCGCGGCGTTGTCGCCGTCGACCGAGCCGAAGTTGCCCTGGCCGTCGACCAGCATGTAGCGCAGCGAGAACGGTTGCGCCATGCGCACGATCGCGTCGTAAACCGACTGGTCGCCATGCGGATGGTACTTACCGATCACGTCACCGACCACGCGCGCCGATTTCTTGTACGGCTTGTTCCACACGTTGCCCAGCTCGCTCATCGCGAACAGCACGCGGCGATGCACGGGTTTCAGACCATCGCGCACATCGGGAAGAGCGCGCCCCACGATCACGCTCATGGCGTAATCGAGGTAGCTCTGGCGCATCTCGTCTTCGATGTTGACGCGAATGATTTCTTTGGCGAGTTCTGCCATGAATCGGCTTCCTTGATGACAAAAAAAGGACGCTGGTGCCGCGCCTCCGGCGCATGCGCAAGCGACCCGAAATCAACCCGTCGATTTTAGCACAAGCAGCCCTAAAACGACAGGATTTAGCCTTTCAAAATCAATAACTTGCAGCCGAGCTTCACAGCTTGTGCAAAGCGCTCCGCAGACTGCTTACATATTGATCAGCAGCAAGGCCGCCGAAGCCGCTGCGACAGGTGCGTGCAAGCGGCCACGCGGGTCCGGCAGAAGGTGGCCAGGGGCCTCCCGGAAAGTACCCGGCCAGGCAGTTTTCAGCCGAACATCGCCTGCATGGCGAGGCTGTTCGGCCGCTCGATCACGCCGCGCTCGGTGACGATCGCGTCGATGAGTTCGGCGGGCGCCACATCGAATACCGGATTCCACGCCTGTGCGCCCTCGACCACCGTGCGGCGGCCGGCGGTGCTCAGCAACTCGGCCGCATCACGCAGTTCGATCTCGATTTCCTCGCCCGTGCCCGTGGCCATGTCGACCGTGGAGGACGGCGCCACCACCATGAACTTCACGCCGTGGTACTTCGCGGCGATGGCCAGCTGGTAGGTACCGATCTTGTTCGCGGTGTCGCCGTTGGCGGCGATCCGGTCGGCACCCACGATCACCCATTGCACCGCACCGGACTTCATCAGGTGGGCGGCGGCGGAATCGGCGATCAGCTGGGCCGGGACGCCGTCGCGCATCAGTTCCCACATGGTCAACCTGGCACCTTGCTGCCATGGCCGGGTTTCGCCGGCATAGACCCGCGCGATCCGCCCCGCCGCGACGCCGGCGCGGATCACGCCCAGCGCCGTGCCGTAACCGGCGGTGGCTAGCGAGCCGGTGTTGCAATGTGTCAACACACCCGAACCAGCCGTGATCAGCGATGCCCCCAGCTCGCCCATGTGCCGATTGGCGGCCAGGTCTTCATCCTGGATCGCCTGCGCCTCGCGCACCAGTGCGTCGGCATCGGCACCGGCGGCGATGCGCTTCTTCATCCGATCCAGTGCCCACATCAGGTTCACCGCCGTGGGGCGGGCGGCACGCAAGGTCGCCAATACCGGCTCCAGCGTCGCGCCCTGCAGCGCAGCCATCGCCACGCCCCAGGCCGCAGCAATGCCGATGGCCGGCGCTCCGCGCACCACCAGATCGCGGATCGCCTGGGTGACCTGCTCCGCATCGCGGCAATCGATCCAGTGCTCTTCGGCCGGCAGCAGGCGCTGATCGAGCAGGCGCAAATGATCGCCCTGCCACTGCACGGCACGGATGGAATCGTGTTCGCGGGTTGGCGTCGGCGAAATCGTCATTGCTCTCGGACCGCATGCAAGGAAAAGGAAAGCGTAGCATGCGCCCGGGCGGGCCCGGCCGATCCGCCGCCGTCTTATAGTCGTACCGACGACACGAGGGAGTACACGCATGACGAACGGCAATCGTCACCCGAAGCGCGCAACCGGCTGGCATCTTTCGCTCGCCCTTGGCCTGCTCGGCGCAAGCACGATCCTGTGTGCGAACGCGGCACCGGCCACCGCACCGTGGGCGCCACCACGCATCTCGTCGGAGTTGTTCGAGTCGCACGGCGCCTTCGATCCGGGACATGGCGACTTCTACTTCGTGCGCAGCTCGCCGAGTTTCCGCGGCTGGCGAATCATGGTCAGCCACTGCAACGCCGACGGCTGGGGCACGCCTGCCGATGCCAGCTTCGCAGGCGACGGCGTGGAGGCCGATCCATTCATCACCTCGGACGGGAAGCACCTGTACTTCATCTCCACTCGTTCGACGGACGGCCAGAAACACCAGGACCTCGACATCTGGGAGGTCGACCGCCGCGATGGGGGTGGCTGGGGCGAGCCTCGACGATTGCCACCGCCGGTCAATTCGCGCGGCCAGGAGTGGTTCCCGCGCCCGGCGCCAGACGGCTGGCTGTATTTCGGTTCCGATCGCCCGGGCGGCTTCGGCAAGACCGACATCTGGCGTGCCCGCGAAGACAACTCGGGCCACTGGCGGGTGGAGAACCTGGGCAAGGCGATCAATACGCCGGGCGATGAGTACGAACCGCTGCCTTCACCGGACGGCCGGCGGCTGATCGTGATGGCCGATGGCGGCCTGTACCAGAGCGAGCGCCGGCAGGATGGCTGGAGCGAGCGCCGCAGCCTCGGGCCGGCGGTGAACGTCAATGGCAGCGAAATCGGCGCGGCATTTTCGCCGAGCGGAAAATCCCTGCTGTTCGCGCGCGATACCAAGGGGCCACGCTCCGGCGAGTTCTATGTCTGGCAGCCGGATGGTGCCGAAGCGTGGCCGCCGGCGTGCCCGACCATGGGTCGCCCGTCGATGGCGATGCCTCGTACGGAAATGCGGTTCCTGCCTTCGCAGGAATGACGATGGTGGAGCGATGGGCAGCTGTGCCAGTTCCTTGGTTTCGTGATTCCTGCGAAGAAAGGAATCGCTCTTCAACGCGGAACTGGCCATCGCCCATGAGATCGGTGCTGCATGCCATCCCGCGACAAGCGGCAAACTGCCTCCATCTCTATCGCACTGAATTCAGCGGGAGCGCTCCGCCAGCCAGTGGTGGATCGCCGGCGGTACCTCGCGCTGGGCACGGCCGGAAACGTAGATGCCGATGTGGCCACCCTTGAACGCGAGCTGGGTGTAGTCGGTGGTGCCGACATGCCTGCCCAATGCACGCGAGGCATCCGGCGGCACCAGGTGATCCTGCTCGGCGAAGATGTTCAGCACCGGCTGCGTCACCATGCCAAGATCTACGGGTTTACCGCCGATCTCCAGCGTGCCCTTGACCAGCTTGTTGCCCTGGTAGAAATCCTTGATGAACTGGCGGAACGCCTCCCCGGCCTGGTCCGGCGAATCGAAGATCCAGCGCTCCATGCGCAGGAAGTTCTCCAGCTCGTTCGGGTTGTCGAGGACGTCGACCATGCCGATGTACTTCTGCTGGTTCAGCCGCACCGGCTTCAGGGTGAGGTAAACGTAGTTCATCAGGCCCGCGGGGATGTTGCCCATGGTGTCGACGAACAGGTCCACGTCCATGCTGCGGCACCAGCTGGACAGCATGTTGTCCGGCGTGTGGAAGTCCACCGGCGTGACCATGGTGATCAGGTTCTTCACCTTGTCCGGGTGCAGCGCGGTGTAGCACAGCGAGAACGCGCCGCCCTGGCAGATGCCGAGCAGGTTGATCGCGTCCAGATCGTGGCGCGCACGCACCGCGTCGACGCAACGATCGAGGTAGCCGTTGATGTAGTCGTCCAGGGTCAGCCAGCGGTCGGCACCGTCGGGATAACCCCAGTCGATCAGGTAGACGTCCTCGCCCTGCTCCAGCAGGTTGCGCACCATCGAGCGGTCAGCCTGCAAGTCCGTCATCCAGACCGTGTTGACCAGGGCGTAGACGATCAACAGTGGAGTCTTCGAGGTGGCCTTGCCGTGGCCGGTGAAGTGCCAGACCTTGAGCTTGTCCTCGCTGTAGACCAGCTCGCGCGGCGTATTCGCGTATTCGGGTTCGCGCATGTTGCGCAGGTTGGCCATGCCTGCCGCCAGCTTGCGCTGGAACGCCGACATGTCGGCCAATGCCTTGGTCGGATCGATGTGCAATGGACTCTGCATGACAACGCTCCCTTACTTGCGCTTGCGCGCGCTGGCCGTGGACGTGGTGGCAGGCTTGCGCGTGCCCTTTGCCGCTGGCTTCTTCGTCGCTGCAGAGTTCTTCACGGCGGCCGACGGTTTCGCCGCAGCCGTCTTTCCCGCCGCGGGCTTCGTGGCCGGGCGATCACCCAGCTGACGCTTCAATGCAGCCACTTCGCGGCGCAAGGCGACGAGCTCGTCGGCACGACCGCCGGAAGCGCCAGCCTGGCTGGCACGGAACTCGCGGCGCAAGGCCTGCAATCGCTGGCCCAGGCTCGACACCTCGCTGCGAGTCGGCACGCCGAGCTGCTGGCACATCTGCTCGGTCTGTCGCTGCTGCAACTGGCGCACGCGCATCTGCGTGTTGACCATTTCGCCATAAGCGTCGCGGAATTCCACGGAAAGCGCGATGTCGGCGTAGGCCTCCTCGGAAGCGTCCACCCACAAGTCGTACAGGCCCTTCAGGGAATCGACCTGGCGCCCCGGCGCGGCGTGTGCGGTCAACTTTTCCTGCAGGCGCTGCATGCCTTGCGTGTTGGCCTTCTGGATCAGCTCCTGGTATCTGGCGGACGCCTGCAAGGACGCCAGCAAGGCCATGCCCAGTTCCTGCTGCTGCATCTGCTGTTCGCGATTGAGGCCGAATGCCGGCGTCGGACCATGCGCACCCGGCATGTCGCCCAGGCCCATGCGTTGGGCCGCCTGCGACCAGGACTGCCACTGCCGCGCAAAACTCTCGGCACCGGCACTGTCGATGCCACCGAAGGCCTGCGCAAAGGGCGGGTTGCCGGTCCCGAACATCTGTTGCAATTGCTGCTGCCAGTCACTGGATGGCCGCTGAGTCACGCCTCCGCTGGCAGCATTCTGCATCCAGTCGAAATAGCCTTTCAGGCCGGACAGGGTGCGTTCCAACGTGTCGGTGCCCGTCGCCTGCGACGGTGGGGGCGCAAACGGGTTGGCCGCGGATGGCTGCTGGAATTGCCTCGTCCAGGAGTCCCATGACTGCTGCGCCAGCGCCTGATAGTCCTTCATGAAATCATTCGCCGGATCGGCCATCGGTGCGTCCTCGTCAACGGTTCTCGCCATCCTAGCAAAAGGTCATGACAGCGGATCATCGGCCCGCAACGAAGAAGGCCCGGCGTGAGCCGGGCCTTCTTCATGTTACTGCTGACGAAGCGAAAACTCAGACGCTTGCTGCGCGCTCGTCTTCCGTCACGGCCTTCATCGACAGGCGGATGCGGCCCTGCTTGTCGACTTCCAGCACCTTGACCTTGACGATGTCGCCTTCCTTCAGCTTGTCGGAGACCTTCTCGACGCGCTCGTCGGAGATCTGCGACACGTGGACCAGACCATCCTTGCCCGGCATGATCGTCACGAACGCGCCGAAGTCCATCAGCTTGGCGACCTTGCCCTCGTAGATGCGGCCCGGCTCGACGTCGGAGGTGATCTGCTCGATGCGCTTCTTCGCCGCTTCGCCCGCCTCGCGATTGACCGAGCCGACGATGATGGTGCCGTCGTCGCTGATGTCGATCGTGGTGCCGGTCTCTTCGGTGATCGAGCGGATCGTGGCGCCGCCCTTGCCGATCACTTCGCGGATCTTGTCCGGGTGGATCTTGATGGTGATCAGGCGCGGGGCGAACTCGCTCATTTCGGTGCGGGCGGTGGTCAGCGCCTTGCCCATTTCGCCGAGGATGTGCAGGCGACCCTGCTTGGCCTGGGCCAGCGCCACCTTCATGATCTCTTCGGTGATGCCGTCGATCTTGATGTCCATCTGCAGCGCGGAGATGCCTTCGGCACTGCCGGCCACCTTGAAGTCCATGTCGCCGAGGTGATCCTCGTCGCCCAGGATGTCGGACAGCACGACGAAGTCGTTGCCTTCCTTGACCAGGCCCATGGCGATACCGGCGACCGGTGCCTTCAGCGGCACGCCGGCATCCATCATCGCCAGCGAGGAACCGCACACCGAGGCCATCGACGAGGAACCGTTGGACTCGGTGATTTCCGAGACCACGCGCACCACGTACGGGAATTCCTCGATGCTCGGCTTGACCGCCTGCACGCCACGCTTGGCGAGGCGGCCATGACCGATCTCGCGACGCTTCGGCGCGCCGAAACGACCGGCTTCACCCACCGAGAACGGAGGGAAGTTGTAGTGGAACAGGAACGGGTCCTTCGACTCGCCGCCGGGCGCGTCGATGATCTGCGCATCACGCGTGGTGCCCAGCGTGATGACGACCAGCGCCTGGGTCTCGCCGCGGGTGAACAGCGCCGAACCGTGGGTGCGGGGCAGCACGCCGACGCGGGCGGTGATCGCGCGCACGTCGTCCAGCTGGCGGCCGTCGATGCGCACCTTGGTCTTCAGCACGCTGTCGCGCATGGTGTGGTATTCGAGTTCCTCGAATTCCTTGGCCATCGCGCCGGTGGACCAGCCGTTCTCTTCGGCCTGCGCCTTGAGGCCAGCCAGCACGTCGGCCTTGATCGCGGAGATCGCGTCGCGACGCTCCAGCTTGTCGCGCACCTGGAACGCTGCAGCCAGCTGATCGCCGACCGCGCCCTTGACGGCGGCAACCAGCGACTCGTTGCGGGCCGGAGCCTTCCAGTCCCACGACGGCTTGCCGGCCTCGGTGGCCAGTTCGGCGATCGCGCGGATCGCGGTCTGCATCTGCTGGTGACCGAACATCACCGCGCCGAGCATCACGTCCTCGGACAGCAGCTGCGCTTCGGATTCCACCATCAGCACGGCGCCGGCGGTACCGGCGACGACCAGGTCCAGCTGGGAGGTCTTCAGTTCGGTCTGCGACGGGTTCAGCAGGTACTTGCCGTTGGCATAACCGACGCGGGCAGCGCCGATCGGGCCCTTGAACGGGATGCCGGCCAGGCTCAGCGCGGCGGAGGCGCCGAGCAGGGCCACGATGTCACCGTCCACTTCCGGGTTCAGCGAGACGACCTGGGCGATGACCTGCACTTCGTTCTTGAAGTCTTCCGGGAACAGCGGGCGCACCGGGCGATCGATCAGGCGCGAGGTCAGCGTCTCCTTCTCGGTCGGACGGCCTTCGCGCTTGAAGAAGCCGCCGGGGATGCGGCCGGCGGAATAGAACTTCTCGACGTAGTCGACGGTGAGCGGGAAGAAATCCTGGCCTTCCTTCTGCTTGGTCGCAGCGACAGCGGTGACCAGCACCACGGTGCCGCCCATGCTGGCCATGACCGCACCGGACGCCTGGCGGGCAATTTCGCCCGTCTCCAGTGTGACTTCGTGATTACCGTACTGGAATGACTTGGTTACTTTTGCCACGTGCTTAATTCCTGATCTGATTGAGAAGTGCGCCCACGGATGGGCGCCTCTTGATCTTTGCGTTCACGGAGGAACGCACGAAATTACCGGCGCAGGCCGAGGCGTTCGATCAGGGTCTGATAGCGCGCAAGATCGCGATCCTTCAGATAGCTGAGCAGGCGCTTGCGCTGATTGACCAGCTTCAGCAGGCCCCGGCGGGAGTGGTGATCCTGCTTGTGTTCCTTGAAGTGGCCGGTGAGGTGGTCGATGCGGGCGGACAACAGCGCCACCTGGACTTCGGTCGAACCGGTGTCGTTCGGCACGCGGCCGAAATCAGCGATGATCTTGCCGGTCTGTTCTGCGGTAAGGGACATGGAGTACGTTTCCTTGATAAGGCGATGCGAAGCTTGCGCTTGCATCATCGGCGATGACGCAAGCGCAAGCTTCGCCTAGTTGAGTGAAAGCGTTGAAATAACTTGTCTATTCTACTGATGGGAGTGCTGTTACAACAAGTGCGCAAGGCGTTTTGCGGGCAAATCGGTCAGTCCGGCGGCAGGTTGAAGCCGCGAATGACGCGGGCACGTCCTTCCGCATCGCTCTCCAGCAGCGCCAGCAGCGCGCCGTCGCTGGCGTAGGCCGCGCAGCGGCCGGCTACCGGCAACCCCGGCAGGCTGATCTGCTGACCGCGTGAAATCGCCATGCTCTGCGCTTCGTCCAGGTGCAGGACCGGCAGATCCGACAGGCCCGCCGATACCGGCAGCAGCCATGCCAGCAGTGCTTCGTCACCCTGCTCCGCGGCCTGCTCGAGCTGCGCCAGGGTCACCATCTGCGGCTCGCGGAACGGCTCGACCCAGATCCGCCGCAATGCGGTCAGGTGGGCGCCGCAGCCGAGATCCTCGCCCAGATCGACCGCCAGCGAGCGGACATAGGTGCCCGAACCGCATTCCACCAGCAGGCGCAGGGTTTCCCCGTCACGCTCGAGCAATTCCAGGCGGTGCACGTCCACTTCGCGCGCAGGCACGTCGACCACCTCGCCCCGGCGCGCCTTGGCGTAAAGCCGCTCGCCGTCGTGCTTCAGCGCCGAATACATCGGCGGCACCTGCAGGATGCGGCCGCGAAGCCTGGCCAGCGCCGTCTCGATCGCCGCAGCGTCGAGCGGCGGCACCGGCAACTGGCGAACGATCTCGCCTTCGCTGTCAGCCGTATCGGTGGTGATGCCCAGCCGGCATTCGGCCAGATACGCCTTGCGCGCGCCGAGCAGGCTGCCAGCCAGCTTGGTGGCCTCGCCGAAACACAGCGGCAACAGTCCGGTGGCCAGCGGATCAAGCGCACCGGTGTGACCGCCCTTGGACGCACGCAGCAGGCGACGCACGGCCTGCAGCGCCTGGTTGGAACTCAGGCCCAGCGGCTTGTCGAGCAGGACGATCCCGTGCAGGTCACGGAACTGGATGCGGGACTGGCGACTCATGGATTCAGCGACGATCCTTGCAACCGCTCAGTCCTTGGCGTCGCTGTCCGGCGGCGCGATGGTGCGGGCCTGCTCGCGCAGCAGCGACTCGATCCGCTCGCCCTTGTCGACCGAATCGTCGTACTTGAACTTCAGCTCCGGCACCCGGCGCATGCGCATGCCGCTGTGTGCCAGCGAATGACGGATCTCATGGCTGATGGCATTGAGCGCCTTCACCGCCGGAAGACCCTGCTCGGGCAGCATCGCGGTGACCCACACCGTCGCCCAGTCCAGGTCACGGGTGATTTCCACGTCCGACACGCTGACCGACGGCAAGCCGTGATCGCGCACGGCCGCGTGCACCAGCAAGCCCAGCTCGCGACGCAATTCGGCGCCGATGCGGTCAGTACGTTTGAAGTCGCGGGAGGGCATTTGAAAAACCAGTAGTGAGTCGAGAGGAGTGAGAAGCGAGAGAAGAGCATGGGAGCCGAGTTTTTCTCTCACTCCTCACTCCTCTTCCCCCACTCCTCGCCTTTACAGCGTGCGTGCCACCTCGGTGCGCTCGAAGCACTCGATCTGGTCGCCCGGCTTGACGTCGTTGTACTGCTTGACGGCGATGCCGCACTCCATGCCGTTGCGCACTTCGTCGACCAGTTCCTTGAAGCGGCGCAGCGATTCCAGCTCGCCCTCGAAGATCACCACGTTGTCGCGCAGCACGCGGATCGGCTTGCTGCGCTTGACCGTGCCTTCGGTGACCATGCAACCGGCCACCGCGCCGAACTTGGAGCTGCGGAACACGTCACGGACTTCGGCGGTGCCGATGATGTCCTCGCGCACTTCCATGCCGAGCAGGCCGGTGGCTGCCTGGGTCACCTGGTCGATCACGTCGTAGATGATCGAGAAGTAGCGCACGTCCAGGCCGCTGGTCTCGATCACCTTGCGCGCCGACGCGTCGGCGCGGACGTTGAAACCGATGATCAACGCCTTGGACGCGGCCGCCAGGGTGGCGTCGGACTCGGTGATGCCGCCCACGCCGGAGGCCACCACGTTGACCCGCACCCGATCGTTGCCGATCTGGGTCAGCGACTCGCGCAAGGCTTCGACCGAGCCCTGCACGTCGCCCTTGACCAGGATGTTGAGCGTCTGCTGCTCCACGCCCTGGCCCATCTTGGCGATGATGTCCTCGAGCCGATTGCTCTTGCTGACCATGCGCGTCTCGCGGCGCTTCTGCTGACGCTCCTCGGCGACCTCGCGGGCCAGACGCTCGTCCTCGACGGCGACGAAATCGTCACCGGTCTCCGGCACGCCGGACAGACCCAGCACCTGCACCGGAATCGACGGACCGGCTTCGGTCACCTGCTTGCCGGTTTCGTCGATCAGCGCGCGCATGCGGCCGTATTCGACGCCGCAGACCACGAAGTCGCCCTTGCGCAACGTGCCCTGCTGCACCAGCACGGTCGCCACCGGACCACGACCGCGGTCCAGGCTGGACTCGATCACCACGCCGGAGGCGCGGCCATCGGCAACGGCCTTCAATTCCATCACCTCGGCCTGCACCGAGATCGCATCGAGCAGATCCTCGACGCCGGCACCGGTCTTGGCCGACACCGGGATGAACTGGACGTCGCCGCCCCAGTCTTCCGGCACCACTTCGTACTGCACCAGGCCCTGCTTGACGTTGTCGGGGTTGGCGCCGTCCTTGTCCATCTTGTTGACCGCGACGATCAGCGGCACCTTGGCGGCGCGCGCATGCTTCACCGCTTCCACCGTCTGTGGCATCACGCCGTCATCGGCCGCCACCACCAGGATCACGATGTCGGTCGACTGCGCGCCACGGGCACGCATCGAGGTGAACGCCGCGTGGCCGGGGGTGTCCAGGAAGGTGATCACGCCCTTCGACGTTTCCACGTGGTACGCGCCGATGTGCTGGGTGATGCCGCCGGCTTCGCCGGAGGCAACCTTGGTGCGGCGGATGTAATCGAGCAGCGAGGTCTTGCCGTGGTCGACGTGGCCCATGATCGTGACCACCGGCGGGCGCGTGATCTTCTCGCCTTCCAGTTCGACGTTCTGGGTGTGCGCCGCCAGCGTTTCCTCGGCGTTGTTCTGGTTGTCGGCGACCGGCGTGTGGCCGAGCTCCTCGACCACCAGCACGGCGGTGTCGTGGTCTACGGTCTGGTTGATGGTCGCCATCACGCCCATCTTGAACAGCGCCTTGACCACCTCGGAACCCTTGACCGCCATCTTCTGGGCCAGGTCGGCGACGACGTTGCTGTCACTGATGACCACTTCGCGCACCACCGGTGCGGTGGGACGCGAGAACCCGTGCGGACCGCTCGGCGCGCTGCTGCGCGACATCTCGCGGCCGCCGCTGCGGCCAGGCTTGCCACGCTTGCCGCTGGAGGAAGAACGGCGGGCACGGTCGGCTTCGCTCAGATGCATCTGGCCACCGGCAAAACGCTTGCCCGCCTCGCGATCTTCCTTGTTGCCAGGCAGTTCGGCGCGCTCGCGCGAGTGCTTGGGTTTGCCGCGGGCGGCATCGCTGGCCGCCGTCGCCGGCGTTGCTGCCGTCGTGGCACGGGCTGGCGTTGCCGCGGCAGCGGCCGGCGCGGCAGGTGCCGCGGCCGGCTTGACCAGCTTTTCGCGTTTGCGCGGCTCGTGGATGCGCGGCAGGATCATGCCCAGCTCGCGCTGATCGATGCGCTGCACGGCCGACGCATCGTCGGCCGCAGCCACCGCGGACGGCGCCTCGGGGGCGGATTCCGGCTCGGCTGCCGCCTCGACCTTTCCGGACGTGACAGGCTCGACCTCGGGAGCAGCGGCTTCCGCCTCGCGCTGCTCCTGTTCGGCCTTGCGCTGCTGATCGTCCAGGGCACGCTGCTGCGCTTCCGCCTGCCGACGCTGTTCGGCCTCGATGCGCTCGCGCTCTTCCTGCTCGCGCTGCTGCTGCGATTCCTGCAGCTTGCGCACGGCATCCTCGCGCTCGGGCTCGGCGCTGGCTTCCTCGGCGATCACGCTGCGCTTGACGTAGGTGCGCTTGGCGCGCACTTCGACGTTGACCGTCTTGGCCGTGGCGGCGGCGCCGCGCCCGCCGGGCGTGGCGACCTTGAGCTCGCCGACCGTGCGTCGCTTGAGGGTGATCTGGCGAGGAGCGCTGTCGTCGACCTCGGCCACCGCCTCGCTCTTGCCATGCGTGCGGCGCAGGAAGCCAAGCAGCTTCACCTTCTCGGTGCTGCTGATGACCTGCTCCTGGTCGGAGAATTTCATGCCCGCCTCGCCAAGCTGCGTCAGCAGCTTGTCGACCGGCATGCCCAGTACCTGGGCGAGTTGTTTGATCGTGACGTCCGACATCGTGTTCTTTGCTCCGCCGTTCCCGCGCTTATCGTCTGTGCGGCATTGTCGCCACCGCCACCTCCATCCGTGGTGAAAGGCTTGCGAGAAGCCTTTCGCGGCACACCCATCCGGGGTGTTGCCGTCCGCGGTTAGCCGCCTTTCTCCAGTCGCGCAATCATGGGTGCCCGGGCAGCCATGATCAGCGCTGCCGCGCGATCCTCGTCCATGCCTTCGATATCGATCAGGTCATCCACCGCCAGGTCGGCCAGGTCGTCGACCGTGGCCACTTCACGCGCGGCCAGCGCATAAGCGGTGGCCTCGTCCATGCCGTCGAGCGCCAGCAGCTCGTCGGAAGGCTGATGCTCTTCCACGCCCTCCTCCACCGCCAGTGCCTCGGTCAGCAGCGCATCGCGGGCGCGGGCGCGCAGTTCCTCGACGATGTCCTCGTCGAAGCCCTCGACCGCCAGCAGCTCGGCGCTGGGCACGTAGGCGATTTCCTCGATGCTGGAAAAACCTTCCTGCACCAGGATGACCGCGATTTCCTGGTCGACTTCGAGCTTGTCCATGAACAGGGTGCGTGCAGCCTCCTGCTCGGATTCGCTCTTGGCGGTGACCTGGTCCTGGGTCATCACGTTGAGCTGCCAGCCGGTCAGCTTGCTGGCCAGGCGCACGTTCTGGCCGCCACGGCCGATCGCCTGGGACAGCTTGTCCTCGGCCACCGCGATGTCCATCGAGTGCTTTTCCTCGTCCATGATGATGGACTGCACTTCGGCCGGCGCCATCGCGTTGATGACGAACTGCGCCTGGTTCTCGTGCCACAGGATGATGTCGACGCGCTCGCCGTTGAGGTCGTTCGACACCGCCTGCACGCGCGAACCACGCATGCCGATGCAGGCGCCGATCGGATCGGTGCGGCTGTCGTGGGCCAGCACGGCGATCTTGGCGCGGTCACCCGGATCGCGGGCGCAGCCCTTGATCTCCACCAGGCCCTGGCCGACTTCCGGCACTTCCAGCTTGAACAGCTCGATCATGAATTCCGGTGCCGCGCGCGACACAAACAGCTGCGGGCCGCGGGCTTCGGACTTCACTTCGTAAAGGTAGCCGCGCACGCGATCGCCGACGCGGGCCGATTCACGGGGAATCGTCTTGTCGCGCGGGATGAACGCCTCGGCGTTGCTGCCCAGGTCGAGGTAGATGTTGCCGCGCTCGACGCGCTTGACGATGCCGGTGACCAGCTCGCCGACGCGATCGGCGAAGGCATCGACCACCTGCTGGCGCTCGGCCTCGCGCACGCGCTGCACGATCACCTGCTTGGCGGCCTGCGCCGCGATGCGGCCGAATTCGGCGTTCTCGACCTGCTGCTCGATGTATTCACCCACCTGGGCATCGGCGCGCTCGTCCAGCGCATCCATCAGGCGCAGCTGGTAGGACGGCGATTCCATCTCGCCATCGTCGGCAATCACTTCCCAGCGACGAAAGGTCTCGTACTCGCCGGTGTCGTGATTGATCGACACCCGAACATCAGGCTCCTCGTCGGGATAGCGCTTCTTCGCGGCCGAGGCCAGCGCGGCCTCCATCGCCTCGAAAATCACTTCTTCCGGCACGCCCTTTTCATTGGCGACCGCGTCGACGACCAGCAAAAGTTCTTTGCTCATTGCAGCTGCTCCATAGATGCCGACGGCACCCGAAGGTTAACTTTTGCGCTCATCCCTGAACGCCAGGATCAAAAAGCGGCCGTCCATGGCCGCACTCTCAATTTGTTTCCGACTGGCCTCAACCGGCCGGCTTCTTGCCGCCGCGCTTGGGCTGCGGCGCATAACCGAGCGCCACCCAGTCCGGCACCACACGCGCACTTTCCACCAGCGCGTGATCGAATTCGAATGTCTTGCCTTCGGCTTCCAGCACGATGTGCTCGCCTTCCACCGAAACCAGCTTGCCGCGCAAGCGGCGACGCCCTTCCAGCGGCGCCTTCAGCAGCAACTTCACTTCCTGTCCGTCGACCCGCGCAAACTGTTCCGCGGTGAACAGCGGACGATCCAGACCCGGCGAGGAAACCTCCAGCACGTAATGGCCCGGAATCGGATCTTCCACGTCGAGCATGGCGGACAATTCACGACTGGCGGATTCGCAATCCTCGATACCCACTTCGCGGCGTTCGCCGTCGCCGGTCGTCTTGTCCAGCAGGTCCAGGTAGACGCGAAGGGTACTCTGCCCATGCGACGGATTGAACTCCACGCCAAGGCATTCCAGGCCCAGATCGGCCAGTACCTCGGTGAAGCGTTGTGCCAGTGCCTGTGTATCCATGGTCGTCTTCCCGACTCACTCCGTCAGAACGGCAGAAACAAAAAATGGGCTCCAACGGCCCATTTCCTTATCACGCCGATGTTCCTCCTCGTGCAGCTCTTTCCGGTGCGCTCGACAGCCGGAGCCGTCAGGCACGACGCATCCGTGCGCCCAACAAAAAAGCCTCACGAGGAGGCTTTCTTGCATCAAGAAAGATCTGGTAGCGGGGGCAGGATTCGAACCTGCGACCTTCGGGTTATGAGCCCGACGAGCTGCCAGACTGCTCCACCCCGCATCAGAGTCCGAAGAGTTTACCGGGGTGGCCGGTTTCTTGCAAGCCTCAATCGTTCAGCAATGGCATCCATCGGCGATTCAGAGACCGAATGCACGACGGCACCATCCCAGCAGCGGACCCCAGTACAGGCCTAGCGCCAGCAGCGACAGCGCATTGATCGACAGCACCACGCGCAGCGGCTTGTCCGCCTGCGCCTGCAACTGGCTGCCTTCGGCCGGCTTGTCGAAGTACATCACCTTGACCACGTGCAGGTAGTAGTAGAGGCCGATGATCGCGAACACGATGCCGACGATCGCCAGCCACAGCATGTCCGCGTGGATCGCCGCTTCCAGCACCAGCACCTTGGCCCAGAAGCCGAACAGCGGCGGCACGCCGGCCAGCGAGAACATCGCCAGCAGCATCAGGAAGGCCATCCACGACGACTTCTGGTTGAGGCCCTTCAGGTCGGCGATTTCCTCGCACTCGAACCCTGCCCGGCTCATCGCCAGCATCACGCCGAACGCGGCCACGCCCATCAGCGCATAGCAGATCGCGTAGAACATCGCCGCCGCATAGCCTTCCGGGCCGGCAGCCGCCAAGCCCAGCAGCAGGTAGCCCATGTGCGAGATGGTCGAATACGCCAACATGCGCTTGAGGTTGGTCTGCACGATGGCGACCAGGTTGCCGATCGCCAGCGACAACACCGCCAGCACCGCCAGCATCAGCTGCCAGTGCTGCGACAGGTCGCCCATGCCGCCATCGAGCAGGCGCCAGGCCATGCCGAATGCGGCCAGCTTCGAACCCGAGGCGATGAAGGTGGTGACCGGCGTGGGCGCGCCCTGGTAGACGTCCGGAATCCACATGTGGAACGGCGCCGCACCCAGCTTGAAGCCGATGCCGACGATCATGAAGATCAGGCCGAACAGCAGCAGGGTCGGCGCCGTGGTGTAGCTCATCACGTTGTGCAGCTGGGCCAGGTCCAGGGACGGCGTGCCGCCCATGCCGGAAGCGCCGTAGACCATCGACATGCCGTACAACAGCATGCCCGAGGCCAGTGCGCCCAGCACGAAGTACTTGATCGCCGCCTCCGGCGGCAGTTTCGCGTCGCGGTTCAGCGCCACCAGCGCGTAGGACGACAGCGACAGCAGCTCCAGTCCCAGATAGATCGTGACCAGGTTGCCGGCCGAGACCAGCAGCATGATGCCGATCACCGCGAAAAGCATCAGCGTGTAGAACTCGCCGCCCAGCAGCTTGCGGTCGATCAGGTACGGGCGGGCGTAGACGAAGACCAGCGCGGTGGTGGCCAGCGCGAAGACCTTGAGGATCTCGGCCACGTCGTCGCGCAGGAACATGCCGCCGAAGGCGCTCCTCGCCTCCGTGGGCTGACCGGCGATCACCAGGTAGATCGCCACCAGCAGCACGGCGATCGACAGCCAGTGCAGCAGCGGGCGCTGCGCGGGCTTCATGAAGGCGTCCAGCAGCAACAGCAGGCACGCCGCTGCGACCAGGTAGAACTCCGGCAGCAGGATCAGGATGTCATTCAGTGTTGGCATGTTCGGTCCCGATCAAATCTTGTGAATGGCGAGTTGCTGCACCAGCTGCGCCACCGAGCCATCCATCAGGTGGACCAGCGGCTGCGGCCAGATGCCCAGCGCCAGCACGGCGGCGGCGAAGGACGCCAGCACGAAGGTTTCGCGGCCGTTGATTTCCTTCATCTCGGCCACGTGCGGGTTGGTGATCTCGCCCCACAGCACGCGCTTGACCAGCCACAGCGTGTAGCCCGCGCCGATGATCAGGGTGAAGGCGGCAAACAGCGCAATCCACGGATTGGCGCTGAAGCTGGCCAGGATCACCATGAACTCGCCGACGAAACCGCTGGTGCCCGGCAGGCCGCAGTTGGCCATGGCAAACAGCACGTAGAAGAAGCCGAACCACGGCATCACGTTGATCACGCCGCCGTAATCCTTGATCGCCCGGGTATGCAGGCGGTCGTACATCACGCCGATGCAGGTGAACATGGCGCCGGAGACGAAGCCGTGCGAAATCATCTGGATCATCGCGCCCTGCATGCCGAGCAGCGCCATGTCGGTATTGCCCTGCTCGCGCACCAGCGCGAACGCGATGAAGATGCCCAGCGTGACGAAGCCCATGTGCGCCACGGACGAATACGCCACCAGCTTCTTCATGTCTTCCTGCACCAGCGCGACATAGCCGATGTAGACCACCGCGACCAGGCTCAGCACGATGATGATCCACGCGAAATGCGCGCCCGCGTCCGGCACGATCGGCAGGATGAAGCGCAACATGCCGTACGTGCCCACCTTGAGCATCACCGCCGCCAGCACCACCGAGCCGCCGGTGGGCGCCTCGACGTGGGCGTCCGGCAACCAGGTGTGCACCGGCACCATCGGTACCTTGATCGCGAACGCGATCAGGAACGCGAAGAAGATCCAGGCCTGCTCATTGAACGTCAGTGGCAGCGCCGCGAGCGTGGCCAGGTCGAACGTGTGCGCCTTCTGGTACAGGTACAGCAGCGCGATCAGCATGAAGACCGAGCCGAAGAACGTGTAGATGAAGAACTTCAGCGTGGCGTACACGCGGCGCGGACCACCCCAGATGCCGATCAGGATGAACATCGGGATCAGGATGGCCTCGAACAGCGCATAGAACAGCAGCGCGTCGGTGGCGCAGAACACGCCGATCAGCAGGCCTTCCAGCATCAGCATCGCGGCCATGTACTGGTGCGGCTTGTCCTGGATGACTTCCCAGGCGCCCACGATCACCAGGATACCGACGAAGGTGGTCATCACGATCAGCGCCACCGAGATGCCGTCGACCGCCAGTCCGTAATGGACACCCCACGAGGCGATCCACAGATGGCTTTCGACCAGTTGCATGGCATTGCCGGCGGGGTCGTACTGCACCAGCAGGAACAGGCTGACCACGAAGGTCAGCACCGCCACCAGCAGCGACAGCCAGCGGGCCAGGTTCGGACGGGCCGAGCCGGCAAGCAGCACCGGGATGGCGCCGATGACGGGAAGCCAGATCAACAGGCTGAGCAAATGATTGAACATGGATCTGTTTCCCTTATTGCCCGACCGGCACGGAGCCGATGAACCAGTACCCGCCAAGCAGCAGGATCAGGCCGAGAATCATCGCGAACGCGTAGTGATAGAGGTAACCCGACTGCAGCCGGCGCGTCGTGGCAGCGATACGGTGCACCAGGCCCACCGAACCATTGACCATCGCGCCATCGATCACTGCCGTCTCGCCGGCCTTCCAGAACACCCGGCCCAGCATCACGCCACCGCGGGCGAACAGCGCGAAGTACACGTTGTCGACCCAGTACTTGCGGTCGAGCACGGTCCACAGCGGCTTCAGCGCGGACTTGATCCGGCCGGCCAGCGCGGGATTGAACAGGTAGATGTAAGTGCACGTCACGAACGCGATCACCACCAGCAGGAACGGCAGCTGGGTGAAGCCATGCAGGGCCATCGCCGCCGCGCCGTGGAACTCGTGACCGAGTTCGGCCAGCACGTTGTTGGCCTCCTCCACGTGGATCGCGTTGCCGAACCAGTTGCCGAACAGCATCGGGCCGACCGTGAAGAAGCCCACCAGCAGCGACGGAATCGCCAGCAACACCAACGGCAGGGTCACCACCCACGGCGACTCGTGCGGCGCATGCGCCAGCACGCCCGGCTCGTGATGGCCATGATCGTCATGCCCGTCGTGGCCATGACCGTGATGGTCGGCCACGGTGAAGCGCTCCTTGCCGTGGAAGGTCAGGTACATCTGGCGGAACGTGTACAGCCCCGTCACCAGTGCGGCGGCCATCACGCAGAAGTAGGCGTAATGCGCGCCCCAGCGATGCGACTCGCCGACCGCCTCGATGATCGCGTCCTTGGAGTAGAAGCCCGAGGTAAACGGAATCGCCACCAGCGCCAGCGAACCGATCCACATGGTGATCCAGGTGATCGGCATGTACTTGCGCAGGCCGCCCATGTAGCGCATGTCCTGCTCGTGGTGCATCGCGATGATCACCGAGCCGGCGCCCAGGAACAGCAGCGCCTTGAAGAACGCGTGGGTCATCAGGTGGAACACCGCGCCCGAATACATCGACACGCCCAGCGCCACCGTCATGTAGCCCAGCTGCGACAGCGTGGAGTACGCGATCACCCGCTTGATGTCGTTCTGCACGATGCCGATCAAGCCGGTAAACAGCGCCGTGGTCGCGCCCATCACCAGCACGAAGCTCAGCGCCGTCGACGACAGCTCGAACAGCGGCGACATGCGCGCCACCATGAAAATACCGGCGGTGACCATGGTCGCCGCATGGATCAGCGCGGAGATCGGGGTCGGGCCTTCCATCGAATCGGGCAGCCACACGTGCAGCGGCACCTGGGCTGATTTGCCCATCGCGCCGACGAACAGGCAGATGCAGATCACCGTGGCCGCATCCCAATGCGTGTGCGCGGTGATCTGCAGGGTCTTGCCGACCAGCCCCGGCGCCGCGTTGAACGCGGTGGCGTAATCCAGCGTGCCCAGGAAATACAGCACCGCGGCGATACCCAGCAGGAAGCCGAAATCGCCCACGCGGTTGACCAGGAACGCCTTGAGGTTGGCGAAGATCGCGGTCGGCCGCTTGTACCAGAAGCCGATCAGCAGGTACGACACCAGGCCCACCGCTTCCCAGCCGAAGAACAGCTGCATGAAGTTGTTGCTCATGACCAGCATGAACATCGAGAAGGTGAACAGCGAGATGTAGCTGAAGAAGCGGGTATAGCCCGGATCGTCGCGCATGTAGCCGATGGTATAGACATGCACCAGCAGCGACACGAAGCTCACCACCACCAGCATCATCGCGGTCAGGCGGTCGACCATGAAGCCGACGCTGGCATTGAACGGACCGATCTGGAACCAGGTGTAGAGGTTCTGGTTGTACTCGGCCGCGCCGCCCAGGGTGAGCTGGTACAGGACGTAGAACGACAGTGCGCAGGACACCAGCAGACCCAGGATGGTCACGCTGTGCGAACCGGCACGGCCGATGAAGCGGGCGAAGAAGCCGGCCAGCAGGCAGCCGACCAGTGGCGCCAGCGCAATCGTCAGCAGGATGGATGTTGAAAGCTGCATCGGATCAACCCTTCATGCTGTCGATGTCGGCGATATTGATCGTGCTGCGCGTACGGAACAGCAGCACCAGGATCGCCAGGCCGATGGCAGCTTCTGCCGCGGCCACGGTGAGGATGAAGAACACGAACACCTGCCCCGACACGTCGCCGAGGAAGCGCGAGAACGCCACGAAGTTCATGTTCACGGCAAGCAGCATCAACTCGATCGACATCAGCAGCACGATCACGTTCTTGCGGTTGATGAACAGGCCGGCGACGGCGATGCAGAACAGCACCGCGCCCAGCACGATGTAGTGCGCAAGCGTGATCATGACTGCGGCTCCTGTGATTCGGTCGATTCGTCGGGACGGACAGCGGCCATCTTCACGATGCGCACGCGACGGTTCGGGTCCGCCCTGACCTGCTGGCTGGCCGACTCGTAGCGGGCGTCACGACGCTCGCGCAGGGTCAGCGCCACGGCGGCCACGATACCCACGGTGAGGATCAGCGCCGCAATCTCGAACGGCAGCAGGAAGCTCGTGTACAGCGCGCGGCCCAGCCAGGCGGTGTTGGACACACCGGCGGCCACCGCCGGATCGGCGCCCATCACGTGCGCCTGCATCGCGCGCACGCCGATCAGGCCCAGCATTTCCGCCAGCATGATCGCGGCCACGAACAGGCCGATCGGCAGGAACTTCACGAAGCCCTCGCGCATTTTCTCCTGGTCGATGTCGAGCATCATCACCACGAACAGGAACAGCACCATCACGGCGCCGACGTAGACCACGATCAGCGCCAGGGCGAGGAACTCGGCCTCCAGCAGCAGCCACAGGCAGGCGGCGCTGAAGAAGGTCAGCACCAGCGCCAGCACCGCGTGCACCGAATTCTTCAGCGTGATCACCGACAGCGCGGCGGCCACGGTGACGAAGCCGAAGGCGTAGAAGCAGATGAGTTGAAGCAGTTGGGGATTCATCGTGGGCCTCAGCGGTACGCCGCGTCTTGTGCGCGGTCGGCGGCGATCTGCTGTTCGAAGCGGTCGCCGATGGCAAGCAGCTTCTGCTTGTCCACCACGTTCTCGCCGCGGTTCTCGAAGTGGTACTCGTGGATCGAGGTCTCGACGATCGAGTCCACCGGGCAGCTTTCCTCGCAGAAGCCGCAGAAGATGCACTTGAACAGGTCGATCTCGTAGCGGGTGGTGCGACGCTGGCCGTCGCTCTCGCGGGGCGCCGAGTCGATGGTGATCGCCAGCGCCGGGCACACCGCCTCGCACAGCTTGCAGGCAATGCAGCGTTCCTCGCCGTTCGCGTAGCGGCGCAGCGCGTGCAGGCCGCGGAAGCGGTTCGATTTGGGGATGTGCTCCATCGGGTAGCGCATCGTGTACTTGGGCTTGAACATGTAGCGCATGGTCAGCGCCATGCCCTGCAGCAGCTCGATCAGCAGCAGGCTCTTGAAATAGGCGGAAATGCGATTCATTGGATCCTCAGGCCCCCGTGCCGATACTGACCAGGCCGTAGTACTTCATCAGGCCCGCCACGAAAACCCACGCGATGGCGATGGGAATGAACACCTTCCAGCCCAGCCGCATGATCTGGTCATAGCGATAGCGCGGGAAGGTGGCGCGGAACCACAGGAACATGAAGGAGAACAGGAAGGCCTTGAGCAGCAGCCACGGAAAACCGCCGTGTCCGATGAAGCCCCACGAGGCCGGGAACGGCGACAGCCAGCCGCCCATGAACAGGATCGCGGCCAGGAAGCTGACCAGGATCATGCTGGCGTATTCGGCCAGGAAGAACAGCGCGAACGCCGAACCGGAGTACTCCACGTGGAAGCCGGCCACGATCTCCGACTCGCCCTCGGCCACGTCGAACGGGGCGCGGTTGGTCTCGGCCACGCCGGAGATGAAATAGATCACGAACACCGGCAGCAGCGGCAGCCAGAACCAGTCGAAGATGCCCTTGCTGCCGGCCTGCGCGTTGACGATCTCGGTGAGGTTCAGCGAACCGGCCAGCACCAGCACGCAGACCAGGCACAGGCCCATCGCCAGCTCATAGGAGATCACCTGCGCGGCCGAACGCATCGCGCCGAGCAACGCATAGCGCGAGTTGGACGCCCAGCCGGCGATGATGATGCCGTACACGCCCATCGAGGTCATCGCCAGCAGGTACAGCACGCCGGCGTTCGCGTTGGACAGCACCATCGAGCTGCTGAACGGCACCACCGCCCACACCGCCAGCGCGGGCACCAGCGCGATCATCGGTGCCATGTAGTAGAGGAAGCGGTTCGCCTTGGTCGGCAGGATCACTTCCTTGATCAGCAGTTTCACCACGTCGGCGAAGGCCTGCAGCACGCCGAACGGGCCGATCTTGTTCGGTCCCATGCGCACGTGCATCCAGCCGAGAACCTTGCGCTCCCAGTAGACGAACATCGCCACCGCGAGCACCAGCGGCAACACGATCGCCAGGATGTACAGGATCGGCACGACGAGCTGATGGATGAGTTGATCAAGCATCTGCTTAAGCCTTGCTCAGGGTGATGGACGCGCCATACGGCGGCAGCGTGGCGGTGAGGTCATGCGCAGCCTCGATCCAGACCGCGCCATCGGGCACGGCGGCATCGATCACCAGCGGCAACGAGGCCTCGACCACACGTACGGTGTCGCCGACGGCAAGACCCTGGCGGGTCGCCTCGGCGGCATTCATGCGCGCCGCCGGGGCACGATTGAGCGGATGCGCATTCAGCGCCGTGGCACGACGCAGCACGGCATCCATGCGATAGATCGGCCAGGTCGCCAGACGGCTCAGGCCGCCCGTCGTGACGCGCGCCGCCAGACCCTGGCGTTCGGAGACCGCCCGCCCGGCGATACCTTCGCGCAGACCGGCAAGATCGTCGAACTCGAAACCGGCCAGTTGCAGCGCGCCGCCCAGCGCACGCAGCACCTTCCAGCCCGGCCGGGCCTCCCCCGGTGCCTTCGCGCCGGCCGCCACGCCCTGGGCCAGGCCGTCGACGTTGACCAGGGTGGCCTCGCTTTCCGGCAGCAAGGCGATCGGCAGGATCACGTCGGCCACCTCGCGCAGCGCCGGGCTGGCGTAGGCGCTGAACGCCACCACCTGCTCGGCCGCGCGCAAGGCGTTCAGGGCCGCTGCGCCATCGGCGAAATCGTGCGGCGGCTCGACACCGTACAACACATAGCTCTTGCGCGGCTGCGCCAGCATCGCCTGCGCGTCCAGCCCGCCATTGCCCGGCACCACGCCGAGCTGGGCCAGGCCCACCGCATTGGCGCCCACCGGCAACTCGTCGTAGCCGGCGCCCGTGGCGTCGGCAATGAAACGGGCGATGGCACGCAACCAGGACGCCTGCGGATGGGTTACCGCGGCCTCGCCCAGGATCACCACCGCCGGGCCCGACTTCAGCGCCGCGATCGTGTCGTTGCCGGCGTCGTCGCCCGCTACCGCAGCAATGGCGTCGGCCAGCGCCGCCGGCGCCGAAGCGCCCGCGGCGACTGCCGCCCTGGCCAGCGTCATCAGGGCGTCGACCATGGCCGACGGGGCAACGATCGCCTCACCGGCCAGCTTGTAATTGAAATCGAAACGCGCCGGATTGATCGCGTAGATCCTGGCGCCCTTCTTGGTCGCCTGGTGGATGCGGTGGTTGAGCAGCGGCATCTCGTGGCGCAGGTCCGAACCGACCAGCAGCGCTGCGCGGACCTGGCCGACTTCCGCCACCGGCAAGCCGAACGGGCGCGCCACGGCGTTGTCGGCGAAATCGAGCTGGCGCAGGCGATGATCGACGTGGGCGCTGCCCAGGCCGCGGGCCAGCCGCATCAGCAGATCGCCTTCCTCGTTCGAGCTGGCCGGATGAACCAGCATGCCCAGCTCGCTGCCCGGCGCCTTCTTCAGTGCCTCGCCGGCAAATTCCAGCGCCTCTTCCCAGCCAACCACCTGCCACTGGCCGTTGCGCTTGATCTCCGGCTTGCCGATGCGGTCGTCGGCATACATGCCCTGGTGGCTGTAGCGGTCGCGATCGGACAGCCAGCACTCGTTGACCGCCTCGTTGTCGCGAGGCACGGTGCGCAGCACCTCGCCACGGCGCACGTGCAGCCACAGGTTGGAACCCAGTGCATCGTGGTAGCCGACGGACGGCTTGGCGACCAGCTCCCAGGCACGTGCCTTGAACTGGAACGGCTTGTTGGTCAGCGCGCCGACCGGGCAGACATCGATGATGTTGCCGGACAGCTCGGTCTCGATCGTCTTGCCGATATAGGTGCCGATCTGCAGGTCTTCGGTACGCCCCATGCCGCCGAGCTCATAGCTGCCGGCGATCTCGCTGGTGAAACGCACGCAGCGGGTGCAGTGAATGCAGCGGGTCATCTCGGTGGCGACCAGCGGCCCGATGTTCTCGTCGGCCACGGCGCGCTTGCGCTCGGTGTAGCGCGACACACTGCGGCCATAACCCAGCGCCACGTCCTGCAATTCGCACTCGCCGCCCTGGTCGCAGACCGGGCAGTCCAGCGGATGGTTGATCAGCAGGAATTCCATCACGTCTTTCTGGAATTTCAGCGCCTTGTCCGAGCGCGTCATCACCTTCATGCCTTCGGCCACCGGAGTGGCGCACGCCGGCTGCGGCTTGGGCATCAGCTTGCCGCCCATCTCCACGTCGACCAGGCACATGCGGCAGTTGGCGGCGATCGGCAGCTTGCGGTGATAGCAGAAACGCGGGATCGATACGCCGATCGCGTCGGCCGCCTCGATGATCATCGCGCCCTTGCGGATCTGCGTCGGCTTGCCGTCGACCTCGATGTTGATCAGGTCCGGCGCGGTGCCGGTCGGCTGCGCACTCATGCAGCAACTCCAGAGTTGGCTTGTGCAAGCTTGTCCTCGACCATCGAGCGACCGTGCTGCACGAAGTATTCGAATTCATTCCAGAAGCGGGCCAGGAAGCCCTGCACCGGCCACGCGGCGGCTTCGCCGAAGGCGCAGATGGTGTGGCCCTCGATCTGGCCGGCGATCGCCTTCAGCCGATGCAGGTCTTCCTCGGTGCCCCTGCCCTCGACGATGCGGGTCAGCACACGGTGCATCCAGCCGGTGCCCTCGCGGCACGGCGTGCACTGGCCACACGACTCGGCCTTGTAGAAACGCGAGATGCGGTGGCAGACCCTGACCATGCAGGTGGTCTCGTCCATCACGATTACCGCGCCGGAACCCAGGCCCGAACCGGCCTTCTGCAGGCAGTCGTAGTCCATCGTGCTGTCGAGCATGATCTCGGCCGGCAGCACCTTCATCGACGAGCCGCCGGGGATCACCGCCTTGAGCTTGTGGCCGTTGCGCACGCCGCCGGCCATCGCCAGCAGCTCGGAGAACGGCGTGCCCAGGCGGATCTCGAAATTGCCGGGGTTGTTGACGTGGCCGGAGACGGAAAAGATCTTCGGGCCGCCATTGTTCGGCTTGCCGAGGTCGAGGAACCAGTCGGCGCCGTTGCGCAGGATCGCCGGCACCGAGGCATAGGTCTCGGTGTTGTTGATCGTGGTCGGCTTGCCATACAGGCCGAAACCGGCCGGGAACGGCGGCTTGAAGCGCGGCTGGCCCTTCTTGCCTTCCAGCGATTCCATCAGCGCGGTTTCTTCGCCGCAGATGTAGGCGCCCGCGCCGAGCGCGTTGTAGATGTCCACGTCGATGCCACTGCCCTGCACGTTCTTGCCGAGCAGGCCGGCGGCGTAGGCTTCCTTCAGCGCCTCCTCGATGTGCTCGTAGGGCTCGTGATGGAATTCGCCGCGCAGGTAGTTGTAGGCCACGGTGGAACCGGTGCAATAGCAGGCGATGGCCAGGCCCTCGATCACCGCATGCGGGTTGTAACGCAGGATGTCGCGGTCCTTCGCCGTGCCCGGCTCGGACTCGTCCGAGTTGCACAGGATGTACTTCTGCATGTCGCCCTTGGGCATGAAGGACCACTTCAGGCCGGTCGGGAAGCCCGCGCCGCCACGGCCGCGCAGGCTGCTCTTCTTGATCTCGTCGACCAGCGAGGCCGGGTCGGGCTTCTCGGCGAGGATCTTCTTCCACGCCTTGTAGCCATCGACCTTCTCGTAGCTTTCCATCGACCACGGCTTGTCGAAATGCAGCGTGGTGTAGACAACCTGGTGGTCCTGGGGTGCGGGTCCGACAGCCATCAGTGGTTCCCCTCGGCGTCGTGGCCGTGCGCAGGGCCATCCATGCTCAGGCCATCGAGGATCGCGTCGATCTTCTCGACGGTTAGGCGCTCATGGTAATGACCGTTCACCGTCATCGCCGGTGCGTAGACGCACGCCGCGATGCATTCTTCTTCCAGTTTCAGATAGATCCGGCCATCGGGCGTGCTTTCGCCCGCCTTGATGCCGAGCTTGGTCTCGCAGTGGCGCAGCAGGTCTTCCGCGCCGTTGAGCCAGCACGAGATGTTGGTGCAGATCGCCACGTTGTTGCGGCCGACCGGCCTGGTTTCCAGCATCGAGTAGAAGCTAGCCACCTCGTACGCCCAGATCGCCGGCAGCTCGAGATACTTGGCCACCGCGGTGATCAGCTCGTCGGTGAGGTAGCCATGGTTCTGCTCCTGCGCGCCAAACAGCGCCTGGATCAGCGCCGAGCGCTTGCGGTCCGGCGGGAACTTGGCCGCCCAGGCATCGATGTGCCGGCGGGTGTGTTCGGTGAGTACGGCGAACGGGTCGACGTTCCTGACCTGCTCGAAATGTCCGGTGGCTTTCATGGGTTTCTCCGTCGTGCCGGCTCAGCGATCCACTTCGCCGAACACGAGGTCATAGGTACCGATCATGGCCACCACGTCGGCGAGCATGTGGCCGCGCACGATGGTGTCCATGGATGACAGGTGGGCGAAGCCCGGTGCGCGCAGGTGCACGCGGAACGGCTTGTTGGCGCCGTCGGAAACCAGGTAGCAGCCGAACTCGCCCTTGGGCGCCTCGACCGCGCAATAGGTCTCGCCGGCCGGCACGCAATAGCCTTCGGTGAACAGCTTGAAGTGATGGATCATGGCTTCCATGTCCTCCTTCATCTCGACCCGCGACGGCGGGGCGACCTTGAAGTTCTTCACCATCACCGGGCCGGGGTTGGCCTTCAGCCACTGCACGCACTGCCGGATGATCCGGTTCGACTGGCGCATCTCTTCCACGCGCACCAGGTAACGGTCGTAGCAGTCGCCGTTGACGCCGACCGGGATGTCGAAGTCCATCTCGGCGTACTTCGCGTACGGCTGCTTCTTGCGCAGGTCCCACTCGACGCCCGAGCCGCGCAGCATCGCGCCGGTCATGCCCCATTGCTGGGCCAGTTCCGGGCTGATCACGCCGATGCCGACGGTGCGCTGTTTCCAGATGCGGTTGGTGGTGAGCAGTTCCTCGTACTCGTCCACCTTGGACGGGAAGTCGGCAGTGAACGCCTCGAGGTAGTCGAGCATCGACCCTTCGCGCCAGCTGTTGATGCGCTTCAGGTCGGCACCCTTGTGCCACGGCGACTCGCGGTACTTCGACATCTGTTCGGGCAGGTCGCGGTAGACGCCGCCGGGGCGATAGTACGTGGCGTGCATGCGCGCGCCCGACACCGCCTCGTAGACGTCCATCAGTTCCTCGCGTTCGCGGAACGCGTACAGGATCACCGCCATCGCGCCCAGGTCGAGCGCGTTCGAGCCGATCCACATCAGGTGGTTCAGGATGCGGGTGATCTCGTCGAACATGGTGCGGATGTACTGCGCACGCTCCGGCGCCGCGATCCCCAGCAGGGTCTCGATCGAGCGCACGTAGGCGTGCTCGTTGCACATCATCGACACGTAGTCGAGCCGGTCCATGTAGCCGATCGACTGGTTGAAAGGCTTGGACTCGGCGAGCTTTTCGGTACCGCGATGCAGCAGGCCCACGTGGGGATCGGCGCGGACGATGGTCTCGCCGTCCATCTCCATGATCAGGCGCAGCACGCCATGGGCGGCCGGATGCTGCGGGCCGAAATTCATCGTGTAGTTGCGGATCTCTTGCATGCTCAATTCTCCCGCCAGTGATCGGCGGCTTCGGCCTTGGCCTGCATCAGGTCGGCATCGTCGCGAATGGTGCGTGGAACCAGCACGCGCGGTTCGATCGACACCGGCTCGTAGATCACCCGCTTCTGCAGCGGGTCGTAGCGCACTTCGACGTTGCCGATCAGCGGGAAGTCCTTGCGGAACGGATGGCCGACGAAGCCATAGTCGGTGAGGATGCGGCGCAGGTCGGGATGGCCATCGAAGATGATGCCGTACAGGTCGAACGCCTCGCGCTCGAACCAGTTCACGCCCGGCCACACCAGGGTCAGCGAAGGCACCACCGGCAGGCTGTCGTCCGCGCAGAACACGCGCAGTCGCAGGCGCCGGTTGTGTTCGAGCGAGAGCAACTGGATCACCGCGGCGAACCGGCGCGGCTGGCTTCCGCCGCGGGGACGTCCGGCCCAGTCGAAGCGACCCTGGGCTTCGCCTTCCACACCGCGGGAAAAGCCGGTGCCGGAGACGGTATCAGTATCCCACTCGGTCTGGCCGTAGCCGAGATAGTCGATGCCGCACAGGTCGATCAGTTCGCTGAAGCGGAACGCCGGCTCGTCGCGCAGCGCGGTGGCCACGGCGATCAGGTCGGCCGCTGCGAGTTCGGCGACGGTTTCATTGCGAACCGTGCTGATGCTCAGCGTGTCGCCGAATCGCGCGATCAGCTGGGTGGCCAGCGAGGTCTTGGGGGTATCGGTCATGGCTGCGCCTTCGGATGTGCCGCTCAAGAGCGCGCGATGGTGCTGGTGCGGCGGATCTTCTTCTGCAACTGCAGGATGCCGTGGATCAGCGCTTCGGCCGTGGGCGGGCAGCCTGGCACGTAGATGTCCACCGGCACGATGCGGTCGCAACCACGCACCACGGAATAGGAGTAGTGGTAATAGCCGCCGCCGTTGGCGCAGCTGCCCATCGAGATCACCCACTTCGGCTCGGGCATCTGGTCGTAGACCTTGCGCAGCGCCGGGGCCATCTTGTTGACCAGGGTGCCGGCCACGATCATCACGTCGGACTGGCGCGGGCTGGGACGGAAGATCACGCCGTAGCGGTCCAGGTCCAGTCGCGACATGCCGGCATGCATCATCTCCACCGCGCAGCAGGCCAGGCCGAACGTCATCGGCCACATCGAGCCGGTGCGCGCCCAGTTCATCAGCGCGTCGATGCTGGTGGTGGCGAAGCCACGCTGCACCACCGGATTGTCGCCGGCGGGCAGCAGGATGTCGTCGACCAGGTTCAACGGCTCCGGGTTGTGCATCACCCGGCTGACGGAATCCATCACTCCCATTCGAGTGCTCCCTTCTTCCACACGTAGGCGAAACCGATGACCAGCAACAGCAGGAACAGGCCCATCTCGATCAGCGCGATCACGCCGAGCTGCTGGAAGACCACCGCCCACGGAAACAGGAAGGCGATTTCCAGATCGAAGATGATGAACAAGATGGCAAGCAGGTAGTAGCGCACGTCGAAGCGCATGCGGGCGTCCTCGAACGCCTCGAAGCCGCACTCGTACGGCGCCAGCTTCTCCGCCTCGGGACGACGCGGGCCTGCCAGCAGGCCAATGGCCAGCAGCACCACGCCAAGGCCGGCAGCGACGCCGATGAACAACAGGACAGGCCAGTATTCGGCAAGCACGATGCAACTTACCTCCGCGCCGTTGGGCGCATCAGTGACCGTGGGTGTGATCGGGCAACTCACGGTCCGGCGATTTCGATTCGGCAGGCCGCTGGGACCCTGGGCTTTCCAGCCCCGTCCGCAGGCGTTGCTGCCATGGACGTCCGACGTCTCGCGAAAAGATTTCGCGAATCCCGCCATTGTATCAGTGCGAAGGGGTACAACAAGCCTTGACGGCTGATTGCGTGCCGACTAACCGCACCACACATGCCCGTCACAAAGTACGGACGCGGCGACGCCCACGCATCACATCGTATGCGTGGGGCGCTCGGAGTTGAGGGTGCCGGCCAGGATGTTCTCGATCCGGCTGCGGGCGGCTTCCGCATCGCCCGACTCGTTGAAGTGGATGCCGATGCCGGCAGTGCGATTGCCCTGGGCACCGACCGGGCTGACCCAGACCACCTTGCCGACCACCGAGATGCGCTCGGTTTCCTCCGCCAGGGTCACCAGCAGGACCACCTCGTCGCCCAGCGAATAGGACTGCGCGGTGGCGGCAAACAGGCCGCCGTGCTTGAGGAACGGCATGTACGCGTTGTACAGCGACGCCGCATCCTTGATTTTCAGCGAGATGATGCCCTGCCGGGCGCCCATGGGTTTCATGCTTGGCTCCTGCCGGACGTGTGACACCTCCGGTCGATGGGACGGATCTTAGAGGCTGTCAGCGGCGCATACCACCGGGCGTCGTCACGCAATGCCCTGCTGGCTCGCCAGCAGCGACTGGCGCTCGTTCACCAGGCTGCCCCAGGACCCCGGCGGAACCCAGCCGGCAACCCAGCCCGGCACCTGCGCGGCCGGCATGGGCCGGGATATCCAGAAGCCCTGCAACTGATGGCAGCCGAGCGAGGCCAGCAGGTCGCCCTGATCGGAGGTTTCCACGCCCTCGGCGATCACCGCCTTGGCCAGCATGCGCGCCGTGGTGATCACCCCCGCGGCGATCGCCATGTTCCGGTCGTTGCTGATGATGTCGCGCACGAAGCTCTGGTCCAGCTTGATGTGTTCGATGTCGAGCTTCTGGATGTGGCTCAGCGAGGCGCTGCCGGTGCCGAAGTCGTCCAGGCCCACGCGGATGCCGCGGCGGCGGCATTCCTCGATCACCTCCTTGGCGCGGGCGTGGTCCATGCTCGGCCCGGTCTCGGTCACCTCGATGCCGAAGCCCACGTCCATCACGTCGGGATAATTCTCCAGCACGGCGTCGATGTCGGTGAAGAAGGCCGGATGCAGCAGGTGGCGGGTACTGATGTTGACCGACACCGGGATCGAAACGCCCGCGCGGATCCACGACTGGCAGCAGCGCAGCGCCTCTTCCAGCACGTAGCGGCCGATCGGGCGAGCCAGTTGCGGGTCGTCCAGCACGTGCATGAAATTGCCCGGCTCGACCAGCGGATCGCTGTCACTCAGTCGCAGCAGGGCTTCCATGCCGGCCACGCCGTGCAGGCCCGGCAGGCCGTCGATATAGACGATCGGCTGGAACAGCAGCAGCAGCTGATCCTGCTGCAGGGCCTGCGCGATCCGTTCGCGCATCGCCTGCAGGCGGACCTGCTCGAGCTCCATCGCCGGCTCGTACAACATGCCGCGATCCTTGCCCTCGTCCTTGGCCTGGTACATCGCCAGGTCGGCATGACGCACCAAGCCCTCGGCATCCGATTCGTCCAGCGGAAACAGGGTCCAGCCGATGCTGGCCGACAGGTACAGTTGCTCGCCCATCAGGTTGAACGGCGCGCGCAGGACCTGGAGGATGCAGCGGCTGATCACGTCGAGCTGCTCGCGGCTGTCCAGCCCCGGGATGACCAGGGCGAACTCGTCGCCGCCGAAGCGGGCCAGCACGTCCGCCTCGCGCAACATGCCCACGACCCGCGCCGAGGCCTCCGCCAGCACATGGTCGCCGCCACCATGGCCGATCGTGTCGTTGACGCTCTTGAAGCGATCCAGGTCCAGCACGCCCACGGCCAGCAGGCTGCCTTGCGTGCCGGCGCGGGTACGAGCCTGTTCCAGTAGCTCGAACAGCAGGCGGCGGTTCGGCAATCCGGTCACCACGTCATAGAAGGCCAGCCGCTCGACACGTGCCTCGTGCATCTTCTGCCGGGTGATGTCGCGGTGATGCCAGAGGCGTCCACTGGCAACCTCGCCGACCCGCACCGGGGTGAAGTCGCGCAGGAAGATGCGCCCGTCGCCCATGGTCACTTCATCGCCCTTGACGGGCAGGTCCTGCTGCAGGATCTGGCCGATTCGCCGCTCGGCGGATGCCGGATCGGCATAAGTTGAAAGCAGTCGTGCGTAGAGCCAGTCCGCCGCCCTGCCCTCCAGCTCGGCGGGCGATTCGGGCAGGCCGAACAGGGTGCAGAAGGCCTCGTTGGCAAACCCCACGCGATCGTCCTCGGACACCACCAGGATGCCGGCATGCTGGGTGGACAGCACCGTGCGGAAATACTGCAGGTTGAAGCGCAGTTCCTGTTCCGCCGCCAGCCTGGCCGTTTGGGCGCGCTGCACCTGGATACCCAGCCCCAGCTCCACCGCCATCTCGGCGAAGGCCTGGATCTCGATGTCGCCGAAGGCATCCGCAGTGGCCGCGCCGACGACCAGGCAACCGGCGATCGCCCCGGCCACACGCAGCGGCAAGGCCAGCAGCGACTGCACGTCTGCACACCTGGACTGCGCCGCGCCTCGATGGCTCGACTGAGGCTGACCCAGTGCAAGCGCCCTGGCCACCATGACGCCCGCAGGCGTGCGATCGAGCGGGCTCGACTGGAGGTCCTGCAGCAAGCCGGCGTCCAGCCCTTCGTGCGCCTGCTGCAGCAGGCGACCTGGATCACCGGTTTCGAGCAGGCCGATCCAGGCAGCGCTGTAACCACCGGTGGCACGCAGCACGCGACAGGCGCCGGACAACAGCGACGGTTCGCTTTCGCTGTGGGTGACCAGCTTGATCATCTCACTGAGCAGGCGCAGCGCACGCCGCTGCCGCGCCTCGTCCTGCACCGAAAGCAGCAGGCGCGTGCGTTGCTCGTGCGCTTCGAGACCGAACCCGATGCTGATCGCCGCCTGCTGCAGCAGCTCGATCATCCGCGGCGAGAAATAGTCGGCGTGCGCGGCCCGTATCATCAGCGCTGCGCAGACTTCGCCAAACTTCAGCACCGGCACGGCCAGCGCGGCACCCACCTCGTGCCTTGCGTAGGCGGGCCGGAACATCTGCAGGGCCTCGCTGTGGCGGATGTCGGCTTCGAGTTGCGGCTCGCCGCGCCAGAACGCGGGCTGCGCCGCCGAAAACGGGATGCGCTCGGGGTAGATGTCGGCCATCCCGGCAGCCACGTCGGCGGGCGCGATGCGCTGCAGCCAACCGCTGCGGTGGTCCAGTTCGCCCACCATCACCAGCCGCGCGCCGATCCGGCGCTGCAGGACCTCGATCACCGCCTCGTACAGGACTGCCGGCTCCAGCGCACGCACCAGCAGCTGCCCGATCTCGGACAACGCGGCATGGAAACTCTCGCCTGACGCGGCATCGGCTGCCACCTGCGTCGAGTCCTGCTCCGATATGTGCATTCGGATGTCCGCCGGATGGACCGGCTGCGATGACGTCTGCCCTTCCAGGCAGCTGCTGGAACCACTGGAATTGCCGTCACCGGATTGCGTGACCGGACGTGATGACGGACCAGGCCACCGTCATCTTCCCCCTGCCTCAAGCTAGCCCGGTCAACCGGGGCGCGCAAGAGCCGTCCTGCACGGGCAGCCGATCAGGAAAGTTCGCACCAGCCCCAGTGATCGAAAATCCACGGCGTGGGCAAGGCCAGGGTCAGGCGCGCGAAGACCGGCGCCTGCCGTGCCACGGCAGAGGGCAACAGGCGCCAGCTTCCGGCATCGTCGCGTTGCAGCGGGGCCTGTGCCCAGCGCCAGCGTTCCACCCCCGCTGCACTGACCACGCTGAGCCGCAGCCACGGGTTCAACCAGGCTGGCGGCCGCCAGGGCAAGGCCGCCAGTGGCGGGGCTGGCCAGGCCCAGCACTCCGGCCGGCCAGCCAGATGCCGCATGCGCGTGCCGCTGAGTGCCATCTGGCTGCGATGCGCCTCCAGCGCAGCGAGCTTGCGGGCGAGCTGCAAGGTGCTGCCGGCCACTTCGAAGGACTCGTCGCCCCGCTCCCCGTGCACCAGATAGCCCAGCAGGGGCGGCGGGTCGGCCTGCGCTGCCAGGGCCAGGCGCACCAGCACGTGCGCCGAGCCATGATCCGGATGATGGTCGGACAGCGCCGGCGCCAGCACCAGGCTGGGGCGAAACGCATCGATGGCCGCCGCCAGCGTCGCCACGGTGGCCTCGGACGACTGCAACAGCAGTTCGGTCAGTCCCATGTCCGGCCAGCCCAGCGACTGCAGGCTCGAATCAGCCAGGCCAAGCTGCTGCAGCGCCTGCAACATCTCGCCACGACGGCGCTGGCCCCAGCGCTTGCGATCGTCGGCGCCAATGCGGATGCGTCGCTCCAGCCAGCGCTGCGGCCAGGGATTGTTGTCGCCGGCCGTGAGCAGCAGGATGCGCACCTCGCCGCCCGCCGCACGCACCCGCTGGATCAGCAGGCCGGTGGCGATGGTTTCGTCATCTGGATGCGGCGCGATCACCAGCAACCGGGTCTGCCCGGAAAACTCCGGCAGGCCATCCATCGCCGCCGACGTCAGCGAGATGCCGCCAGCCGGGGTCATCGCCACTGCGCGAGCAGTTCGAGCAGCAACAGGTCGCCACGAAGCGGTCCGCGCAGGGCCTCGCGGGTACGATTGACCGCGTCATACCAGTGCGCCAGCGCCTCGACGTCCATGGCGCTGGCCAACGGGGTGGTGCTGGCTGATGAACGTGCGCGGATCTCGTCCGCGGTGGCCTGGGCGGCGAACCACAGCCGCTGCGCCGGCTCGTTGTCCAGCCAGCGCTTGACGACCTCGATGGGCTGTCCCCGGCCGGCGGCCAGCGCCGCCAGGTCCTTGCGCACTTCCTGCCGGCGCTCCAGCGCGCCCTCGCCGGCCCAGGCCCGGGCCAGGCCGGGATTGCCGGCAGCCGCCGCCAGCGCCTCCGCGGGATGGCGCACGCCTTCGTCCTGCAGCCAGGCCAGCGCATCGGCTTCGGCCGGAAGCTGGAACTCGACCCGCTGGCAGCGACTGCGAATCGTCTGCGGCAGGCGCCAGGGCGCATCGGCCAGCAGGATCAGCATGGTCTGCGCGGCCGGCTCCTCCAGCGTCTTCAGCAGCGCATTGGCGGCAGCCGCGTTCATCGCGTCGGCTGGGTCGATGACCGCCACCTGCCAGCCGCCGAACTGGCTGTTCATCGCCAGCCGCGCGGACAGTTCGCGGATCTGGTCGACCACGATCTCGCTGCGCTGCACGCCGTCCTTGCGCAGCCCGAAACTCAAGGTGACCAGGTCCGGGTGGGAACCGGCGGCGATCAGCAGGCAGCTGCGGCAATGGCCGCAGGGCTCGCCGTCCACCGGCTCACTGCACAGCAGACCCTGCATGAAATGCTGGACGAACGCGCGCTTGCCCAGCCCGGCAGCACCACAGACCAGCAGCGCATGCGCCAGTGCCCCGCGCTGGCGACTTGCCTGCAGCCGCGCCCAGTGCGGAACCTGCCAGGGCAGCACGCTCATGGCCGCGCCCCGGCCAGCAGGTCTTCCAGTGCCATCGTGGCGGCAGCCAGCACCTGGGCCGGCGACTGGCCGGCGTCGAGCGTCCGGAAACGTTCGGGTTCGGCCGCGGCACGCTCGCGATAACGGGCACGCACGCGTTCGAAGAAGGCATCTGCCTCGACTTCGATGCGGTCGGCGTCGCCGCGTCCGGCGGCGCGCGCCCGCCCGGTGGCCACCGGCAGGTCGAGCAGCAGGGTCAGGTCCGGCTGCACGCCCATGCAGGCCCAGCGTTCCAGCTCCGCGATGCGTTCGGTCGGCTGGCCGCGACCGCCACCCTGGTAGGCATGGCTGGCATCGGCGTAGCGGTCACACAGCACCCAGCGCCCCGCCGCCAGCGCCGGCTCGATCACCTCGCGCACCAGTTGCGCACGCGCGGCGAACATCAGCAGCAGTTCGGTTTCCGCGGCCATGCCGCGCTGGGCCGGATCGAGCACGATGGCACGCACGGCCTCGCCCACGGTGGTTCCGCCGGGCTCGCGCGTCTGCACCAGCGACACGCCGTTTCGTTCGAGGTGTTCGCGCAGGCCAGCCAGCAAGGTGCTCTTGCCCGCACCCTCGCCGCCTTCGAGGCTGATGAACTTCCCTCGCGCGATCATCGGCAACGCTTCCGCTGGTAGCAGTCGACATTGCGATTGTGTTCTTCCAGCGAGCGCGCAAACACATGGCCGCCATCGCCACGCGCCACGAAATACAGCGCATCGCCGGCGGCCGGATGCAGGGCCGCGACCAGCGCGGGCCTGCCGGGCAAGGCGATCGGCGTCGGCGGCAGGCCGGCCCGGGTATAGGTGTTGAACGGCGTGTCGGTAGTCAGGTCGCTCTTGCGGATATTGCCGGCGTAGTTCGCACCCATGCCGTAGATCACGCTGGGGTCGGTCTGCAGCAGCATGTGGTTCTGCAGCCGCCGCACGAACACCCCGGCGATCTGCGCCCGCTCGACGGGAAGGCCGGTTTCCTTCTCCACGATCGAGGCCAGGATCAGCGCCTCGTACGGCGTGGCCAGCGGCAGGTCCGGCGCGCGGCCCGGCCACAATTCATCCAGCGTCTTCACCATCGCGGCGTGTGCGCGGCGCAGGATGTCCAGATCGCTGTCGCCCTTCACATAGGCATAGGTCTCGGGCAGGAAACGCCCTTCCGGCGCCTCGCCGCCCGCACCGATCTTCTGCATCAGGGCGGCGTCATCCAGGTTCGCGCTGTCGTGCTGCAGCTTCTCCGCCCTGGCCAGCGCCTGGCGCAGCTCGGCGAAGGTCCAGCCGTCGACGATGGTGAAATTGCGCTGCAGCACCCGGCCTGCCGCCATGTTGGCCAGCAGCTGGCGCGGCGTGATGCCCGGCTCGAGCGCGTACTCGCCGGCATGCAGCTTGCCGGCCACTCGCATCTGCGCCGCCAGCGCCCGCCAGTACAGCGGGTTGGCCGTGCTCAGGCCCTGCCGGCGCAGGTCGGCGACGATGTCCCTGAAGCTGCTACCCCGGGCCACCTCGATGCTGCCACCGCCGGCCGCCACGTTCAGCGGCGTCGAATTGAACCGCGTATAGGCGTTGCCGAGATAGAACACGGCGCCGGCCGCCGCCAGCAACAGGAGCACCAGCAGCTTGAGCCATGCGCGGCCGCGCACCCGTTTGTCACTCATCCAGCCTGCTCCATCGTGAAACCCAGATCCTGCCAATGCTGCTGCAACCGGCGCGTGAGTGCACCGGGCCGATGGTCGCGCCCATCGAGCGAACGCACCGGCACGACGCCGCGCACGCTCGAACTGAGGAACAACTCGTCCGCCGCGTGCAGCATCGCCAGCGTCATGTCACCCACTCGCGCCGCGGGACAGCACGCCAGCACCTCGGCTCGCGCCACCCCGGCCACGCCGCAACGGTCCAGCGATGGCGTCAGCAACTGACCATCGATCACCGCAAACAGATTGGCCATGGTCGCCGAAATCACCCGCTCGTGGCTATCCAGCAGGACGCCTTCGGCGATCGCCGGATCATCCCACTCGGCCCGCGCCATGACCTGCTCCAGCCGGTTCAGATGCTTGATGCCGGCCAGCAGGGGCTGTTCCGCCAGGCGGATGGCGCAGACGCGCATGCGCACGCCTTGCGCATACACGTCCCGATCCACTTGCGGTGGTGCGAATGCAGCCACCACGCGGGTGGGTTGCACGTGGACCGGCAGCGCGTAGCCGCGCTCACCCTGGCCGCGGCTGAGCGTGAGGCGGACCACCGACTGCGGCATGCCGGCGCTGACCTGCAACGCCTCGCGCCAAAGTTGCTGCGGGTCGGCCGCGGGAATCCGCAGGCGCGCGCAGCCATCGGCCAGTCGTTGCATGTGACGCGACCACAGGGGCGCGACGCCGCCGACCAGGCGAATGCTTTCGAACAGGCCGTCACCGTAGGCCAGGCCACGATCCAGCACCGAAACCTGCTGCGCCGCTGCGCCGTCGACCAGGATGCGCGCAGGCATCAGTCCGGCACTCCCAGCGCGCGCAGCAGCCCGCGCGCCTTGGCACGGGTTTCCGCCAGCTCGCTGGCTGCCACCGAATCGGCCACGATGCCGGCGCCGGCGCGCAGGCTCACTTCGTTGCCCAGCAGGGTCAGCGTGCGGATCAGGATGTTCAAGTCGAGCTCACCGTTGCGATCGAGATAACCCAGCGCGCCGGTATAGGCGCCGCGTGGCGCGTCTTCCAGCGCCGCGATGATTTCCATGCAGCGCACCTTGGGACAACCGGTGATGGTGCCGCCCGGGAAGGTCGCGGCAATCACCTCGCCGGGCGTCACCTCGCTGCGCAGTCGCCCGCGTACATTGGAGACGATGTGGTGAACGTGGACGTAACTCTCCACCACCATCAGCTCGTCGACCGCGACCGTGCCCGGCACGCAGACCCGACCCAGGTCGTTGCGCTCCAGGTCGATCAGCATCACGTGTTCGGCGCGCTCCTTCGGATGCGCGCTGAGCTCGCGGATGCGCGCCGCATCGTCGTCACCGGGCACGCGTGGACGGGTGCCGGCGATCGGCCGGGTCTGCGCCACGCCGCCGCGCACTTCGACCAGCCGTTCCGGCGACGAGCTCACCACCGCCCAGCCCGGCTGCTGCAGCAGGCCCGCAAACGGCGCCGGGTTGGCACGGCGCAATACCGCGTAGAGCGAGGCCGCGGTGGGCGGCTGCGCGTAACGGGCACGCCACGCGCGCGACAGGTTCACCTGGAAGATGTCGCCGGCATGGAGATGCTCGTGGATGCGCGCCACGCCATCGAGGAAATGTTCCGGCGCGTCCTCGTCCCAACCGCACGGCCCGGCCAGCGGCGGGATCGAGGATTCCGCGCAAAGATCCGCTTCGAGCCGGTCGAGAATATCCTCCCGCCCCGCCTCGGCGACCAGGATCGTGCAGTCACGTGCATGGTCGACGATCACCGCCGCCGGGCAGCGCAGCGCCAGCGCCAGAGGCAGCTCGGCGGGCGGACGCAGGCGCAGCCCCGGCTCGATCTCGCCGGCCAGTTCATAGGCCAGCAGCAGCACCCAGCCGCCGTGGAACGGCAGGTCGTCGTCCGCGGGCGGCAGGCGGGCGGCGCGCCAGGCCTCATCCAGCGCGTCGAGGAAGCGCCCTTCCCGCGGCCGTCCGTCGTGGTCGCGCAGGCTCCCGTCCGCGTGCAGGCTCAGCGAGTCTTCGGGAAATCCGAACAGGATGTCGTAGCGCGACTGCGCGGTGCCATGCACCACGCTTTCCAGCAGGCAGGGATAGCGCGCGGGAAATGAAGCGGCCGGCGCGAGCAGGTCGCGCCGGCCGGCCAGGATGCGGCGATGGCAGGTCACGCGTGGCGCGTCAGACGCGACGGAAGGCCAGCGTGCCGTTGGTGCCGCCAAAGCCGAACGAGTTGGAGATCGCCACGTCGAACTTCGCCTCGCGCGCGGTGTTCGGCACGAAGTCGAGATCGCAACCTTCGCCGGGATTGTCCAGGTTGATCGTGGGCGGCAGCACCTGGTCGCGCAGCGCCAGGATGGTGAAGATCGCCTCGACGCCGCCGGCCGCACCCAGCAGGTGGCCGGTGGTCGACTTGGTCGAGCTCATCGCCAGCTTGTAGGCGTGGTCGCCGAACACCTTCTTCGCCGCCATCACCTCGCCCAGGTCGCCCAGCGGCGTGGAGGTGCCATGCGCATTGACGTACTGCACTTCGGCGGGGTTCAGGCGTGCATCGTCCAGCGCCGTCTGCATGCAGCGCGCCGCGCCTTCGCCGCCCTCGCTGGGTGCGGTCATGTGGTACGCGTCGCCACTCATGCCGAAACCGACCAGCTCGGCGTAGATGCGGGCGCCGCGGGCCTTGGCGTGTTCGTACTCTTCCAGCATCAGCACGCCGGAACCGTCGGACAGCACGAAGCCGTCGCGGTCCTTGTCCCACGGACGGCTGGCCCTGGTCGGCTCGTCGTTGCGGGTGGACATCGCCTTGGCCGAGCAGAAGCCGGCCATCGCGGTGCCGGTGGTGGCGAACTCGGCGCCGCCGGCGATCATCGCGTCGGCATCGCCGTACTGGATCATCCGCGCGGCCAGGCCGATGTTGTGGGTGCCGGTGGTGCACGCCGTCACGCAGGCGATGTTCGGGCCCTTCAGGCCGAACATGATCGACAGCTGGCCCGAGACCATGTTGATGATCGAGCTGGGCACGTAGAACGGCGAGACGCGGCGCGGGCCCTTGGCGGCCAGCTCCAGTGCGGTCGCCTCGATCGTGTACAGGCCGCCGATGCCGGCGCCCACCGCCACGCCGATGCGCGGCGCATTCGCCTCGGTCACTTCCAGCCCGGAATCGCGCAGGGCCTGGGTGCCGGCAGCCACGCCATAGTGGATGAACGGGTCCATCTTCTTGACGTCTTTCGCCGCCATCCAGTCAGCCGGATCGAAGCCGCTGACCTGGCCGGCAATGCGCGTGGAATAAGCGGAGGTGTCGAAATGCGTGACCGGGCCGATCCCGCTGACGCCCTGGACGACGCGATCCCAGGCGCTGGCGATGTCGTTGCCGACCGGCGAGATGATGCCCATGCCGGTCACTACCACACGTCGCTTGCTCATGCTGATTTCCTTACGTGATTGCGCGGATCTGCCGCTGCCGACAGCGCAGGTAAAGCCCTGACTCGTCCGATCCGCGATTCATCCGGGCCGCCGGATTCCCCGGCGACCATACGGGATCGGACGTTACAAAATGCAGAAACGAAAACTGCGCCAAGATGGCGCAGCCTTCGGTACCGCCGTGTGAACGAACCGGCCCGCGCCAGGCGAGCCCATCCGCTCAACGGCGGTCAATTCACTGCCGATCAATCCTTGGAGTGGGCCTTGATGTAATCGACGGCCTGCTGCACGGTGGTGATCTTCTCGGCATCTTCATCCGGAATTTCGGTCTCGAATTCTTCTTCGAGTGCCATCACCAGTTCCACCGTGTCCAGCGAATCTGCGCCCAGGTCGTCAACGAACGAAGCGTTCGCCGTGACTTCATCTTCCTTCACGCCCAACTGCTCGATGACGATTTTCTTGACGCGCTCTTCGATGGTGCTCATGTTGCCCATACCTCTCAAGGAGTAATTGATTTGTCTGTGCCGGCTCAAAGCCTGCAAAAGGCCGGCGCATTGTAGTGGCTAAACCGCAAGGCTGCCACGATGGGCCGGCATCACGGGGAAGAGACCCCCGCTGACCGGCACGAAAGCGCAATTGTCGCCTAAAACGAAGCTGCTGGCGACAACTGCGTCAACCCACGCTACGGCATGTACATGCCGCCGTTGACGTGCAGTGTTTCTCCGGTGATGTAGGCGGCCGCCGGCGAGGCCAGGAAGCCCACCGCGCTGGCGATGTCCTTCGCCTCGCCCAACCGCCCCAGCGCGATCTGCCCCAGCATCGCCTGTTTGGCGTCCTCGGGCAGTGCCCGGGTCATGTCGGTATCGATGAAGCCGGGCGCCACCACGTTGACGGTGATGCCGCGGCTGCCGATCTCGCGGGCCAGCGACTTGGAGAACGCGATGATGCCCGCCTTGGCCGCCGCGTAATTGGCCTGCCCCGGATTGCCGGTGAGGCCGATCACCGAGGCGATCGAGATGATGCGACCCTTCTTCGCCTTCATCATGCCGCGCATCACCGCCTTCGAGGTGCGGTAGACCGAGGTGAGGTTGGTGTCGATGATCGCCTGCCAGTCCTCTTCCTTCATGCGCATCAACAACTGGTCGCGGGTGATGCCCGCGTTGTTGACCAGGATCGAGACCGTGCCGAACTCCTTCGCGATCGCCTCGACCAGGCCCTCGACGGCCGCGCCGTCGGTGACGTCCAGCTTGCGGCCGTGACCGCCGTGGGCGGCCATGCGCTCGCCGATGGCGGCGGCACCGCCGTCGCTGGTGGCCGTGCCGATGACGGTGGCGCCCATCGCCGCCAGCTCGTCCGCGATCGCCGCGCCGATGCCGCGACTGGCGCCGGTGACCAGCGCGATTTCACCTTGCAGTGGTTTGCTCATGAAAAACGTTCCTTCGGAAATCCGATGATCGAGGGGCCGTCAGGCCCACTCGGTGAGTGCAGCATCGAGATCCGCCGGCGCGCCGATCGCACGCGCCTCGATGCTCTTGTCGATGCGCTTGATCAGGCCGGCCAGCACCTTGCCCGGGCCGCACTCGACGATGCGCGTGGCGCCACCGGCAGCCAGCGCCTGCACGCATTCGGTCCAGCGCACGGGCATGTACAGCTGGCGCTGCAACGCCCCGCGAATCTCTTCGATGCTGCCGTAGCTGCACGCTTCGGCATTCTGGATGACCGGCACCGAGGGCAGCTTCCAGTCGACCGTCGCCATCCGCTCGCCCAGCTTGTCGGCCGCTCCGCGCATCAGTGCGCAATGCGACGGCACCGATACCGCCAGCTTGATCGCCTTCTTCACGCCCAGCTCGGCCAGTCGCGCCAGCGCGCGATCGACCGCCTCGGCGTTGCCGGCGATCACCAGCTGGCCGGGCGAATTGAAATTCGCCGGCGCCACCACCTGGCCCTGCGCCACCTCGTCGCACACCGCCGCGATCTGCGCGTCGTCGCCGCCGAGGATCGCCGCCATCGCGCCGACGCCCGCCGGCACCGCGGCCTGCATCAGCCGGCCGCGTTCGGCCACCAGCGCGGCCGCGTCATGCAGGGAGATCGCTCCGGCGCAGACCAGCGCGCTGTACTCGCCCAGGCTGTGACCGGACAGGCGGGCCGGCTGCGCGCCGCCCAGCTTCTGCCACACCCGCCACACCGCGACGCTGGCCGCGAGCAGCGCGGGCTGGGTGTTCTCGGTACGGTTGAGCTGATCTTCCGAACCCTGGGCGCTCAGGCTCCACAGATCGACACCGGCACCTTGCGAAGCTTCGTCGAAGGCGGCCCGGACTTCACCGTGTGCGGCGGCCAGTTCGGCCAGCATGCCGACCGACTGCGACCCCTGGCCGGGAAAGACGAAAGCGAGCGAGGAAGCGGTTGAACTCATGGATGGGCGAATCCCGTCGACGAAAGCGAACATGGTGCCATGCATGGGCCGCCATACGCAGCTGTATTTCGCGAATCCGCCGACCCGAAAAAGGCGATGCCGCCCGAGGGCGGCATCGTGACCGGCATGGAAACGCTTGCCGGATCAGTAACGCAGCAGCGCGGACGCCCAGGTGAAACCGCCGCCGAAGGCTTCCAGCAGCAGGTTCTGGCCACGCTGCACCTTGCCCGAGCGCACCGCGTAATCCAGCGCCAGCGGCACCGAGCCGGATGACGTGTTCGCGTGCTTGTCGACCGTGACGATGACGCGCTCCATCGACATGTTGAGGCGCTTGGCGGTCGCCTCGATGATGCGCAGGTTGGCCTGGTGCGGAATCAGCCAGTCGATCTGCGACTCGTTCATGCCGGCGGCGGCGAGGGTTTCCTCGACCAGCGAGTCCAACGTCTTCACCGCGACCTTGAACACTTCGCGACCGGCCATGCGGATGCGCACGCCGTGGTTGGGCTCATCCCTGAAACCGACGGAGACACCCACCGGGTTGTACAGCAGCTCCTTGTGGCCGCCATCGGCATGCAGGCAGGTGGCATGGATGCCCGGCTCGCTCGACGCCTCCAGCACCACCGCGCCGGCGCCGTCGCCGAACAGCACGCAGGTCTCGCGCTCGGTCCAGTCGACCATCCGGGTCAGCGTTTCCGCGCCGATCACCAGGACCTTCTTCGACTGTCCGCTCTTGATGAACTTGTCGGCGATGCCCAGCGCGTAGACGAAGCCCGAGCACGCGGCATTGACGTCGAACGCGGCGCAGCCGTTGGCGCCCAGGCGATGCTGCACCAGGCAGGCGGTGGACGGGAAGATGATGTCCGGCGTGGTGGTGCCCAGGATGATCAGGTCAAGCTCGGACGCCTTGACGCCGGCCGCCTCCAGCGCCTGCTGCGCGGCACGGAAGGCCAAGTCGCCGGTGGTCTCGCCGTCGGCAGCGATATGACGCTGGCGGATGCCGGTGCGGCTGCGGATCCACTCGTCACTCGTCTCGACGATCTTTTCCAGGTCGGCGTTGGTTACCACGCGCTCCGGCAGCGCGCTGCCGGTGGCAATGATGCGGGAGTAGATCTGGGCCATTCAGCTGTCCATCAACGTAAACTTGGGATTGAACGCCTTGGGCGGCACCAGTGCAACCGCCGCGCCCGGCATCCGACTGTCCAACAACGCAAAACGGCGCGTCACCGCGCCGTTTTGCCAATCAGGTCCGGAAACCCCGAGGGGCTCCCGAAGCAGATCAATCCTCGACCGACACCGCACCCTTGGTCTCGATCACCTTCTTGCCGCGGTAGTAACCGTCCTTGGTGACGTGATGGCGCAGATGCACCTCGCCACTGGTCGGATCGGTCGACAGCTGCACGGTCTTCAGCGAATCGTGCGAGCGGCGCATGCCGCGGGTGGACGGGGTACGGCGGCTCTTGGCAACTGCCATGGTAGTTCTCCAACGGAAACTTGATGATCTGTGACTTGATGACCCGATGACTCGGGTCGGCGTTTACTTCTTCAGTTCGCGCAACACCGCGAACGGATTTTCTGACTGCCCTTCGCCGGAGGTCTCCGGTTCCTGGCTGATCGCTTCGTCGGGCAGGCTGCTGTCCGGATTGATCGGAATTAGCGGCAGCGCCAACAACAATTCGTCTTCTATCACATCCACCGGATTCAACCGGCCATCCTCGGCCACCAGCAGCGGCTCGCAATCGGGCGGCAATCCCGCCTCTTCGCGCTCCTGTCTGATCAGGCCGAGCCGCGTGTCCACCGTCACCGGCAAGTCGAACGGCTCCAGCGTGCGCTGGCATGTCACGCTCAGCGATCCGGTGGCGCGGACGTCGACATAGCTGATGCCCAGCTCGTCGCGCCCGAAATCCAGCTCGAAATGCACCGATCCATCGGTATCGGCCAACGCCTCGCACAGGCGTGACATGGACGCAACAGGAAGCGTTCCCTCGAACGAACGCCGCGCCGAGACCATGCGCCAAGCGTCCACGGACTCTGGCAGTGTCACGGACATAATCGCGAAATGTTAGGTTCCAGGCGGCCTGAAGTCAACTGGTGCGGCGCCCGGACCCCCGAAATGGGTGGCCGGCGGCGCATTTTGCCTGATTTGCCCCCGATGCGGCAGACTTGCTCTCCCTGTCGCCCGAGCCGCTGCCCTTGAACTCCTACCTCACCCTGGGCCTCGTCGCGCTGCTGGTGCTGCTGGTCGGCCTTGCCGCCAGCGCGCTGCTGCTGCGGCGGCGCCAGAACCTGCGCGGCAGCAGCCTGAACAACCTGCTCGACCTGGCCGATCGCCTGGAAGCCGACCTGAAGACCTGCCGCGCCGGCCTGCAACAGGCGCATGCGGTGATGTCGCTGAACCCGGACCTGCCCGCCGCCAGCGAGCAGGAGGCCCGACATGCGGTCGACGCCGGCCTGCGCGCCCTGCTGCAGCAGCGCCTGTGGATCAGGGATCGCTCGCCGCATGCCAGCCAGCAGGAACTGGATGAGGCCGCCACCTCGATGCGCGATACACGCAGCCGCCTGCAACCACTGCTGAAGGCCCTCGACCAGGCGCAGACCGATCTCGACAGCGCCATGCGCGAGCATATCCGGCGCGAATCGGACACATGATCCAGGCCGGCCCCTCACCCCGCATCGTATTGGCCTCGACCTCGCGCTACCGTGCCGAACTGCTGCGCCGGCTGCTGCCGCAGTTCGAACAGGCCGCGCCGGGAACCGACGAGGCGGCTTGGCCCGGCGAGGCCCCCAGGGCGCGCGCCTTGCGCCTGGCCATCGCGAAGGCCGAGGCCGTGGCTGCGCTCCATCCGGACTCGCTGGTGATCGGTTCGGACCAGGTCGCCACGCTGGACCACCGGCTGCTGGACAAGCCGGGCAACCCGCAGAATGCCTGCGCGCAGCTTGCCGCCAGCTCGGGGCGCGAGGTGGTGTTCCATACCGCACTGTGCGTGATCGACACCCGCCAGCATCGGCAACACATCCATGTCGACCTGACCCGCGTGCGCTTCCGCCCGCTGCAGGCCGACGAAATCCTTCGTTACGTGGAACGCGAACAACCCCTGGATTGTGCCGGCAGCTTCAAGTGCGAAGGCCTCGGCATCAGCCTGTTCGAAACCATCGACAACCACGACCCCAGCGCACTGATCGGCCTGCCCCTGATCGCACTGGCGCGCCTGCTGCGCGAAGCCGGCGTGGTCCTGCCCTGAGGCCGTCCCGGAACACCCCTGCGGGGCGGCTACACTGGCTCCCGCCACGCCAGCGAAGAACCCTGCCACGATGTCCGCCATGACCCAGCCCCACGAAGAATCCCTGCAGCAGCAACTGGATGCCGCAATGGCCCAGGTCAACCTGGTGCTGCTCGGCAAGCCGCGGCAGGTGAAACTGGCCTTCGCCTGCCTGATCGCCGGCGGCCACCTGCTGCTGGAAGACGTGCCCGGCGTGGGCAAGACCACCCTGGCGCACGCACTGGCCGCCACCTTCGCGCTGGACTTCCAGCGCGTGCAGTTCACCAGCGACCTGCTGCCTTCGGACATCCTCGGGGTCAGCGTCTACGAACGCGAGACGGCGCAGTTCCGCTTCCACCCCGGCCCGATTTTCACCGGCCTGCTGCTGGCCGACGAGATCAACCGCGCCAGTCCGAAAACGCAAAGCGCCCTGCTGGAGGCGATGGCCGAAGGCCAGGTCACCGTGGACGGCCAGACCCACGCGCTGGCGCAGCCGTTCTTCGTGGTTGCCACGCAGAACCCGCTGGATCTGAACGGCACCTTCCCGTTGCCCGATTCCCAGCTCGACCGCTTCATGCTGCGCTTGTCGCTGGACTACCCCGACGCCGCCGCCGAACGGGCCCTGCTCGGCGGCAGCGACCGGCGCGACCTGCTGGCGCAGTTGCGCCCGAAGCTGGATGCGGCGGCGCTGATCGAGCTGCATCGGCAGTCGCAGTCGATCACCGCCAGCAATGCCCTGCTCGATTATCTGCAGGCCCTGCTGAGCGCCAGCCGCCGCCATGCCGACATTCGGGTGGGGCTGTCGCCACGCGCCGGCCTCGCCCTGCTGGGCGCGGCACGGGCATGGGCCCTGCTCCACCATCGCAACCATGTGCTGCCGGAAGACCTGCAGGCGCTGTTCGTTCCGTTGGCCGCCCACCGCCTGCTGCCGGCACGTGGCGCCCATGGCGACACGCTGGCCCGGCAGTTGCTGGCCGAGGTCGCGGTGGATTGATGCGCAGCGTGATGCAACGCCTGCAACGCTGGGCCGAAGGCCGGCTGCCCGCACTCACCCGCTATCGCCGCCCGGAAAGCCTGCCGATCGAACTGCACCGGCGCCGCATCTACATCGTGCCGACCGGTTTCGGCCTGGGCTTCTCCGTGCTGCTGCTGGTGATGCTCGCCGGCGCGCTGAACTACAGCAACAACGCCGCCCTGCTGCTGACCTGCCTGCTCGGCGCCGCCAGTGCGGCGAGCATGCTGGTGGCATTCAGCAACCTCGACGGCCTGCGCCTGGCACATGTCCGCCCCGGCCACGCGGTGGCCGGCGACCCGCTCACGCTCACCCTGGAATTCGACTCCGCCCGTGCGCGCCAATCGATTCGCGTGGAGCTTGCCGACGGCACCATCGCCTTCGCGCTCGATGGTCGCAGCGGCACCGCGGTGCAACTTTCCCTGGCCACCGAAAAGCGTGGCTGGCAGGCGATGCCGCGCATGCGGGTATGGAGCAGCTGGCCGCTGGGCATGTTCCGCGCCTGGAGCTGGCTGCGACCGGAGCAGGCCGTGCTGGTGTGGCCGCGCGCGGAGGATGCCGGTCCGCCACCCCGCGCGCCGGCGGGTGATGCCCGCCACATGCGGCTGTACCGTGGCGACGAACTGGCCGCCTTGCGTGACTACCGGGTCGGCGACCCGCGCCGCCACATCGCCTGGAAAAGCAGTGCGCGCCACGAAAATCTGCTGGTCAAGGATTTCGAACAGCCGCAAAGCCGCCCGCAATGGCAGCTCGACTGGCGCCAGCTTGGCGGCATGGAGAACGAGGCGCGCATCGCCCGCCTCGCCCGCTGGGTGGACGAGGCGGAGGCGCAGCGCTGCAGCTACAGCCTGTGGCTGCCCGGCGACGAGATCGCCAGCAGCAACGGGCCGCTGCACTACGCGCGCTGCATGAACGCGCTGGCGCAATTGCCATGAGCCGCCTGCGAGCCGCCGCGCCCGTCCATCCCGTCGACGCCCGCGCTTTCGACCTGCTCAGCCTGACCCTGGCAATGGTGCTCGGCCTGCATGCCCTGCACATGCCGTGGTGGCTCGTGGCGGTGCTGGCCGTGGTGCTCGGCTGGCGCTGGTGGCAACGGCGACAACGCGCCGGTCGCGTGCCGCGCTGGCTGAAGCTGCCGATGCTGGCCTTGCTGACACTGGCGGTGGTCCTGCAGTACGGCAATGTTTTCGGCCGGGAACCCGGCACCGCGCTGGCGGTGGGCCTGCTGGTGCTGAAGCTGCTGGAGACCGAAACCATCCGCGACGCCCGGGTCGGCATCAGCTTCGCCTGCTTCGCCCTGATGGCGGCGCTGTTGTCGGGTCAGGGCATGGTCGCCACCGTAGCCGTCGCTCTCGGCCTGCTGCCTGCGCTGGCGACCTTGCGGGCACTGGAACCCGCACAGGCGACGGACAGCCTGCCGCGCTCGCTGCTGCCCGGCCTGGGGTTGATCGGCGCGGCATTGCCGCTGGCGCTGCTGGCCTTCCTGCTGGTTCCCCGACTCGACTCGCCGCTGTGGGGCGCGCCCACGCCCGACCAGGCCAGCACGGGCCTGGCCGACAGCATGTCGCCGGGCAAGTTTGCCGAGCTGATGATGGACGACAGCCCAGCCATGCGGGTGACTTTCGATGGCGACCCGCCGGCCCGCGCCCAGCGCTATTTCCGCGCCTACGTCATGGCCCGCTACGACGGCTTCACCTGGACGTTCCGCGACCTCGCCGCGCTGGCGCCGTCGAAGCTGGAAGTCGCCGGCGCCACGAGCTATCACGTCAGCCTCGTCGCCAGCCACCAGAACGTGCTGCCCACCCTGGACGTGCCGATCGACCCGCCGGATGGTGCCCGCATGCGGGCCGACCGGGTGGTGGTCGCCGACAAGCCGGTCAACGACACGCTCCGCTACAGCCTGAGTTCGGCCACGCGTTATCGACTGGAACCGAAGCTGGGCCCGCATCGGCGTCGCTGGCTGCAATTGCCCGACGGATTCAACCCGCGGGCGCTGGCGCTGGGACGGGAGTGGCGACAGAGTCACGGCGGCGACGACGGCGCCATCGTGCGCGCCGCGCTCGCGCTGTTCCACGACGGCGGCTTTCGCTACACGCTGGCTCCGGCACCGCTGGGGCGCAACGCCATGGACGACTTCCTGTTCGGCACCCGCGAAGGTTTCTGCGAACACTACGCCTCGTCCTTCACCGTGCTGATGCGGGCCGCCGGCATTCCAGCCCGGGTGGTCACCGGCTATCAGGGCGGATACTGGAACAAGGCCGCCAATTACCTGCTGGTGCGCAATTCCGACGCCCACGCCTGGAGCGAAGTGTGGCTGCCCGGTCGCGGCTGGGTGCGCGTCGACCCCACCGCCGCCGTGCGCCCGGAACGCGTGTCGCAAGGTGCCGCCGCCGCGGCCGACGACCAGCTGGCCTGGTACCGCACCGACTGGCTGCAGGGGTTGCGCAACCGCTGGGACATTGTCAACCGCTGGTGGGATCAGGGCGTTATCGGGTTCGACGCCTTGCGCCAGCGCGGCCTGTTGCAGCCGTTCGGCATTCGCGATGTCGATACCGCGACACTGGGCTGGCTGCTGGCGATCAGCAGCACGCTGTTTGTCGCGATCGGCCTGGTCTGGGCCTTGCGCCGACGACAGCCGCGTGACCCGTTGCGCGGGGCCATGCGCGAGCTGGAACGCAAGCTGGCGCGCAAGGGCATCGCGCGCCGGCGCGGCGAGGGTCCGAAGGATTACCTGCGCCGCGCTGCCGATGCGCTGCCTGGTCGACGCGAGGAACTGGCCGAGCTGATGAGGAGTTATCTTGAGTTGCGCTACGCCCATGCCGAACCACCAACTGAACCATTGCGCCGCTTCATCCGGTCGGTACGGGATTTCCGTATCGCCCGCGTGGTCAAATAGCCGTCGAATCGACGGCCGCCATCGCTGCCCCCCGTTTGGAGAAATCCCCATGTCCCTGTACCGCCCATTGACGCTCGCCGCAGCCCTGGCCTTGCTGGCAGGCTGCGCGACGATTCCGAAACCGCTGGAAGGCACCTACGCCGACGTGTCCACCGCAAGCGCACAGCAAGGCGGCGCCGGCGGTACGCACGTGCGCTGGGGCGGCGAAATCATCAAGACCGAGCCGGGTCCCCAGCAGACCTGCTTCTACCTGCTGTCCCGCCCGCTCGACAGCCAGGCGCGCCCCACGGCCGGCAGCAACGGCGAGAATCTCGGCCGCTTCGTGGCCTGCCGCAATGGCTTCTACGATCCGGAAGTGTTTGTTCGCGGCCGCGAGCTGACCGTCACCGGCACCCTGCACGGCACGGTGTCGCAGAAGGTCGGGGAGTTCGACTACGCCTACCCGCGGGTGGAGGCCGACGTGGTCTACCTGTGGCCGAAGCGGCCGGTGGTGGTGAACTATCCGCCCGGCTTTTATGACCCGTTCTGGGGTCCCGGCTTCGGTCCGTATTGGGGCGGTTATCCGTACGGCGGTTTCTATCCGCGCCGGGTGATCGTGGTGCGCCCGCCCCCGCCGCCGAAGAAATAAGCATCCAGAAAAACGCCGGCTCGCAGCCGGCGTTTTTTTCTCCCATCTCAGCCCGGCGGCCAGTGCAGCCGGCGGCCGGCGAGCAGATGCACGTGCAGGTGGAACACGGTCTGGCCGCCATCCTCGTTGCAATTGATCACGGTGCGATAGCCCTGCTCGGCAAAACCCTCCGACTTGGCGTAGCTCGCCGCCGCCAGCAGCAGCTTGCCGAGCAGTTCCGCATCGTCCGCCACCGCATCGTTGAGCGTGGCCAGCGGCTTCTTCGGAATGAACAGCACGTGCACCGCAGCCTGCGGATTGAGGTCGCGGAAGGCCAGCACCTCGTCATCCTCGTAAACGATGTCCGCCGGTATCTCGCGCCGGATGATCTTGCTGAAAATCGTGTCGCTCATGTCGGGCTCCCTCGGATCAAGGCTTCAGTCCAGCAGCTGGCGGCCGCCGAAGGCGTGTGCCAGCGTGCTGCGGTCGACGTATTCCAGTTCGCCGCCCAGCGGCACGCCATGCGCCAGCCGGGTCGGCCGCACGCCGCCGGCGCGGGCCAGCCGGGCCAGGTAATGCGCCGTGGCCTCGCCTTCCACGGTGGGGTTGGTGGCGATGATCAGTTCCTCGACCTCGCCCTCGCCCAGGCGCTGGCTCAGCTGCAGCAGGCCCAGCTCTTCCGGCCCCAGGCCATCGAGCGGCGACAGGCGACCCATCAGCACAAAATACTGGCCGCGAAAACCGGTGGCCTGCTCGATCGCCGCCAGATCGGTCGGCGACTCCACCACGCAAAGTACCTGGCGGTCACGAGTGGCGCTGGCGCACAGCGCGCACAACGGCTCTTCGCTGAAATTGCGGCAGCGCTCGCAATGACCGATGCGCTGCATCGCCTGTTCCATCACTGCCGCGAGTTTCAAGCCGCGATCGCGCTCACGCTCCAGCAGATGGAAGGCCATCCGTTGCGCACTCTTGCCGCCTACCCCGGGCAGGCAGCGCAGCGCTTCGATCAGTTCGGCGAGAAGTGGGGAGCCTGAGGTCATGGATGATTGAGAAGTGAGTGGAGAGGGGTGAGGAGTGAGAGAAAAAGCGAAGAGCCGAGTGCTGGTGCCTTCTCTCTCTTCTCACTCCACTCCACTCACTCCTGCCTTCAAAACGGCATCTTGAAGCCGGCCGGCAGGTTCATGCCGGCGGTGACGCCGCCGAGCCGGTCCTTGCTGACCTGGGCCACCTTGTTCACCGCGTCGTTGATCGCGGCGGCGACCAGGTCTTCGGCCATCTCGGGATCGTCGGCGAAGGTCTGCCGGTCGATCTGCACGCGGCGGACTTCGTGGGCGCCGGTCATCACCACGCTGACCAGGCCGCCGCCGGCGCTGCCGGTGACTTCCAGTTTGGCGATTTCCTCCTGCGCGCGCTTCATGTCTTCCTGCATGCGCTGGGCCTGCTGCATCAGCTGACCGATCTGTCCTCTCATCACCTGGCTCCGGATTCGTTGTCAAAGGGCTTGATGGATTGCGGCACCACGCGTGCGCCGAAATCGCGCTTCAGCGTCTGCACCAGCGGATCGTCCTCGATCGCCTGCTCGGCAGCGGCCTGTGCGCTGTTGCGTGCCTGCGCGGCGCGAGCCGCGGGGGTCTGCGCGCCGGCGGCCTGGTTCTGGCTCACGAAACGCAGCTTGATGCGCTCGCCCAGCGCGTTGCCGATGCGCTCCTCCATCTGGCTGACCATCGGCTCGACCGCCATGCTCATGTGCGCCGGTTGCAGGGCCAGCACCAGGGTCTGGCCGTCGCGTTCACGCAGGATGGCGTTCTGCGCCAGCACGCTGAACGGGCCACGCAGGCCGGCGCGCTCGATCAGCGATTCCCAGTCGGGCAGGCCATCGGCATCGCGTGTCACGGGAACAGCCGGCGCCGGCGCGGGCGCTGACGCAGCGGCCACCGGAGGAGCAGAAACTTCCACGGCACGCACCGACGCGGCGGGAGCACGCGCGGGCGCGGGCGCAGGCGGCCGCGGTGCGGCGGCTTGATTGCTCGCCGGTCGCTCGACGCGCGCCGACGGCGCGCCGTCGCCGGGACGAAACGCCAGCATGCGCAACAGGGCCATCTCGAAACCGGTGCGCGCATCCGGTGCCAGTGCGAGATCACGCCGGCCCGAGGTGGCAATCTGGTAGTACAGCTGCACGTCTTCGGGCGTGATCCGTTCGGCCAGCGACGACAGCTCACCGTCGTCCTCGCTGGCTTCGTCGGGGCGATAGCCGGGAATCAGCTGGATCAGCTGCAGGCGATGCAGCACACTGGCGATATCGTCCAGCACGCCGCCGAAATCCGGCGAATACGACGCGATCTGTCGGCACTCGACCAGCAGCCGCTCGCCATCGCCGGCGGCCAGCGCATCGAGCACGCCCAGCACCTGCCCCCGCGCCACGCTGCCCAGCATCGTGCGCACGTCGTCGGCATGCAACGCACCGCCGCCATAGGCGATCGCCTGATCCAGCAACGACAGGCCATCGCGCAGCGAACCGTCGGCGGCGCGTGCCAGCTCGCCGATCGCGCTGTCGTCGTAGCTGATGTTCTCGGCGCCCAGGATGTGCCGCATCTGGCCGGAGATCTGCTCCGGCAGCAGCCGCTTCAGGTTGAACTTCAGGCAGCGCGACAGCACCGTCACCGGCAGCTTCTGCGGGTCGGTGGTGGCAAGCAGGAACTTCACGTGCGGCGGCGGTTCTTCCAGCGTCTTCAGCAACGCGTTGAACGCGTTCTTCGACAGCATGTGCACCTCGTCGACCAGGTACACCTTGAAGCGGCCGCGCGACGGTGCGTACTGGGCGTTCTCGATCACCTCGCGCACGTCGTCCACGCCGGTGTTGCTGGCCGCATCGATCTCCAGCAGATCGACGAAGCGCCCTTCGTCCACCGCCGTGCACACCGAGCACTCGCCGCACGGATCGGCCGACTGGCCGCGCTCGCAGTTCAGCGACTTGGCGAAGATGCGCGCGATGGTGGTCTTGCCGACGCCGCGGGTGCCGGTGAACAGGTAGGCGTGGTGCATGCGGCCGGTATCAAGCGCGTTGGTCAGCGCACGCACCACGTGTTCCTGCCCGACCAGTTCGGCGAACTTGCGCGGACGCCACTTGCGGGCGAGTACTTGATAGGACATGGCTACCAACGTTGGGGCAAAGACCGATTGTGCCAAGTCGGGGCGGCCAAGTCAGTAACGGCACGCCCGAAATGGCGGCGGCCCCGCCAGCCACACCCCGGCACCCGAATCATTCGCTACCGTTGCTTCCTTCCGGACCTGGCGGAGTTTGCGAACTATCGTCGCGGGGGGACCGACGGGGCCACCATGGACGTCAAGCGATATCGCTTGGTTGTTTTGCTGTTGCGCCAGCCCGTCAAGGCTGTCGCACTACTCGGATTCTGGCGGAGAGAGCGGGATTGCTCGGCCCATCCTGGACCTCACCCCTCGCTCCGCGAGGGGCCAGCCTGTGGCTGTCCAAATTCGTTCCAGACGAATTTGTCGAACCTCAGCCTGCGTCGTACGGTTTCACTCACTGGCGGAGAGAGCGGGATTCGAACCCGCGATAGGTTTTACCCTATACACACTTTCCAGGCGTGCTCCTTCAACCACTCGGACACCTCTCCGCATGGGTGAAACCGCCTCTGCCAAGCATGCGTTGCCCGACAAAGAAGCGGAAGGATAGCCGCAGGCTCGGATACAGGCAAGCGACCAGGTCGCTCAGCCAGCATCAGCGCGAGGCGCAGAAGGTGGCGCCAGCGCAACACGCTCGCCCGTGGCAGCCACACGATAACCACGGGCAGCCAGCGCTTCACCATCGGCAGCGCTGCCGTAGTGATAGAGGATCATCTGCCGACGCAGCGCTGCGGGGTACTCGCGTTCGATGTCGTCGATGCCGGTGTGCGAGGGGTTGCCGACCAGGCTGCAGTCGTGGGCGATCAGCCCCGTGCCCCCGGCATGGCGCGCCAGCACCTCGGGGATCGGCCGGGTGTCGCCGGTATAGGCGAAGCAGCCGTCCAGGGCGAGTCCGTACGAGGTTCCCGGCACGTGATGGCGGGTGGCGAACACGTCGAACCACAAGCCGTCCAGCCAGAAGCCGCGCGTGCACGGGATCAGCCGGAACGCTTCCCAGAAATTCACGCCACCTTCGGCCAGCACGCCGGGGTAGTCAGCCACGCGCGCCTGCAACCAGGGCATCAGGCCGGCATGCAGGAAGACGCGGGTGGTGCCGCGCAGGTGCCCGTCGAACCACAGCTTGATGAACAGTCGCTCCAGTCCGGCGACATGGTCCATGTGGGTGTGCGTGATGAAGATGGCCGACGGCAGCGCGTCGTAGGTCGCCATGTAGCGGTCCAGCGTATCGGGGCCGCAATCGACCAGCAGCAGCGGCACGCCATCGCGCTCGAGCACCGCCGCGGAGGAGCCGAGCTCCGCCGCGTGCGCCGCGCCGACGCCGAGAAAGTTCAGATGCCAGTTCATGGATTGAGCGTACGCCCATAGCGGTACAGCAGGGGTTGCCACAGGGTTTCCTCGAACGCCGCCTCGCCCGCGGCGGCGGCGGCGCCAAGCTTGAGCAGCGAGCGGCGCAGGCGTTGCAGATTGGCTTTTCGCCAGCTTTCGGCGGGAATGCGCATGCGTCCGCGATCGAAGTCGATCAGGTACAGCTGCTCCGGCGTCACCAGCACATTGTGCGCATTGAGATCGGCGTGCCAGACGCCGACGCGGTGAAAGCGTGCCACCAGCGCACCGACCTCTTCGGCCAGTTCGCCGTCCATCCGCCCGCTTGCCAGGCATTCGGCCAGGGTCTGCGCGTCGGCGATGCGGCGGGTGATCAGGTCGGCGCTGTAGAACAGGCCATGCCGGCGATAGCGCGCGGCCACCACGACCGGGCCGGGCAACTCCAGCCGGGCGATCTCGGCCAGCACGCGGAATTCCGCAAACGGACGGGTGCGCGCGGCGCCCGTCCACAGGTAGCGATCGCCCATCAGCGCCGCCACCAGGCCACCGCGACGATAATGCCGCAGCACGCATTCGCCGATCGGCGTGGTGATGATCGCGACGCCGCCGCGGCCACCCGACTGCGTCCGCAACGCACCGCGTTCGCCCCAGTAATCCGCGGCGAACCATTCATGCCCGACTTGTGACGACACCGTCGCGTCGAACAGAATCGCGCCTTCGGCATCGTTGTGGGTTCGTTCCTGCATCATCATGCCCGGTGAATGCCCACGATTCTAACCCAGGCCCCATGACCCCGAACCCGACACCCTCTTCGATCTGCCTGTTGCGCACCTCCGCCATCGGCGACGTCACCCACGTGGTGCCGCTGCTGCGCACCCTGCAGCAGGCATGGCCGAACACGTCGCTGACGTGGGTCGTGGGCAAGCTCGAACGCAAGCTGGTCGGCGATCTGCCCGGTGTGGAGTTCGTCACCTTCGACAAGGCCGCCGGCTGGGCCGGCATGCGCGCGGTGCACGCGGCGCTGCGCGGACAGCGCTTCGATGCCTTGCTGCAGATGCAGGTGGCGATGCGCTCGAACCTGCTGAGCCTGGGCATCAGCGCCGATCGCCGCGTCGGCTATGACCGCGCGCGTTCGAAGGATCTGCACGGGCTGGTCATCAACGAACGCATCCCGGCGCGCAGTGGCGAACACGTGCTCGATGCGATCGGCAGCTTTTGCGAGCCGCTCGGCCTGAAGCAGACCCGGGTGCGCTGGGATATTCCGATTCCGGACGAGGCGCATGCATGGGCCACCGAACAGCTGCCCGGCGACGTGCCTACCCTGCTGGTCAGCCCCACCTCCAGTCACGCGCTGCGCAACTGGCGGCCGGAGCGCTACGCGGCGGTCATGGATCATGCCGCCACGCGGGGCTGGCGCGTGGCGCTGATCGGCGGGCCTTCCGCCGGCGAACGGGCGATGGCCGATGCGGTGCTGGCGGCCTGCCGGCGCCAGCCGCTCGACCTCACCGGCAAGGACACGCTGAAGAAGCTGCTGGCGATGCTGGGCGGGGCGCAGCTGCTGCTGACTCCCGACTCCGGCCCGATGCACATGGCCAACGCGGTGGGCACGAAGGTGCTGGGCCTGCATGCCGCGAGCAATCCGGATCGCTCCGGGCCGTACTCCGACCGCCGCTGGTGCGTGAACAAATACGACGAGGCGGCGCGCAAGTACCTGGGCAAGCCGGCCGGCGATCTTCCCTGGGGCAGCAAGATCGAGAAGCCCGGCGTGATGGACCTGATCAGCGTCAGCGACGTGGTCGAACGCTACGAGGCCGCGGCACGGGAACTCGGCCTCGGCTGAAACGCCGGAGACTCAGACCGCGCGGTAATCCTGGTACGACTTTTCCTCGACCAGCTGCGAGCCGAGCTTGAGGTTGATCTCGCGCTTGAACGCGGCCCGCTCGTCGTTGCGGAAATACACCGCGCGCGCCAGTTCGATGAACTCCTGGTCGAACGCCTGGGCTCGCTCCTTCAGGCGGATCCTGTCCTCGATGTCCCACAGCAGCTCGTTCACCGCCAGCAGGCGGGCGCGCTCGTCCGAGATGTCGGTTTGCGAGGCGGCATCGTTGGCCCAGGTGGCATTGAGCAGGTCCAGCTCGTTGCGCACGTTGGCCAGTTTCGCCTCGTCGGCAATGCGGCGCGACTTGATTTCGAGGATGGTGATCTTGTCGATCAGTTCGCCGTAGGACACCGGGGTCTGAATCAGGCTCATGAGATGTATTTCCTGGAAAGTCGAATCAGTGGCCGGCGCGGAACGCGCCGTCCCGCACGAGTGCGCAGACCGCGCGGATGTCGCCGTCCATCGCGCGGTCGCGATGCATGAAACCGATCTGCCCGCGCAGCACCGCGTGGGCTTCGCGCACGCTGACGCCGGCGTGGAAGTCGCCCGCGCCGGCCAGTGCCCCGGCCAGTTGCTGCACCTCGGCGACGAACTGCGGGTGGTGCGGCTGGTCTTCGCGCGGCGCGTTGGCGATCTTCGCCGCCAGCGCCTGCCAGCCACCGCGCGTGGCCAGCCGGCGGGCCGCGTTGAGCATCTCCTGACGGTAGTCCAGCGCCTGCGCCGCGGTGTACAGCTCCAGCGCCAGCACGTGGCCGAGGTCCTCCATCATCTCCAGCACGTGGCGCGCCTCGTTGGCGCCCATCGAGACGTGATCCTCGGCATTCGCGCTGGTGGGCACCGAATACACGCTGGCCGGATGCGCCCGGGTGGCCAGGTCGTTGACCAGCGCCGCCGCGGTGTACTGCACGATCATGAAACCGGAATCGGTGCCATCCTCGTTGCCGGTGAGGAAGGCCGGCAAACCATCGTTCGTGGCCGGGTCGACCAGCTTGTTGAGCCGACGTTCGGAGATCGACGCCAGCACCGGGATCGCCGCCTTCACGTAGCTCATCGCCAGCGCCAGCGGCATGCCGTGGAAGTGGCCGGCCGAGATCACCTGCTCCTCGATGAACTGCGCGTCGTCGTTGTCGGGGAAGATCAGCGGATTGTCGGTGACCGAGTTCAGCTCGATGTCGAACACCCGGCACGCCTGCGCCCACGCATCGCGCACCGCGCCATGCACCTGCGGCATGCAGCGCAGGCTGTAGGCATCCTGCGGCTGGTGCTTCTTGCCGCCCTTGAACGGCAGGAAGCGGCTGTAGAACGCCTCGCGACCGTGGCGCTGGTTGGCCGGCACCCAGTCCCAGCCGATATCGAAGCTGAGCGCCTGGTCGTCCGGTTCGCTCCACGCCTCGGCGGTCCACGACTTGAAGCGCGGCACCAGGTGATACGGAATGTCGAGCAGGGTCGAGCCGGCCAGCCGCTCGCGCACGCGCGCCGCCACATCCACCTGGCCCGGATGCGGGCGCAGGGCGTGCACTTCCGGGCGCAGCGCGCCGCTGCGGCCGGCGAACGCGTCGAGGGTCATCGCCGCCGCCACGTCGGCCGTGTCCAGCAAGGCCTCCAGCGTGTCCAGCGCCAGCGCGCCGGTGGCCAGCATCTGCGCGGTGCCGTTGTTCAGCGCCAGGCCTTCCTTGAACGACAGGCGGATCGGCTGGAGTCCGGCGCGCTTCAGCGCCTCGCCGCCGCTCATCCGCTCGCCGCGATGGAACGCCTCGCCGCCGCCCAGCAGCACGATCGCCAGGTGCGACAACGGCGCCAGGTCGCCGCTGGCGCCCACCGAACCCTTCTCCGGCACCACCGGCACTACGCCGGCATTGAGCATCGCGGTCAACGCTTCGAGCGTGCTGACGCGGATGCCCGAGTGCCCGCGCATCAAGGTGTTGATGCGGATCAGCAACATCGCCCGCACCACGTCCTCGCCAAAGGGCTTACCCACACATACCGCGTGGGTGATGATCAGGTTGTGCTGCAGTTCCTCCATCAGCGTGCCCTCGGGCGCGCCGGCGTGGCTGGCCGACAGCTCGTCGCGCACGCGGTGCGCGCCCAGCAGCTTGTCGGCGTTGCTGCCGAAGCCGGTGGTGACGCCGTAGGTCGGCTCCCCGCAGCTGACCTTTTCGGCAAGGAAATCCGCGGCGCGCTGCACGCGTGCGAGCTGCGCCTGATCCAGCGCCACCGAGGCCCCCTGCCGCGCCACCGCCACCAGCTGCGCACGCGTCAGGCTGCTGCCGTCGAGAAGAATCGTTTTGCTCACTGAAAAATGCTCCGCATTTGTTGCGTCATTCCCGCGAAGGCGGGAATCCATACTTTCCGTTACCGGACACTCATAACGATGAGCGCCCGTGCTACAGCAAATCTTCCCAGAGATCCCGCCACTGCGGATTGCCTGCTTCAACCAACTCCAGCTTCCACGCGCGATTCCACCACTTGAGCTGCGTCTCGCGCGTGATCGCCGACGGAAAGTCGGGATGGAACTCAAACCACACCAGCTGCTTCACGCCGTAACGCCTGGTGAAACCTTCAACCACACCGTCCCGGTGTTCCCACACACGCAGCCTGAGGTTTCCCGTCACGCCGATGTAGAGCGTGCCGCGTTCGCCGCTGGCCATGATGTAGACGGCCGGTTGCCTGGGAGTCATCCATGTCTCCGTGAAGTTTGTTCTCTTTTGCCGTCATTCCCGCGAAAGCAGGAATCCACCTTGGCGTTGCGACAAAGTCAAAATGGATTCCCGCTTTCGCGGGAATGACGGCTGTGGAAGATGATGCTTTGAGTCAACCCGCAACGCCATCAACCCATCGCCGCGGCCTGCTCCAGCTCCACGCGCAGCGTCTTGATCAGCTCGCTGCGCGCCACTTCGAACTGGTCCTCGCGGCGCAGGTCCTTGACCGTGACCATGCCCTTGGCGATTTCGTCTTCGCCCAGCACGATCACGAAGCGGATGCCGGCGCGGTCGGCGTACTTGAACTGCTTGCCCAGCTTGCCGCCTTCCAGCACCACCTCGGTGGCGATGCCGGCGCCACGCAGTTCGCCGGCCAGCGCCAGGTAGGCGGGCAGCTGCGCTTCGTCCATCTGGGTCACCAGCACGTCGACCGTGCTCTTGGCCGTGTCGATCAGGCCGGCGTCGCGCAACTGCCAGTACAAACGGGTCAGGCCGATCGAGATGCCCACGCCGGGCAGGTGCGACTTGGTGTACTGGCCGGCCAGGTTCTCGTAGCGCCCGCCGGAACAGATCGAGCCGATCTGCGGGTGGTCGTTCAATGTCGTTTCGTAGACCGTGCCGGTGTAGTAGTCGAGGCCGCGGGCGATCGACAGGTTCAGCGCGTACGCGCTTTCGGGCACGCCGAACGCGTGGATCAGGTTCAGCACTTCCTTCAGCTCGGCGCGGCCCTGCTCCATCGCCTCCGGGCCGGGGCCCAGCGCATCGAGCTTGTCCAGCGCGTCCTGCAGCGAGGTGGAGCGCACCTGCACGAAGGCGAGGATCTTCGCCGTCACCTCGGCGGCGAGGCCGAAGGCTGCGCCGGTCAGCGTGTCGCGCACATAGTCGGCGCCGCGCTTGTCCAGCTTGTCCACCTCGCGTAGCACCAGCATCTGCTGCTCGGCGTCGAGCACGCCCAGGCTTTCGAAGTAGCCACGCATCAGCTTGCGGTTGTTCATGTGGATGGTGAACGGACCGATGTCCAGCTCGCGGAACACGCTGTGGATCACCGCGGGAATCTCGGCGTCGTAACGCACCGACAGCGAGTCCTTGCCGATCACGTCGATGTCGCACTGGTAGAACTCGCGGAAGCGACCGCGCTGGGCGCGCTCGCCGCGGTACACCTTCTGCATCTGGTAGCGACGGAACGGGAAGCTCAGGTCACGCTCGTGCTCGGCCACGTAACGCGCCAACGGCACAGTGAGGTCGAAGCGCAGCGCCAGTTCCGGCATGCCTTCGTCGACCTTGCCGGCCGCGTTGAGCGCGCCGGTGGACTGCACGAAATAGACCTGGCGCTCGGTCTCGCCGCCGGTCTTGGTCAGCAGCACGTCGGAGAACTCGATGACCGGCGTTTCGATGGCCAGGAAGCCGAAACGCTCGTAATTGCGGCGGATCACGTCGAGCATGCGCTGGAATGCGATCTGGTCGAGCGGCAGCAGCTCGAGCACGCCGGGCATGGTGCGGGCCGGGGTAAGCGCCATGGAATCCTCTACTGACGGGGTGGACATTCCGCCGCGCGAAGGCGCGCGACGGCAGCCGTCAAGATTAACAGAACGCCAGCAGCCTTCCCCAGCATCGTCGCCAGCCGGATCGCGCAAACCTGTTGCCAAGCTCCCGATCCGCGATTAAGATACGCGGCTTCCCACGGGGTGTAGCTCAGCCTGGTAGAGCGCTACGTTCGGGACGTAGAAGTCGCAGGTTCGAATCCTGTCACCCCGACCAAAATTCGATAAAAAAGCCGGCCTTGCGCCGGCTTTTTTATTTGGCCTCGCCGCCGGCCCGCTCAGCCCGGCATCGGCGACAGCGCCGCCAGGCGGTCCAGTTCCTCTTCCAGGAAGCCCGCCTCCAGTCGTGCCGGCCGGTTGAACGGGCCGCGCAGGGTCGCGCCCATGTAGTCGCGCAGCAGGACGAAGAAGGTGTCGATCGGATCGACGCCGTCGCGCTCGCAGCAGTGCCGGTACCAGCGGGTGCCGGCGGCGACGTGGGCCACTTCCTCGCGCAGGATCACCTCGAGGATCGCCACCGTGCGCTGGTCGCCCAGCTTGCGCAGGCGCTCGATCATGCCCGGCGTGACATCCAGTCCGCGCGCCTCCAGCACGCGGGGCACCAGCGCCATCCGGGCGGTGTCGTGCGCGGCGGTCTTCTCGGCCATCGCCCACAGGCCGTCGTGCGCGTCGAAGTCGCCGTAGGCATGGCCCAGCTCGGCCAGCCGTGCCGACAGCATGGCGAAGTGCCGGGCCTCGTCGTGGGCGCAACTGGCCCAGTCGCGGTAATAGTCGGCCGGCTTGTCGCGATAGCGGTAGACCGCGTCCCAGGCCAGGTTGATCGCGTTGAACTCGATGTGCGCCACCGCATGCACCAGCGCGGCCCGCCCTTCGGCGCTGCCCAGCCCGCGCTGGGGCACCTGCCGTGCATTGACCAGGCGCGGCTTCGCCGGGCGGCCGGGCGCGCCGATCGGCTCGGGTGGCGGCGAGTCGGGATCGGCACGCAACTCGCCGGCGAGAAAGGCCTGCCAGGTTTCGTGGGTCAGGCGCAGCTTCTCGGCCGGGTCGGTGGCGTCGAGGCAGCGCCTGGCAGCAGCGTGGAGATCAGTCACGAGGCACGGATTCAGACGACGCGCCGTGCCGCCTTGGCGTCGTCCGAGCGCAGCATTTCGATCTGCTCCAGGTAACGCTGGTCGAGTCCGGTGACGTACTCGCCCGAGAAGCAGGAGGTGTCGAACTGCTGCAGGTTCTCGTTGCCGTCCTGCACCGCCCAGATCAGGTCCTTCAGGTCCTGGTAGATCAGCCAGTCGGCGCCCAGCACGTGCTCCACTTCCTGCTCGGTATGCCCGGCGGCGACCAGCTCCGAGGTGGACGGCATGTCGATGCCGTAGACGTTCGGGTAACGCACCGGCGGCGCGGCGGAGGCGAAGTAGACGTTTTTGGCGCCGGCGTCGCGGGCCATCTGGATGATCTGCTTCGAGGTGGTGCCGCGCACGATCGAGTCGTCCACCAGCAGCACGTTCTTCTTGCGGAACTCCAGGTCGATCGCGTTGAGCTTGCGGCGCACCGATTTCACCCGCTCGCCCTGCCCCGGCATGATGAAGGTGCGGCCGATGTAGCGGTTCTTGACGAAGCCCTCGCGGAACGGCACGCCCAGCGCGCCGGCCAGCGCGCTGGCGGCGGTGCGCGCGGTGTCGGGGATCGGGATCACCGCGTCGATGCCGTGGTCCGGGCGCAGGCGCAGGATCTTCTCGGCCAGCTTCTCGCCCATGCGCAGGCGCGCCTTGTACACCGAGACGTCCTCGATCATCGAGTCGGGCCGCGCCAGGTACACGTATTCGAAGATGCATGGCGTATGCGTCGCGCCCTCGGCGCAGCGGCGACTGTGCAACTGGCCGTCGTCGGTGATGATCACCGCCTCGCCCGGCGCCACGTCGCGGATGCGCTTGAAGCCCAGGATGTCCAGCGCCACCGACTCCGAGGCCACCGCGTATTCACGGCCTTCGCCGGTGATCCGCTCGCCCAGCACCAGCGGGCGGATGCCGTTGGGGTCGCGGAACGCGATCAGGCCGTAGCCCAGCAGCAACGCGATGCAGGCATAGCCGCCGCGGGCCCGCGCATGCACGCCGGCCACCGCCTTGAAGATGTGGTCCGGGGTCAACGCCATGCGGTCCTGGATCTGCAGCTCGTGCGCCAGCACGTTCAGCAGCACTTCGGAGTCGGATTCGGTGTTGATGTGGCGGCGATCGCCCTCGAACATTTCGCGGCGCAGTGCGTCGGTGTTGACCAGGTTGCCGTTGTGCGCGAACGCGATGCCGTAGGGCGAATTCACGTAGAACGGCTGCGCCTCGGCCGAACCCTCGGAGCCGGCGGTGGGGTAACGGCAGTGACCGATGCCGATGCGCCCGCGCAGGTCCGCCATCGCGCTCTGGCCGAACACGTCGCGGACCAGGCCATTGCCCTTGTGCAGGCGCAGCCGCGAGCCGTCCACGGTGGCGATGCCGGCGGCGTCCTGGCCGCGGTGTTGCAGCACCGTCAGTCCGTCATAAAGCGCCGATGCCACTTCGGTGGTACCGACAATGCCGATGATTCCGCACATGGTTGTTGCCTGCTTCGGGAGATGTGTTCAGAAATTCCGGGGCGGCGCAGCCGAGCTGGCTGCGGCCGGCGATGCCGGATGGATGGAGGTCGCCGCTGGCGCGGGGGACGCGCCGGATATGGAGGCAGGCAGGGTCGCGGGCAAGCCGGACAGGCGATCGAGCACGGCCGGCGGGTGGATGTAATCGCGCAGGCCGGGCGGCACCTGCTGGCCCAGCCAGACCGCCACGTGCTGGAACTGGGGCAGCAGCACGGACTGCTGCCACCATGGATCGCGGGTGAACGCGGTGAAGCCGATCAGGAATACCAGCAGGGTCACCAGCAGCACGCCCCGCACCAGGCCGAACAGCATGCCGAGCAGGCGGTCGGTGCCGGACAGGCCGGTGCTTTCGACCAGCCGGCTGATCACGAAACGCAGCAGCGCGCCCAGGATCAGCACGGCGACGAAGCACAGGCCGTAACCCACGATGATCCGCGCCGAGGGCAGCTCGATCACGTGCTCGAAATGTCGGGCCACCGCCGGGCCGAAGCTCCACGCCACCCAGAACGCGGCGATCCAGATCACCAGCGCCAGCACCTCGGAAACCAGCCCGCGCCACAGCCCAACCAGGACGGACAGGGCCAGCACGCCAAGGATGATGTAGTCGGTCCAGTTCATGGGTTCGCCAGCTTGCCGCTGAACTCAGGGCACCGGGACGACGTTGCCGTCGATGCCCAGCTTCGCCTTGATCTGGTCGTGCACGCGCTGCGCGTCGCCGCGCTGGGTCTGCGGGCCGGCCCGCACGCGCCACAACTGCTTGCCGCTGGCCTGCACCGAATCGACGAAGCTGTCGAAACCGTTCGCGCGCAGCTTGTCGCGCAGCGCGATCGCGTCGGCCTGGGCGCTGACCGCCGCCAGCTGGACCGCCCAGCCACCGGCCCTGGTGGACTCGTGGGCCACGGGTGCGCTGGCCGGCGCGCTGTCGCGGCTGGCGTCCTGTTCCAGCCGCGCCGGCACGCCGGGAATCGACTGGGTGATCTTCAGCCGGGCCGCCTCGGCCGCGGCACGCGTTTCGAACGGGCCGGCGGTGACCAGGGTGCGCGGCTTGCCCGCCTGGGTGATCGTCTGGCCGCTGACCGGATAGCCCAGGGCGCGCACGCGACGTTCGAGGCTGGCCGCGCCGGCGGCGCTGGCATAGGCACTGAGGTTGAGCGTGTAGTTGCCACGACCGACCGCGGCAGGTGTCGGCGCGGGCTTCGGGGTGACCGCCACCGGCTTGGCCGGTTCGACGGACGCAGGCGGCTTGCTAGCCACCGGCGGGGTCGTTGCCGTCGGCTTGTCCCGCTGCGGAATCACCGGCTGGCTGGGCGACGCGCCCGAACCGATGGTCACCGTGGTCGGCGGCGGCGCCTGGCCGGCCTGCGGATCGGTCTCCACGTCGCGCGGACGGCTGGAGCCGATGTTCACCGTGGCCAGCCGGTCACCTGATCCGGGCGTGACGGTTTCGGCCGGTGGCGCCACCGTGCCCGAGGCACTGGCGGCGTCGGGCGCAAGGCTCATGGTGCGGGTCTGCAGGTCGCGATCGGGTGCCGGCGGAATCGCCAGGTTGACGGCCTGGTCGCCACCGGGGGCTGGCGGCGTACTGGAAAAGAACATCGGCACGAACAGAACCGCCAAGGCAATCAGGACGGCGGCTCCCAGCAGGCGTGTTTTCAAGTTATCGCTCCAGGACGGCAAAGGCAGTGCACAACACGGCGATTATACCTGCCGCGGGCAACGGTCATCCGGCGTCGACGCCGCCCGCCATGGCCGCGTGTTCAGCCAGCACCGCAGTGGCCACGAAAAACGAGCCAAACGCGAGAATGCAGTCGCCCGCTTTCGCGGCGGCACGCGCCGCCTGCAACGCCGCCGCCACGTCGGCGTGCGCCGTGCACGAGGCCTGCGGCAGGGTCTGCCGCAGGATGATGCCCAGCGCATCGACGCTCATGCCGCGCGGGCTGTCCCGCTCCAGCCCGGCCAGGTGCCAATGATCGACGCGGTCGCCGAGCGCCGCGATCACGCCCGCGGCATCCTTGTCGGCCAGCGCACCGTACACGGCACGCACCGCGGTCTCCGGTTGCGCGTCCAGCCATTCGGCCAGGGCGCGGGCCGCCTGCGGGTTGTGCCCGACATCCACCATGATCGGGATCTCGCCGCTGATCAGCTGCAGTCGCGCCGGCACCCGCACCTCGTGCAGGCCCACGCTGATCGCGGCAAAGAACGCGCTGGGCGTGAGCCTCTCGTCACCCAGCGCGTGCAGCGCGGCGATCGCCGCCGCCGCGTTCGCGTACTGCACCGGCGCGGACAGGGCCGGATCGGGCAGCTCCATCGCGCTGCCGTCGCGGTGGCGCCAGCGCCAGCCGTCGGCATGGCGCTCGACGCTGAAATCGATGCCGGCGCGCTCGACCCGGGCGCCGCAGGCGTCCAGCGCGGCGAGCAGGCCCGCTGGCGGGTCCAGCTCGCCCACGATCGCCGGTCGCCTGGCCCGCGCGATGCCGGCCTTCTCGCGACCGATGCTGTCGCGATCCGGCCCGAGCCAGTCCATGTGGTCCAGGTCGACCGTGGTGATGACCGCTGCGTCGGCGTCGATGATGTTGACCGCATCCAGTCGCCCGCCCAGGCCCACTTCCAGCACGGCCACGTCGAGCTCGGCCCGCGCGAACAGGTCCAGCGCGGCCAGCGTGCCGAACTCGAAATAGGTCAGCGGGACGCTGCCGCGCGCAGCCTCGATCCGCTCGAACGAGGCGATCAGCGCCGCGTCGTCGGCATCCGCCCCGTCGATGCGCACGCGCTCGTTGTAGGCCAGCAGGTGCGGCGAGGTGAATGCCCCCACGCGGTGGCCCGCGGCGCGCAGCATCGCCTCCAGCAAGGCCACCGTGGAGCCCTTGCCATTGGTGCCGGCGACGGTGATCACCTGCCGCGCCGGTGCCGGTGCGCCCATCCGCGACCACACCTCGCGTACCCGTTCGAGGCCCAGCTCGATGCTGTGGACGTTGACGCGTTCCTGGTACGCCAGCCATTCGGCGAGTGTGCGGCTCATGCGGTGACTTTGTGCTGGAGAGTGGCAGCGTCCGCGCCGATGCGCGAACGGAAGGCACGAAGTCTAGGGCATGCGCTCAGCCAAACGGATGAATGCCGCTGTAGTGCAAGGCCATGTACAGGGCGAACGCGCTCCACAGGGTCTTCCTCAGCGCCCTGCCCACGAACAGCGCAGCCATCAGGCCGAGCAGCAGGGGCAGGTATTTGTCGAGCGTGCCGTGGGTTTCGTGAATGACGTTCATGGATGCTCTCCGGCACCACCGTGGTGCGGGAGCATGATCGAACGGACGCGCCGCCGGCCATAGTCGCCACCGTCAAGCATCGTCGGTGACAATCGTCACGACGCAGGCCTCACAGCGGCGCACGCCGCAGCCGCAAGGCATTGCTGACCACCGACACCGAGCTGAGGCTCATCGCCAGCGCCGCGATCATCGGCGACAGCGTGATGCCGAACCACGGATACAGCACGCCGGCAGCCAGCGGCACGCCCACCGCGTTGTAGACGAAGGCGAAAAACAGGTTCCGGTGGATATTGCGCACGGTGGCCTGCGACATCTTGCGCGCCCGCACGATCGCGCCCAGCTCACCCTTGACCAGGGTCACCGAGGCGCTCTCCATCGCCACGTCGGTGCCGCCGCCCATCGCGATGCCGACGTCGGAAGCGGCCAGCGCCGGCGCGTCGTTGATGCCGTCACCGGCCATCGCCACGCGGCGGCCCTCGGCCTTGAGCCGGTTCACCACCGCAGCCTTGTCCGCCGGCGAGACATCCGCATGCACCTCGTCGATGCCCAGCGCACGCGCCACCGACTGCGCGGTGGTGGCGTTGTCGCCGGTGAGCATCACGATGCGCAGGCCGGCCGCGTGCAGCGCCTCGATGGCGGCGGGCGTGTCCGGCTTGATCCGGTCGGCCACCGCCAGCAGCGCTGCGAGGGTGCCGTCGACGGCGAGGAACATCACCGTGGCGCCGTGTTCACGCAGTTGCTCGGCACGGATGCTCGCATCGTCGGTGACCGCAGCACGCGACTCGGCCATCAGCTTCGCATTGCCCAGCGTCACCGTGCTGCCGTCCACCGTCGCGCTGACGCCGCGCCCGATCAACGAACGAAACCCCGTCGCCGCCAGCACCGCCACGCCTTCGGCATCGGCGGCCGTGACGATCGCCCGCGCCAGCGGATGTTCGCTGGGCCGCTCCAGTGCGGCAGCCAGCGCCAGCAATTGCTCGCGCGACTGCTCGCCCAGGATCACCAGCGCGGTCAGCGCCGGCTTGCCTTCGGTCAGGGTGCCGGTCTTGTCCACCACCAGGGTGTCGATGTCGCGCAGGGATTCGATCGCGCCGGCGTCCTTGAACAGCACGCCATGCTGCGCGCCGCGACCGCTGGCGACCATGATCGAGATCGGCGTGGCCAGGCCCAGCGCGCAGGGACAGGCGATGATCAGCACCGACACCGCGGCAATCAGCGCATGCGTCAGGCGCGGTTCCGGCCCGGCCATCGCCCAGGCGGCAAAAACCAGCAACGCGATCCCCACCACCGCGGGCACGAACCACGCCGCGACCCGGTCGGCCACGCGCTGCAGCGGCGCGCGGCTGCGTTGTGCCTGCGCCACCAGCGCCACGATCTGCGCCAGCAGGGTTTCGCCGCCGACCTTCCGGGCGCGCATGGTCAGCGCGCCGTCCTGGTTCACAGTGCCGCCGGTGACCGGATCATCCTTCGCCTTGATCACCGGCATCGGCTCGCCGGTGAGCATCGACTCGTCGACGTGGCTCTCGCCGTCGATCACCACGCCGTCGACTGGCAGCTTCTCGCCGGGGCGCACGCGCAGCACGTCGCCGGCGCGCACCTCGTCGAGTGGCACATCGCTTTCGCTGCCGTCGGCGGCGATCCGCCGCGCGGTCTTCGGCGCCAGCCCCAGCAACGCCTTCAGCGCCGCCCCGGTGCGCCGCCGCGCGCGCAGGTCCAAGAAATCGCCCAGGGTGACCAGGCTGACGATCACCGCCGCCGACTCGAAATACACCGCGACGCGGCCATGGATGTCGCGGAAACCGCCCGGAAAAATGCCGGGCAGCAGGAACGCCACCGCGCTGTACAGCCACGCCACGCCGGTGCCCAGCGCGATCAGCGTATACATGTTCGGCGACCACGGGTTCAGCGAGCGCCAGCCGCGCCCGAAGAACGGCGCGCCGCCCCACAACACCACGACGCTGGCCAGCACCGCCTCGACCCAGCCGGCCACGCCAGCCCACCGCGCGGGCAGATGCCAGCCGAACAGGTGCGGTCCCATCGCCAGCGCAAACACCGGCAAGGTCAGCGCCACCAGCCATCCGAAGCGCCGCGTCATCGCCCGCAGTTCGCCGCCGTCGTCGTCGTCCAGCGAAGGCATCATCGGTTCCAGCGCCATGCCGCACTTCGGGCAGTCGCCGGGGCCGACCTGCTGCACTTCCGGATGCATCGGGCAGGTGTAGATCGTGCCGGCAGGCGCAGCCGGCGCGGGCTGGCGCTCGCCCAGGTACGCGGCCGGGTCGGCCACGAACTTCTCACGGCAACGCGCCGAGCAGAAGTAGTACGGGTGGCCGTCGTGTTCGGCGCGCTGTTTCGCGGTGTGCGGGTCCACGCTCATGCCGCAGACCGGGTCCTTCACCCGGTGCGCAGCGTGGTCATGATCGTGGGCGGCAGGTGCGGCCAGATAACGCGCCGGCTCCGCCTCGAACTTCGCCTTGCAGCCGCCGCAGCAGAAGTGGAAGGCCTGCCCGTCGTGCATGGACTGATGCTTCGACGTGGCCGGATCGACCGTCATGCCGCAGACCGGGTCGGTCGCCTTGCCGCTGCCGTGGCAGCACGCCTGCGCGTTCATGCCGACACCTCTTCGTCGTTCAGCGCGCGCAGGATCGGACACTCCTCCGGCTTGCCGTGTCCGGGACACGAGGCCACCAGTTGCGCCAGTCCATCGCGCACGCGCTGCAGTTCGACGATGCGCTGCTCGATCGCCGCCAGCCGCTTTTCCGCCCGCCGTTTCACCGCCTTCACCCCGCGCTGGCGATCCGCCGACAGCGCCAGCAGTTCGCGGATCTCCTCCAGCGTGAAGCCAAGATCCTTGGCGCGGCGGATGAAGCGCAGCTGCGCCACCGTGGCCTCGCCGTAGCTGCGATAGCCGGAAGCACGCCGTTCGGGTTCGGGCAGCAGGCCTTCGCGCTCGTAATAACGGATCGTGTCGATCGCCACGCCGACGCGCCTGGCGACGGCACCGATGGTCAGGGAGGTGAGTTTTGTGTTCATGCACACAGTCTAGACCCTTGATCAAGGTCCAGAGTCAAGCAGCGAGACGCGCCCTTCTCCGGCGCGCACTCAGCCGCGCAACGACGCATCAAGATGAACGCAAACCACGGGTCTGAACAAAGCCGTGGCGCTTCCGTCACCTGCGTTCCCGTGTACTCGTCCACGGCGATTCCCCTGCCACCATCGTTCCCATCGGAATCCGCAAGGAGAACTCATGAATAACCAACACGACATCAAGACCCTCAACAGCCTGATCGAGACCACGCTGGACAGCGCCGACGGCTACGCCGAAGCGGCCAAGGATGCGAAAAGCGAACCGCTGGTCTCGCTGTTCCGCGCGCGCTCCGGCGAGCGCCGCACCGCGGCGTCGGCCCTGCAGAACTGCGTGCGCTCGCTGGGCGGCAAACCCGAGGACGACGGCACCGTGCTGGCCTCGGCGCACCGGATGTTCGTCAACCTGCGCACCAGCCTCACCAAGGCCGACAACAAGGCCGTGGTCGACGAGGTCGAACGCGGCGAGGATCACATCAAGTCGAAATTCGAGGACGCGATGAAGGACGACGAGATCTCGCCCCATACGCTGTCGGTGATCGCCGATGTCTACACTTCGGTGCGCAACGGCCATGACCAGATGCGCGACATCAAGCAGGCGTTCCACGCCAACTGAGCGTGCCAGCTATCCGACTCGCGATTCGGCAACGAACGAAGGGCACCGCAGGGTGCCCTTCTTCGTGGAGCATGCGCCACGCACATCCGCCAGCCGACATTTCTTCCACATCGAAAGCGGCAGGCTGGACACCATGCTGAGCGATTTCCTCTCGACCTGGGCCGCTGATCCGTGGGCACGCCTTGGCCTGGCGCTGGTGGCCGGCCTGGTGCTTGCCCTGCTCGTGCGCGTCGTGGCCCATGCCGCGCTGGACCGCGTGGCGACGCGGCAACCGGTGCTTTCGGACATCCTGCGCCGCGCCAGCGGTCCGATGGAGTGGGTGCTGCCCCTGCTGGCGCTGGCGATCTGCCTGCGCACCTGGCCCGCCAGCGTCTCGCCGCTGTTCACCCTGCTGCAGCATCTCTCGCTGATCGCGTTGCTGGGCGCGTGTACGTGGCTGGTGGTGCGCTGCATCGGCGCGTTCGAGGATGCCGCGATCCGCAACCATCCGATGGACGTGGCCGACAACCTGCGGGCGCGCCGCGTGGTGACCCAGGTGCGCGTGCTCGGACGCACGGCCGACGTCATCGTGATCATCCTGGGCGCCGCGATCATCCTGATGACCATTCCCGGCGTGCGCCAGCTCGGCACCAGCCTGCTCGCCTCGGCCGGCGTGGCGGGCCTAGCGATCGGACTGGCCGCCAAACCCGTGCTGAGCAACCTGATCGCTGGCCTGCAGATTGCCCTGACCCAGCCGATCCGGCTCGACGACGTGGTGATCATCGAAGGCGAATGGGGCCGCATCGAGGAGATCACCGGCACCTACGTGGTGGTGCGCATCTGGGACGAACGACGGCTGGTGGTGCCGCTGAACTGGTTCATCGAGAACCCGTTCCAGAACTGGACCCGGCAGAGCGCGCAACTGATCGGCACGGTGTATCTCAAGCTCGACTACCGCACGCCGCTGGCGCCACTGCGCGAGGAACTGGCGCGGCTGTGCGACCAGTCGGAACTGTGGGATCGCCGCGTCTGCATCCTGCAGGTGACCGACACCGACGAACACGCCATGCAGCTGCGCGCCCTGGTCAGCACCTCGGATTCCGGCCGTGGCTGGGATCTTCGCTGCCTGGTGCGCGAAGGCCTGATCGCCTTCATCCAGGCCCACTATCCCGACGCGTTGCCGCGCTGGCGCGGCGAACTCAGTCGCGGCGGGCCGGCTCCGGACCTTCCCGATCCTGCCGTGCCGCCCGCGCAGCACAGCCCTTCGCCCGAGGATGAAGGACCGCTGCGTCCGCACGATGACGGCGCTGGCGCCACGCCGATCCGGGCGTGACCGCGTGACGCCCTAGAGTTTTCGCAACGACCGGCGCAGGCCGGCCAGCGCCGCCGAAATGTCCGCCGCGTCGATCACGCCATAGCCGAAGGTCACCGCCGGCTCGACATCGCGTGTCATCGCGTAGTCGGCGGTGGCTTCCGCCCCGGCGGCGGCACGCAACACCACCGGCATGAGCTTCGATGCCCGCGCCGGGTCGCGCAGACGCGCGGCCAGATGCAGACCCGCTTCGGAGGGGATCGGCTGCAGCCATTCACCGAGCCCGCGCTGCAGACCGTCGAGCAAAGCCTCGCGCCGCGCGGCGTAGATCGGCCGCATGTGGCGCACATGCCGCGCCAGGTGGCCGTCGCGGATGAAGGCGGCCAGCGCGGCCTGGGTGATGCCGTCGCAATGCGAGTCGACGCAGTGCTTGACCGTGACCAGCCCGCTGCGCGCCCACGCCGGCGCCACCACGAAACCCTTGCGCAGCGAGGGGAACATGCTCTTGGAGAAGGTGCCGACGTAGAACACCTGCGCGTCGCGATCCAGCGTCTGCAGGGCATCCAGCGGGCGGCCACCGAAGCGGAACTCGCCGTCGTAGTCGTCTTCGACGATGACGGCGTGATGGCGGCGCGCGAAATCGAGCAAGGCCGCGCGACGGCGCAGCGACATCGCCACGCCGGTGGGCGACTGGTGCGACGGGGTGACGCTGATGATGCGCACGTCCTCGGGCAGGCGCTCGACGCACAGGCCCTCGTCATCCACCGGCAACGGCACCAGCTGCGCGCCGGCCGCGGCGAACGCGGCGCGCACCGGCGGGTAACCCGGCTCCTCCACCGCCACCTTCGTCTGTCCCGGTGTGACCAGCAGGCGGGCGATCAGGTCGAACGCCTGCTGCGCGCCGGAGGTGACGATCACGTCGTCGGCGCTGCAGGCCACCGCGCGGGCAAACGCGACGTGCTGCGCGATCGCCTCGCGCAAGGCAGGGATGCCTTGCGACGGCGCATAGGCAAACGGTTCGCGCGCGCTCCTGCGCAGCGTCTGCGCCAGCAGCCGACGCCAGACCTCGTGCGGGAAATGCCGGTGATCCGGAATACCCAGGCGGAAGTTTCGCTCGGGCAGGCTGCGTGCGGGCGACGGCTGCAGGAACGGCGTGCGCCACGCCGGCGCAAAACGCGATTCGTCCACGCCCGCACGCGCTGGCCTCGACCGGCGCCGCGCGAATTCGGCGACTTGGGGCCGGGCGCCCTGGCGCGGCACCACATAGCCCTCGGCGATCAGCAGGTCGTAGGCGGCGACCACCGTATTGCGCGCCACGCCCAGCGCCTCGGCCACCTTGCGCGTGGCGGGCAGTGCAGCGTGTGGCGGCAGGCGGCCATCGAGGATCGCCGCGCGCAACTGCTGGTGCAGCGCCTGCGTGAGCGTGCCGGCGCCGCGCGGCAGCAGCACGGTGAACGGAAAAACTGGTTCCATCGAATCTCTCACGAATGGATCAACCAAGGGTCCAGATTATGCCTAGAGTCTGCACCGTACGGGCACCGCCCGCCCCACGCGAGACCAGACCATGACGAAAGCCATCTGCGAAACCTGCGGCACCCAGTACCCGAACACCCCCGCGCATTGCGCCGTGTGCGAGGACGAGCGCCAGTACGTCGGCGCACACGGCCAGACGTGGACGACGCACGAGGCGCTGAAAGCCACCCACACACTGCGCATGCAGGACGAAGCCGGCGTGCTCGGCATCGGCCTGGCGCCGGATTTCGCGATCAACCAGCGCGCGCTGTACCTGCCCACCGACGCGGGCAACATCCTGTGGGAAGCGCTGAGCCTGGTTACCGACGAAGCCGTCGCCGCGTTGCAGGCGCGCGGCGGGGTGGACCTGATCGCGATCTCGCATCCGCATTTCTACGCCTCGATGCTGGAGTGGAGCGAGGCGCTCGGCAACGTGCCGATCCTGCTGCACGAGGCGGACCGCGACTGGGTACGCCGGCCCTCGCCCAACGTGCAGCTCTGGCGCGGCGACGCGTACCGCCTGTCCGATGCGGTGACGCTGATCCGCAGCGGCGGCCATTTCCCCGGCAGCACGGTGCTGCACTGGAAGGACGGACCGCGGCCCGGCGGCGCGCTGTTCTCCGGCGACGCGCCGCACGTGGTGAGCAACCGCCGCCACGTCTCGTTCATGCACAGCTATCCGAACTTCACGCCGATGCCGCCCGAGGCCGTGCGCGGCATGCAGACGCGCCTGGCCGGCTACGCGTTCGAGGACGTCTACGGCTTCACCTGGGGCCGCAACATCATCGGCGGCGGCCGCGCCGCGGTGGATGCCTCGTTCGACATCTACCTTTCCGCCATCGCCGCCTGAGCCACGCCCATGACCACGCCATCCACCCGCCTGCACGACTACCTGCCCGCCCGCTTCAGCACCGCCGCCGCGCGGCATTGGGTGCCCTCCTCCAGCCCCGGCAAGTCGTCCAGCCCGCTGCGCTTCTTCGCCGACGACCGCGGCTTCGTCGAACTGCTGCGGATGGAACCGGGCACGGTGATGCCGCTGCACCGCCACACCGGCGAGATCCACGCGTACAACCTCAGCGGCACCCGCAAGCTGTGCACCGGCGAGCTGATCGGTCCCGGCGATTACGTCTACGAACCGCCGGGCAACACCGACTGGTGGAAGATCGTCGGCGACGAGCCGATGCTGGCGCTGGTGATCGTGATGGGTACGGTCGAATTCCTCGGCCCCGGCGGCGTGGTGACCGGACGTGCGTCGGCCAGCACGCAGCTGGCGGAATACGAACGCTACTGCCGCGAACAGGGGCTGGCGATCCAGGACCTGATGGACTGATCGCAGCGGTGCCAGGCGGCTCAGGCAGAGTTTGGCCGACGCCTGGCCGCAACAGCCCGCCGCTTGCCCGGGGCGCACTTGGCGGCGGTGGAACACGTGCCGCCGGACTGGCTGCAGCAGTGGTCGGTGAGATAGCCGATCAGGTCGTTCATCACCTCGATCACCGGCGCGTAATAAATGAAGCGCCCGCTCTGCCGGCTGCTCACCAGGCCCGCATGCGACAGCTCCTTCAGGTGGAAGGACAGCGTGGCGTTGGGCAGGCCCAGCTTTTCCGCGATCGCGCTGGCCGCCAGTCCTTCCGGCGCATGTTCGATCAGCAGCCGATAGACCGCGAGCCGCGACTCCTGGGCGAGCGCGGCGAGGATGGTGATGGCCTGTTTGTTCTGCATGACGCTACTCCCGGGCTGCTTCATACCAGCGTTTGCTGCGATTGACGATGCGCACCACCGACAGCATCACCGGCACCTCGATCAGCACGCCCACCACGGTCGCCAGCGCCGCGCCGGAATGCACGCCGAACAGGCCCACCGCGGTGGCCACCGCCAGCTCGAAGAAGTTGCTGGCGCCGATCAGTGCCGAGGGACCGGCCACGCAATGCGGCACGCCGAAGCGGCGATTGAGCCAGTACGCCAGGCCGGCGTTGAAATACACCTGGATCAGGATCGGCACCGCCAGCAGCGCGATGATCGCCGGCTGCGCGAGGATCTGCCGGCCCTGGAAACCGAACAGCAGCACCAGGGTGGCCAGCAGCGCGCCCAGCGACACCGGCCCCAGCCGCTGCAGCAGTTGCTGCAACCGCGTCTTGCCGCCGTGCGCCAGCAGCCGACGCCGCAGCAGCATGCTGAGCGCCACCGGCACCACGATGTACAGCAGCACCGACAGCAACAGCGTGTTCCACGGCACCGTGATCGAGGAGATGCCCAGCAGCAGCGCCACGATCGGCGCGAAGGCCACCACCATGATGGCGTCGTTCAGCGCGACCTGGCTCAGCGTGAACGCCGGCTCGCCGTTGCACAGGTTGCTCCACACGAACACCATCGCCGTGCACGGCGCGGCGGCCAGCAGGATCAGGCCGGCGATATAGGAGTCGAGCTGCGCCGCCGGCAGCTGTCCGGCGAACAGTTGGCGGATGAAGATCCAACCCAGCAGCGCCATCGAAAAGGGTTTTACCGCCCAGTTGACGAACAGCGTGACGCCGATGCCCTTCCACTGCCGGCGCACGCCGCCCAGCGCGCCGAAGTCGATCTTCAGCAGCATCGGGATGATCATCAGCCAGATCAGCCCCGCGACCGGCAGGTTCACCCGGGCCATCTGCATGCCGCCCAGCGCCGCGAAGCTACCAGGCAGCAGATGGCCCAGCAGCGTGCCGGCGACGATGCACAGCAAGACCCATAGCGTGAGCCAGCGCTCGAAGAAACCGATGCGGGCGCCGTCCGCAGGAACCGCGCCGGCAGCGAGTGCTGCGGATGGCTGGTTCATGCGCCGGCTTCCTCGCCGGTGAGGCTGCCGATGCGGTCAAGCGTCTGTTTCAGCTCATCGCGGCCCATCATTTCCACCGGCAGCTGCAGCAGCGCGGTAATCCGCCGCACGATCAGCGCATGCGCACGCCGGAACGCCGCGGCGGTGTCCGCTTCCCGAGCGGCCGCTGGATCAGGCAGGCCCCAATGGCTCTTCACGAAGTCGCCGAACAGCACCGGGCAGCTCTCGTTCGCCGCGTTGTCGCAAACCGTGATCACGATGTCCAGCGGCGGCGCGCCCGCCTCGGTGAAGCGATCCCACGACTTGCTGGCGAGTCCTTCGGTGGCGATGCCCCGGGCTTTCAGTTCCTCGATCGCCTGGGGATGGACGCGCCCGGTCGGCCGGCTGCCGGCGCTGAACGCCGCAAAGCGTCCCGCACCCAAGTGGTTGAGAGTGGCCTCGGACAGGATGCTGCGGGCCGAGTTGCCGGTGCAGATGAACAGGACGCGACACGGATGCATGGCGGCGATTCCGGATTGGTTTCCATATTTCCATAATGATAGAATCATAAAACCAAGGCAACAGGGACCGCACCGTGCCGATCCAGGATCTGCCCCATATCGCCGCCGAAGCGCTGGACACGCCCAGCCTGGCCAAGCTGGCCTTGCCGGCCGATGCCGACCACCCGCCGCGCATCCTGATCCTGTACGGCTCGCTGCGCCCGCAATCGTTCAGCCGCAAGCTGGCGCTGGAAGCCGAGCGCATCCTGCGCCAGTTCGGCGCCGAGACGCGGGTGTTCGACCCGCACGAATTGCCGATGCTGGACAGCGTGCCGGCCAGCCACCCCAAGGTGCAGGAATTGCGCGCGCTGTCGCTGTGGTCCGAAGGCCAGGTCTGGGTCAGCCCCGAACGGCACGGCACGATCACCGGCGTATTCAAGAACCAGATCGACTGGCTGCCGCTGGAAGACGGCAGCGTGCGGCCCACGCAGGGGCGCACGCTCGCGGTGATGCAGGTCAGCGGCGGATCGCAGTCGTTCAACGTGGTGAATGCGCTGCGCGTGCTGGGCCGCTGGATGCGCATGGTGACCATCCCGAACCAGTCCTCGGTGGCCAAGGCCTGGCAGGAGTTCGACGCCGACGGCCGCATGAAGCCGTCACCGTTCTACGACCGCGTGGTGGACGTGATGGAGGAGCTGTTCAAGTTCACCCTGCTGGTGCGCGGGCGCAGCGACTACCTGGTCAGCCGCTACAGCGAACGCAAGGGCGCCGCCGCGGCGCGTGCACTGGCGGCCGCGGCCGAGGTACTGGAAAGCGCGGCGACGGCGGGCAAACCCGCTTGCTGCAGCAGCGGAGCATGTTGAGTCCGCAACTCACGCCCGCCGCAACCGGCTAGGCCGGCGCATCCTCCGCGGCCACGAAACCGCCGGTCTGCCGCTGCCACAGCCGCGCGTACAAACCCTCGCGCGCGATCAGCTCGGCGTGCGTGCCGGTTTCGACGACCTGCCCCTTGTCCAGCACCACCAGCCGGTCCATCCGCGCGATGGTGGACAGGCGATGGGCGATGGCGATCACCGTCTTGCCCTGCATCAGCAGGTCGAGACTTTCCTGGATCGCTGCTTCCGCCTCGGAGTCGAGTGCGCTGGTGGCCTCGTCCAGCACCAGGATCGGCGCATCCTTCAGCAGCACGCGGGCGATCGCGATGCGCTGGCGCTGGCCGCCCGAAAGCTTCACGCCGCGCTCGCCGACCAGGGCGTCGTAGCCGCGGCGGCCCTCGCCGTCGCTCAAGGTGGGAATGAACTCGTCGGCGCGGGCCTTGCGCACCGCTTCGGCAACCTGCGCCTCGCTGGCGTCCGGACGTCCATACAGCAGGTTGTCGCGGATCGAGCGGTGCAGCAGCGAGGTGTCCTGGGTGACCACGCCGATCTGCGAACGCAGGCTTTCCTGGGTGACGTGGGCGATGTCCTGGCCGTCGATCAGGATGCGCCCGGCCTCGAGGTCATACAGCCGCAGCAGCACGTTGACCAGGGTGGACTTGCCAGCGCCGGACGGCCCGACCACGCCGATCTTCTCGCCCGCGCGCACGTCCAGGTCGAGCCCGGCGATGACCCCGCCCTGCTTGCCGTAGTGGAAATGGATCTGCTCGAAGCGCACCACGCCGTCGGTCACCGCCAGCGGCACCGCGTCGTCGCGATCCTGCACCGCGCGCGGCTGGGCGATGGTGGTGATGCCGTCCTGTACCGTGCCCACATCCTCGAAGATGCCGTTGACCACCCACATGATCCAGCCGGACATGTTGTTGATGCGGATCACCAGCCCGGTCGACAGCGCAATCGCGCCCACCGTCACCCGACCCTCGCTCCACAGCCACAACGCCAGCGCCGACGTGCCCACGATCAGGAAGCCGTTGAGGGTGGTGATACTGGCGTCCAGCGCGGTGGTGATGCGGGTCATCCGGCGCAGCTTGTCGGTCTGATCCATCATCGCCTCGGCCACGTAGGCTTCCTCGCGGCGCGTATGCGCGAACAGCTTGAGCGTCAGCACGTTGCTGTAGCCGTCCACGATCCGCCCCATCAGTTTCGAGCGCGCCTCCGAGGCCTTCCACGAGCGCTGCTTCAGCCGCGGCACGAAGAACGCCAGCAGGCCCACGTAGGCGAACACCCAGGCGAACAGCGGTGCGGCCAGCCAGAAATCCGCTTGGGCGAACAGTACGATGGCGCTGCCGGTGTAGATGCTGACGTACCAGATCGCATCGACGATCTGCACCGCCGATTCGCGCAGCGCACCGCCGGTCTGCATGATGCGGTTGGCGATGCGGCCGGCGAAATCGTTCTGGAAGAAACCCAGGCTCTGGCGGATCACGTAGCGGTGGTTCTGCCAGCGGATGCGGTTGGTCAGGCTGGGCACGATGGCCTGGTTCACCAGCAGGTCGTGCGTGCCAATCGCCAGCGGCCGCGCGATCAGCGCCACGAAACCCATCCACAGCAGTTCGTTGCCGTGCAGGCGGAAGAAATCCGCCGGCGGCGCGCCCCTGGCCATGTCCACGATGCTGCCGATGAAGCCGAACAGCGACACCTCGATGATCGCCACCACGAAACCCAGCACGATCGCCACGGCGAACACCGGCCACACCTGGCGCAGGTAGAACGCGTAGAAGCGCCACACCGACTGCGGTGGCATGCCGTCGACGGGTTCCTTGAACGCGTCGATGAGGGACTCGAACCAGCGAAAAATCATGGAGAACCCGGATGTTGGCGGGTGTGTATTGTGCGGCAAGTCGGCGGCGTGCTCACGGGCGGGCAATGTCGAAGCCCGGTGCAGCCCAATCTGAACGCCAGCCACGCCGGCGAGCGCTTGCCGGCTCGCCGCGATTGACCACCCGCGGGCGCGCTCCGATCATGCGCGGATGTCCAGACTGCCTCGCCTCGCCTTATCCCTCCTGCTGATCTTCGGTGCTGCCACCCTGCATGCGCAGGACAGTGCCGCGCCCGATACCGCGGCGGTATCGCCGGCACAGGCGCTGGACCAGCTGGGCAGCCAGCTCGACGAAGTGAAGCTTGCACTGAAGAACCCCACACCCGATGCGCCGCTGGCCGACCTGCGCAGCACCGCGCTGGCCGTGCAGGATCAGTCGCGCCAGCTCACCACCAGTCTCGCGCCGCAGATGACCGCCTTGCAGGCCCAACTGGCGGTGCTGGGTCCGGCGCCGGCGAAGGGAGCGCCGGCCGAAGCGCCGGAAGTGGCCGCGCAACGCCGGAAGCTGGACAAGGCGCAGGCCGACCTCGACGCGCAGATCAAGCAGTCGCAACTGCTCAACCAGAACGCGATGCAGCTGGCCGCGCAGATCACCGGCCTGCGCAACGACCAGTTCCAGGCGCGGCTGGCCTCGCGCACGCCCACGCCATTCAGCCGTGCGTTCTGGGCCGGCCCCGTGCGCACCTTTCCCGATGACCTGGTGCGCCTGAAGCGCCTGGGCACGCGCTTCGCCGCGGCAGTCAACGATGCCTGGCAACCGCCGAACCGGCAGCCGCTGCTGTGGTGCCTGGCCGCGGCCGTGCTGCTGCTGGCCGGCGGTCGCTGGGTGCTGGAACGCCTGCTGCTGGCGCTGGCCGCCCGCCATGTGCCGGACGGACACCTGCGGCGCAGCGCGATGGCCACCGCGGTGGCGCTGACTGCCGTGCTGACGACCGGGCTCGCCGCCCAGCTGGCCTACACGGGACTGAACTGGAACGACGTTCTCGACGACGACACGCAAAACCTGATGACGTCTCTGGTGCGGCTGGTCTGCCTGGCCGCCTTCATCACCGGGCTGGGTCGCGCCCTGCTGTCGGTACGGCGTCCTTCCTGGCGTTTGCCCGCGCTGTCGGACCTCACCGCGCAATGGCTGCAGCCGTTTCCGTGGCTGCTTGCCGCCGCAGCGCTGCTGGCCGGAATGGTCGAGCGCACCACCCGCACGATCGGCACCAGCCTGCCCGCCACCGTGGCCACCCGGGGACTGTTCGCCCTGGTCATCAGCGGTCTGATCGGCGCGGCACTGTGGCGCCTGCGCCGCAGCCGCGGCGAAACGGATCACAGCGAAGCCACGCAGCGGCCCGTGTGGGGCAGCCTGCTGGTTGCGGCGGCCTCGCTCGGCGTGGTGGTCAGCTGGCTGTGCGTGGCCACCGGCTTCATCGCGATGGCCTTCTTCCTGGCCAGGCAGATGCTCTGGGTCGGCCTGATCTTTGCCACCACCTACCTGCTGGTCCACCTGCTGACTGACCTGATCAACACCTTGCTGTCGCCACGCGGGCGGGGCGGCCAGCAGTTGCAGGCCAGCCTGACCCTGCCGTCGCACAAGCTGGAACAGGCCAACGTGCTGCTGGTGGGCATCGTGCGCGTGGGCCTGGTGCTGGTGGCGCTGGCCACCGTGCTCACCCCGTTCGGCGCCGGTCCGGGCGACCTGCTGGTGAGCGCCCGGCAGACCCTGGGCAACCTGAAGCTGGGCGAGCTGGCGATCAACCCGGCCAGCATCATCACCGCCGTGCTGGTGCTGCTGGCCGGCGTGCTGGTGCTGCGCGTGCTCAAGCGCTGGCTACGCGAACAGTTGCTGCCCAAGTCCGCGATGGATCGGGGCATGCAGGAATCCATCATCACCCTGCTCGGCTATCTCGGCGGGCTGCTGGTGGTGGTGCTGACCCTGGCCGCGCTGCAGGTGGACCTCAAGAGCATTGCGTGGATCGTCAGCGCGCTGTCGGTGGGCATCGGCTTCGGCCTGCAGGCGATCGTGCAGAACTTCATCTCCGGGCTGATCCTGCTGGTCGAGCGGCCGGTGAAGGTGGGCGACTGGGTCAGCCTGAGCAGCGACGTCGAGGGCGACATCCGCCGCATCAACGTGCGCGCCACCGAAATCCAGATGTGGGACCGCTCCACCGTGATCGTGCCGAACTCGCAGCTGATCACCCAGAACGTGCGCAACGTCACCCAGGCCAACGCCCTGGGCCGCGTGCAGATCAAGCTGCCGATGCCGCTGGACACCAACGCGGGCAAGGTGCGCGAACTGGTGCTGGGCATCCTGCGCGCCCACCACGGTACGCTGGCCACGCCGGCGCCGTACGTGCAGCTGGAAAACGTCACCGCCGGCGCGATGACCTTCAACTGCGTGGCCTACGTGGGCAGCCCGCGCGAGGTCGGCGGCGTGAAAAGCGATCTGCTGTTCGAGATCCTCGAACGCCTGCGCAGCGAGAAACTGCCGATGAGCAGCCCGCAAAGCATGCTGGTGCGCACGCTGCCGCCGCTGGACGAGAGCATCGACGGAGAGGGGTGAGTGGTCGCGGCCCTTCACTTGCTCACTCCTCGACGCCGCGGCCTGAAAAACCGAAGGCCGGCACCTGGCCGACCTTCGGTCAATCGACGTGCCAATGTCGTTTCAGGGCGCCGCGGCAGCGGGTTTCAATTTTGAATCCGGCCGCGCGACCGCATACATCTCCCAGCTGATCTGCTTGAGCAGCCCCACGCGGTCCTTGCCCACGACGTACAGGTCGAAATGGGTTTTGCCGGGAAGGAAACGGAAGTCCGATGTCGCTCCCAGCCCATCCAGCACGGCCTTGAGCTTGTGCGCGGCACCGTCGAGATAGAAGGTGTCGGCGGTACCCACAATCAGATGGATCTTGCCATCCAGATTTGGCTTGAGCGCCGGCCAGTTCGTCTGAACCCGATGGGCGATGTCGTAATGGTCGCGCCAGTAGGCGACCACCGCCGGATCGACCACGCCGGTGTCGCGATCAAACATCGGCACCGGCCGGCCGTCGGCGCCACGCGGCGAGAACACCCAGTCGAACGAGGCCATCTGGCCGCCATATTCGCCGAGCACGCGTTCGAGTTTGGCGAAGGCTTCGAAGCTGGCCAGCACCTTGCCCTTGTCGCGCACCAGCGGATAGGCCGAGCCGTCGGCGCGGTGGTAGACGTTCGCGTTCGGCGCGTAAAGATCCACGCCGGTGAAATCGTGGAAGTCGCTCGAATCAGGTGAGGTCGACCAGGTGCCGCCAAAAACTTTCGGGTAGCGGGTTTGCAGCCACAAGGTGGCCCAGCCACCGGAGGAGTGGCCGTTGAGGAAGCGGCCGTTCGGCTTGCCGTCCATCCGGTAGACCGATTCCAGCTGCGGAATCAGCTCGGTGGTCAGCGCCTGTCCCCACGGGCCGTTGTTGACCGAGTCGGCAAACTCATGGGTGCCGGTGGCGCTGGACTCGTCCAGGAACACCCAGATCATCGGCGGCATCTGTCCGCTGCTCATGCTCTGCCACACGGTCGCTATGCTGCCGGTGAAACGATCGACGTTGCCGCCGAAACCGTGCGTGCTGTAGACAACCGGATAACGCGCTGCCGCGTTGGTGTCGTAACCCGGCGGCAAGACGACCCAGCCGCGCATGTGGATCGACCGGCCCCAGAAAGCGCTCAATGAAGGGCTGACAAAATCAATCGACCGGGCATGACGGCGTGCGTCGGGCAGCGCCTTGCGTACCGCCTCGGGCGTTGACGGCGACAGCGTCCACGCCGCATGCGCCGGCAGCACGCGAGCCAGCTGCAGGGTCGGCGTGGTGCTGGCCGGAAGATGCATGCGCACCACGTCGCTGACCAGGTCGCCCGCGCCGCGTCCGCCGTAGTTGTAGTCGTGGTTAACGTCCAGCACGGCCTGCACCAGATAGTCGCCCGGCGGCAGCTGTGACCAGCCGGCGGGAAACGCCAGGCGATCCGCGTCGATGTCCACGCCCTGCCCCGGCATCAGCCGGCTGACCTCGCGCGCGGCCACCGAAGCCTGGGTGGCGCCGAACGGACTGGCGTCGACTTGCTCGACCTTGCCGTCCTTGGCCGCTGCCGTGGCAGCCTTGGCGTCCACCGCAAACAACAGCAACCGACCCGACGCTGGCTGGGTCAGTGCTTCGCCCAACTCGACATGGAACGGGCTGTGCGCCACCGGCGCCTCGGTGCGCGCCACCGCCACGCCGGCGAACAGGCCGCAGCCCAACACGATCGCCGCAACGCCACGCAAATCACGCATTTCCATGTCCCCCGGGTTGCCAAGCATCAGCCGGGGCGCGATTGCCCCGGCCGCAGATCATCATCAGTCGGCGTCCGACTTCCCGTCGACCGGCGCCATGCGCAGGTCCTGGAAGTCGAAGCTGAAATCGGTCAGCGGCGAGATCGGCTGCATGCGCATTTCGGTGATATGGCCGTCCACATCGAGGTCGAAATTGACGAAGGCATCGGCGTTCAGCGTGCGGTCGTCCCAGCGCACGGTGAAGGTGTCGTGCTGCCACGGCGTCATGGTGCCAACCAGTTGGGCGGTCTTGGAGAAGCGCAGTCGCAGCTTGCCGTTTTCGCGGCTGACGATGACGTCGCCATACCACGGGTCGCGATAGGTGCCCGCGTACCTGGCGAGCGCCAGCGACGGCTTGCTGTGCTTGTCGCGCGCCGCCTCATGCTTGGCCAGGCTGTCGTCGGCCTTTGCCTCGGATTTCTTCACCGCGCTGTCGTACACGGCCACCCAGTCGGTCTTCTGGTCCGCGTTGAGATACGCATCCAGCACGCGATAGGTCACCGCGTTGAACGCGGCGCCGGACTCGGCATTGGTCAGCACCACCACGCCCAGATTCTGCCCCGGCACCAGGGTCACCCGCGACACCATGCCCGGCCAGCCGCCGGTGTGCCAGACCAGTTTCTGGCCCCGGTAATCGGACAGGAACCAGCTTTCGCCGTAGCCGGAGAAGTTTGGCGTCAGCGCCGCCATTGCGGGCACCGAGGGCTTGCCGACCCGGATCGGCGTGAGCATGCTCCACATTTCCTGGTGCGCCTTGTCGGAGAACAGGCGCTGCGGCTTGCCGTCGCTGCCCGTGCCCGGCAACACGCCGCCGGCCAGCTGCACGTTCATCCACTTGGCCAGGTCGTGCACGCTGGAATAGATGCCGCCGGCGCCCGGATCGTTCAGCCACGCCATCGGCGGCACCGGCTTGAGATCCTTGAAGTCGGCCTTGGCGTGGCCCATCGCCACGTCCATGCCCGGCTTCAGGTAGGTCATGTCGACCAGCGACTCGTCCATGCCGACCGGCTGAAACAGGTGCTCGCGCACGTAGTCGGCGTAGCTCTGGCCGGAGGCTTCCTCGATCACCAAGGTCGCCACCGCGAACAGGATGTTGTCGTAGGCGTAGCCGCTGCGGAAGCCGTTCTTGATTGGCACGTGGGCCAGTCGCTGCACGACTTCCTTCGTCGAGTACGAAGTCGGCGGCCAGTACAGCAGGTCGCCGGCGCCCAGGCTGAGTCCGCTGCGATGCGCCAGCAGGTCGCGGATGCGCATCTCGTGCGTCACGTAGGCATCGGACATGCGGAACCACGGCAGGTGATCGATCACCCGGTCGTCCATCTTCAGCTTGCCCGCGTCCGCCAGCTGCTGCAGCGCTGCCGCGGTGAACGCCTTGGTATTGGAGGCGATCGCGAACAGCGTGCGGGCATCGACCTGGTCCGGCTTGCCGATCTCGCGCAGGCCGAAGCCCTGCTCCATCACCACCTTGCCGTCCTTGACGATGGCCACCGCGATGCCGGGCACGTCGAAGGTCTTGCGCGCACTGTCGACGTAGGCGCTGAAATCCTGCAGCTGCGCCGGCAGCATCGGTCGCACGCGGTCGCCGGTGGATACCGGCGGCGGCGACTGCGCGGCGGGCGACTGCGCCGAGGCAGCCGTGGCGGAAACGAGCAGCGCGCAGCAAAGCGCCAGACGCAGGGAAAGGGGTCGCTGGGACATCGAAGACTCCGCCGGTGGTGATCGCCCAACTATCGCGGCAAATCCGGCGCAAGGCCAGCGCTGGAAGTCATGCCGGGCCCGCCCGGCTCGACGCCGCGCCGGTGACCGCCGATCATGGGCGATCGAAAGCGGACACGGAAACGCACATACGATGGATGCCATGCCGGAATGGATCGCGGCCCACGCGCTGCCGCTGTGGGCCCTGTTGCTGCTGCTGGCCCTGCTGGCCGGCGACCTGGCCTGGCAGCACAACGCGCGCTGGCAGCGCCGCGCGCGCCATCGGGGCGAGCCGGCGGTGGTGCTGCGCCGGCATGTCGGCCTGCTGCTGGCGCTGCTGCTGGCCCTGGCCTTCACGGCCATCGCCTTCGCGGTCAACGCACAACACGGCGGCAGGCTGCCCGGTTTCGACACCGGCCTGGCCGAACAGCTGCGCGCGCAGTTGCCGACGCCGGTGCTGCGCGCGATCGCCATGCTCACCCACCTGGGCGACCTGCTCTGGGTGGCGCCGCTGTCCGCCGTGATCGCCGTGTTCTTGCTGTGGCGCAGGCATCGGCGACTGGCCGGCGCGTGGGTCATCGCGCTGTTCGGCATCCTGCCGATCAACGGCGGGCTCAAGGCGGTGTTCCAGCGGGTGCGGCCGCTGCATGACCACGGCTTCATCGTCGAGCCGGGCTGGAGCTTCCCCAGCGGCCACGCGTTCGGCGCGATGGTGTTCTACGGCATGCTGGCCTATGTGCTGCTGCGGCTGACGCCGCGTTTCCACCGCGCGATCATCGCCGCCGCCGTGCTGCTGATCGGGATGATCGGGATCAGTCGCATCCTGCTGCAGGTGCATTACTTCAGCGACGTGATGGCCGGCTATGCCGCGGGCGCGGCGTGGCTGGTGGTGTGCATCGTCGTCGCCGAAATCCTGCGCCAACCGTTGCCGGAGACATCGCCATGAACGACCTGTTTGCCGCCAGGACTCATCACGGCCCGGCGATCCGGGTGGGCATCGGCGGCTGGACCTACGCGCCGTGGCGCGACAACTTCTATCCGCCGAAGCTGGTGCAGCGGCGCGAGCTGGAATACGCCAGCCGCCAGCTGCGCGCGATCGAGATCAACGGCACCTTCTACGGCGCGCAGAAGCCCGCCACCTACGCGAAGTGGGCGAAGGAAACGCCGGAAGGTTTCGTGTTCTCGCTGAAGGCGCCGCGCTACGTGGTGGAAAGCCGGCACCTGGCCGACGCGACCAGGGGCGCCAGCGGTTTCATCCATGGCGGCCTGGCGGAAATGGGCGATCGGCTGGGGCCGATCCTGTGGCAGTTGTCGCCGTCGCGGCCGTTCGACGCCGACGACCTGGCCGCCTTCCTCGACACCCTGCCCCGCGAACTGGACGGCCAGCCGCTGCGCCACGTGCTGGAAGTGCGCCACCCCAGCTTCCTCGACGCCGCATACGTGGAACTGGCGCGCAGCCACCGCATCCCCACCGTGTTCACCGATTCGCCGAAGTACCCGTCGCTGGCCGACCTCACCGGTGATTTCAGCTACGCCCGGCTGATGCGCAGCGAAGACGACCACCCCGCCGGCTACGCTCCCGCCGAGCTGGATCGCTGGGCCGGACATGCGCGCGACTGGGCCGCCGGCCACGACATCGCCGAACTGCCGCACGTCGCGGCGTTGCAGAAAAAGGCCTCGCCGCGCGACGTGTTCGTGTTCTTCATCAGCGCCGCCAAGCACCGCAACCCGGCCGCCGCGATGGCGCTGCAAAAGCGCGTCGATGCCGCGGCGTAATCCGCAGGTCAGGCCGGCCGGTAGTAATCCACCTCGCAGTAACGCCGCGCATACAGGCCGAACGCCAGCGCGGCGAGCAGCGCGAACGCCGCGAAGAAGAACATCTGGAAGGCGGTGATGCTGAGCCCGCTGGTGGCGATCGACCCGGTTACCGTGTCGTTGCGCACCGCCGCGTTGGCCAGCAGTACCCACAGGTTGCCGACCGTGGTGGTGAGGTTCCAGAAGCTCATCACCACGCCCTTCATCGAAGCCGGCGCCTGGCTGTAGGCAAACTCCAGGCCGGTCGCCGACACCAGCACCTCGCCGAAGGTCAGCAGCGCATACGGCAACACCTGCCACACGATGGAGAGCGGATCACCACCGTCGATCACCACCTGCAGGCCGCCCACCACGATCCAGGCCAGGCCGCTGAAGGCGATGCCCGCCGTCATCCGGCGCAGCGCGGTGGGCTCGTAACCGAGCCGGCGCAACAGCGGATACAGCACGAAGTTGTTGAACGGGATCAGCAGCATCACCAGCAGCGGATTCAGCGCCTGCATCTGCGCGGGCACGAACCATGAAGGCATGGTCATCTCGCCACCCTGCACCACCCAGGTCGAGGCTTTCTGGTCGAACAGCGAGAAGAACGGCGTGGTCAGCGCGAAGATCACCAGCACCCGCAGCACGTTGCGTGCGCCATCGACGGCGTGATCCGGATGCAGGCCGCGCGCCCGATCCATCTGCAGCCACGCGCCGCCGCCCACGCCGCCGATCAGCAGCACCAGCGCGATGCATGCGCAGATCACGAAACCCAGCGACGGCACCAGCGCGAACGAGGCCAGCGCCAGCGCTACGGCCGCCGCCGCGACCCACAAGCCGGGCCGCGCCTGGCCGGGCCGCTGCGCCAGCAAGGCGGTGCGGACCACCCGCGAGAACGCATCCCGGTCGGGTGGCCCCGGCGGCACCATCACGTACTGCCTGCGGCCCAGCCAGAACACCACGGTGGCGATGAACATCAGGCCGCCGGGAATGCCGAACGCCACCGCCGCACCGTAGTGGCGCAGGAACAGCGGCATCAGCAAGGACGCGAAGAACGAGCCGAAGTTGATGATCCAGTAGAACGCGTCGAACACCATCTTCGCCAGGTGCTTGTTCGACTGGTCGAACTGGTCGCCCACGAACGACGCTACCAGCGGCTTGATGCCGCCCGCGCCCAGCGCGATCAGCGCCAGCCCGGTGAAGAAGCCCAGCCGGTTGTGCTCGAAGATCGCCAGGCAGGCGTGGCCCGCGCAGTAGATCAGGCTCATCCACAGCACGGTGTTGTACTTGCCGAAGAAGCGGTCGCTGAGCCAGCCGCCCAGCAACGGGAAGAAGTACACGCCGATCACGAAGGTATGGAAGATGTCCTTCGCCGCCAGGATGCGCTGCCCCTCGGGCATGTACAGCAGCAAGGTGGTGATCAGGAACGGCGTGAGGATGTTGCGCATCCCGTAGAACGAGAAGCGCTCGCAGCCTTCATTGCCGATGATGTAGCCAATCTGCCGCGGCAAACGGCCCGTGGCGTGGTCGGGGGTAGTGCTCATCCAGACTCCAGGATTCGGGCGGACAGCGCAAAGGCTGCGTCCAGGGAAGCCCGAGTGTGCGTAATTTCCTGCGATGAAGGAAGCCGGCACGGCCGGCAGCGCCCCGGCCCCTGCTAAGCTCGCGGCGCCTTCTGCCGCTCATCGAGCCCATGCGCCAACTCAAACCGTTGATCCTGCTGGCGATCGTCATCCTTGCGGTGACGATGTGGAACCGCCACGTCGGCACGCCGCGCACGATCGCACCCACCCCGACCCATGCGGGCGGCGAGGTTGCCACGCGCGCGCCGCAAGCCCAGTCTGGCGACGCCTCGCTGCCGGCGCAGGCGCGCGAGATGGTGCAGCGGATCAACCGGGGCGGTCCGTTCGAACACAGCCAGGACGGCGCCGTGTTCGGCAACTACGAAGGCCTGCTGCCAAAACAGCCGCGCGGCTACTACCACGAGTACACGGTGGAGACGCCGGGCGCGCGCACCCGCGGCGCACGACGCATCGTCACCGGCGGCACGCCGCCGGTGGAGTGGTACTACACCGACGACCACTACCGCAGCTTCCGCCGCTTCGAGGTGGCGCGATGAGCGCGCAGCGTTTCGATCTGGACCTGACCCGGCCCAGCCAGAGCGGGGTGTACTTCGTCGGCGCCGACGACATCGACCGGCTCGATCGCGCCGCCACCCGCGACGACCTGTGCGTGTGCCGCACCGACCTGGCCAGCTGTCGCGACAAGGACGAACTGCTGCGCCGCCTCGCCGTGTCGCTGCAGCTGCCCGCCAGCTTCGGCTACAACTGGGACGCACTGGCCGACTGCCTGCGCGACCTGGGCTGGATGCCGTCGTGGGGCTACGTGCTGCTGTTCGAGCACGTCGACGAATTGCGCGAAGCGGCCGGCGCCGACTACGACATCCTGCTGGGCATGCTCGACGATGCCGCCACCTTCGGCGAGGAACACGATCGTCCCTGGTTCGCGTTCCTGGCGCTGCCCGACAGCGCTTTTGAACATTCTTCACCGTAGCTATTCCACCAATCCGGAACACCATGCAAACCATCGAATTTGAACTGGAAGGCGACTACGTCGAGCTGAACATGCTGCTCAAGCTGGTCGGCCTGTGCGACAGCGGCGGCGCCGGCAAGGCGATCGTGGCCACCGGCGCGGTATCGGTGGACGGCAAGGTCGAGCTGCGCAAGACCTGCAAGATCCACGCAGGCCAGGTGGCCACCATCGACGACGTGGAGATCCACGTGCTGGCCGACCCGGAAGGCTACGACGACGGCCGTCCGCAGGCCCGCCGCCCCGGTTGAATCAGTCTCGCGGCAAACCTTCCAGCCGGCGATTGAAGTCCGCGTCGGAGGGAATGCGCAGCAGGAATTCACGCTCCATCAGCTCCCGCAGCTCGGCCACGTCACGCAGGCGCTGGCGCGTTGGTTCGTGGCCGATCCGCCGCTCGGTGAACTCGTAATTGAGCAGGCTCAACCGTCGATCCGCCGTGGTCCGCCCGAGCAGCAGGTTGCTCACGAAGCGTGAAGCGGAATGTGTCGACACGTAGTGGTTGGCTACCACGTAATCGACCATCGGCACCGGCCGCAGATCGAAGCGGTACAACGTGCGCCACTCGCCACGAGCCAGCGACTGCATGCGCCACTCGGCGTCGTGCTGCAGCAACCGGAACGGCTCGTGGCCCGTGGCTTGCTCGATATCGCTCTGCAATCGCAGCGCACCGGTGAGCACATGGCCACCGAAGCCGACGTCGACCAGCCACCCCTCCCCATCCAGCACGACGTGCAGCAGCATGTGGGTCTGCGGCGTTTCCGCATCCTCCGGATGCCTCCACAGCACGCGGGCGATCAGACCGCTGACCTCGAAGCCGATCTCGCGCAGCACCGCCTCGAACAGCAGGTTCTGCTCGAAGCAGTAACCGCCGCGCCCTTCATCCACCAGCTTGCGCTGCAACGTCACCAGATCCAGTGCCACCGGCAAGCCCATCAGCGGATGGAGGTTGGCGAAGGTGATCGTCGCCACGTGCACCATCGCCAGCCCGCGCAGGGTGGCAAGGTCGGCCGCAACCGGGCCAGCCCAGCCCACTCGGCGCAGATAGGCATCCAAGTTGATGGCGTCGGACATGCAATTCTCCGGTGAATTCCCCGCCCATGGTAGCCAGCGCGCCGCGTGCCTGCATGTAACCGTGGGTGAGCGGTCGGCGAATCATCAGGTGAGCGCGCAGAAACGGCAGGCATCCGTTGCCGTCCGTTGCGCGTAAACATCCATGCATGCCGTGCTTGTGCATGCCCATCGTCCGCGAGGTTGCCCATGTTCCGCCATCGTGCGTTTCGCCTGCTTCCGTTTCTCGGCGCCATCCTGCTTACCGGCCTCGCCGCCTGCCAGCCCACGGCGGTTGCCGGCGAGCTGGCACGCCTGCCCGCTCCCGCCGTCGACTCCACCCATTCGACCGCGCACAACGAAGTCGCCGTGTTCGCCGGCGGCTGCTTCTGGGGCATCGAGGCGGTGTTCGAACGCATCAAGGGCGTGCAGCGGGTCACCGCCGGCTATTCCGGTGGCGACGCCGATACCGCGCATTACGAAGAGGTCGGCAACGGCGACACCGGCCACGCCGAATCGGTGAAGGTGGAATTCGATCCATCCCGGGTCAGCTACGGCCAGTTGCTGCAGGTGTTCTTCTCCGTCGCGCTCAACCCCACCGAGCTCAACCGGCAAGGCCCCGACAGCGGCACGCAGTACCGCTCGGTAGTGTTTTACGCCAACGACGAGCAGCGGAAGATCGCCACCGGCTACATCGCCCAGCTGACCTCCATCAAGGCGTTCAGCGCACCGATCGTCACCCAGGTGGTGCCGCTCAAGGCCTTCTATCCGGCCGAGGCTTACCACCAGCACTACTACGACCTGCATCCGAACAACCCGTACATCGTGTTCAACGATGCGCCCAAGGTCGCCCACCTGCAGCAGCTGTTTCCCGAGCTCTACCAGGCTCCGCAACATCTGGTGGAAGTCCAGCTGCATTGAATCGATCTGGCGCTGCATTGCCGATGTCTTCCCGCCTCGGGTTGCCTGAGGCGGCACGGCCCCCATCTCGGAAGCTTCGCGCGTCATCGCGCGCTTCCGATATCCTCCCCACGTGCCGCCTCATGCCGCCCCTCCTGCTCCACCGAAGGAACTCACCCGCAGCTTTCTGGGCGTGTTCCGCTATAGCGGGCGCGCGCTGGAACTGGTCTGGAGCACCAGCCGCGGGCTGACCATCGCGCTGGCCGCGCTGACCCTGGTCGCCGGCCTGCTGCCGGCCGGCATTGCCTACGTGGGTGCGCATATCGTGGACGCCGTGGTCCGCGCCAGCACGTCGTGGGCTGCCCACGGAACCGCCCCGCTGCGATCCGTCTTCGAATGGGTGGCGCTGGAAGGCTTGCTGGTGGCCGCGCTGGCCGGCGCGCAACGCGGTTTGTCGCTGTGCCAGTCGCTGCTGCGCGCGCAGCTCGGCCAGCGCGTCAACGTGATGATCCTGGAGAAGGCGCTGACCCTGGAGCTGGCGCACTTCGAGGATTCGGAGTTCTACGACAAGCTCACCCGCGCCCGGCGCGAGGCATCGAGCCGGCCGTTGTCGCTGGTGACGCGCACTTTCGGACTGGGCCAGAACGCGATCTCGCTGCTCAGCTACGGCAGCCTGCTGTTCCAGTTCTCGCCGTGGGCGGTGGCCGTGCTGCTGCTGGCCGGCCTGCCCTCGTTCTTCGCCGAGACCAAGTTCTCCGGCGACGCGTTCCGCCTGTTCCGCTGGCGTTCGCCCGAAACGCGCATGCAGCTGTACCTGGAAACGGTGCTGGCGCGCGAGGACCACGCCAAGGAAGTGAAGCTGTTCGGCCTCGGCCCGTTGCTGCTGCAGCGCTATCGCGACATCTTCCACAGTCTGTACCGCGCCGACCGCGACCTCGCCGTGCGTCGCGACAGCTGGGGTTTCGTGCTGGGCCTGCTGGGCACGCTGGCGCTGTACGGCGCCTATGCGTGGATCGCCGCCAGCACGGTGATGGCGCGCATCACCCTGGGCCAGATGACGATGTACCTGGCGCTGTTCCGCCAGGGCCAGTCGGCCGTGTCGGCGATGCTGTCGGCGATCGGCGGCATGTACGAGGACAACCTCTACCTCTCCACGCTGTACGAGTACCTGGAAACCCTGGTGCCGCCGGCGACCGGCATGGCGCAGCGCGGTGCCAGGCCCGACGACGGCATCCGCTTCGAGCAGGTCAGCTTCACCTATCCCGGCGCCGGCGAGCCGGCGCTGCGCGATATCGACCTGCACATCCGCCCTGGCGAATCGCTGGCCCTGGTCGGCCAGAACGGCTCGGGCAAGACTACCCTGATCAAGCTGCTCACGCGCCTGTACACGCCCGACAGCGGCCGCATCCTGCTCGACGGCACCGACCTGCGCGAGTGGGACGAAGCCGTGCTGCTGCAGCGCATCGGGGTGATCTTCCAGGACTTCGCCCGCTACCAGATGCGCGTGGGCGAGAACGTGGGCGCCGGCGACGTCACCCACTTCGACGACGAGACGCGCTGGCGCGAGGCCAGCGACAAGGGCATGGCCAGCGATTTCATCGACAGCCTGCCGGCCGGTTTCGATACGCAGCTGGGCAAGTGGTTCAACGACGGCCGCGAGCTGTCCGGCGGCCAGTGGCAGAAGATCGCCCTGGCCCGCGCCTTCATGCGCTCGCGCGCCGACATCCTCGTGCTGGACGAACCCACTGCCGCGATGGACGCGCAAGCCGAAGCCACCATCTTCGAACACTTCCGCGAACTCTCCGGCGGCCGCATCGCGATCCTGATCTCGCACCGCTTTTCCACCGTGCGCATGGCCGACCAGATCATCGTGATCCAGGACGGCCGCATCATCGAACGCGGCAACCATGTGCAGCTGATGGCCGAGGACGGGCATTACGCGCATCTGTTCTCGCTACAGGCGCAGGGCTACCGCTGATTCAGCGCGATCGGCTTGACCCTGCCCGCCCGCGCGCCCCATGCTTCGTCGTCTCGTCTTAATCGAAACACACGCATGAGCAGCCGCTACAACGCCGCCGATATTGAAGTCCTGTCCGGCCTGGACCCGGTCAAACGCCGACCTGGCATGTATACCGACACGACCCGGCCAAACCACCTGGTGCAGGAGGTGGTGGACAACTCGGTGGACGAGGCGCTGGCCGGCCACGCCAGTGCGATCGAGGTGGTGCTGCACGCCGATGGCTCGGTGTCGGTAAGCGACGACGGCCGCGGCATGCCGGTGGACATTCATCCGGAGGAAGGCGTGTCCGGCGTCGAGCTGATCATGACCCGGCTGCACGCGGGCGGAAAATTCAGCGGCAAGAACTACAGTTTCTCCGGCGGCCTGCACGGCGTTGGCGTGTCGGTGGTCAATGCGCTGTCGGACCGCGTCGAAGTGAACATCCGTCGCGACGGCTCCGAGTATGCGATGGCGTTCGAACATGGCGACATGGTCAGCCCGCTGGAAGTGATCGGCACGGTCGGCAAGAAGCGCACCGGCACCACCCTACACTTCTGGCCCGAAGCAAAATATTTCGACTCACCGAAGATTTCGCTGGGCAAGCTCAAGCACTTGCTGCGCGCCAAGGCGGTGTTGTGCGCCGGCCTCAACATGAAGCTCACCGACGAGGCCAGCGGTGAAGTCATCGAGTGGCATTACGAAGATGGCCTGCGCGACTACCTGCGTGGCGAACTCGACGGCAACGAGGTGTTGCCGAACGACTTGTTCGTGCACCAGATGGCGCGCGATACCGAGGGCATGGAGGTTGCGCTGGCCTGGTTGGCCGAAGGCGAATTGGTGCAGGAAAGCTACGTCAACCTGATTCCCACCGCCCAGGGCGGCACCCACGTCAACGGCTTGCGCACCGGCCTGACCACCGCGATCCGCGAGTTCTGCGACATCCGCAACCTGTTGCCGCGCGGCGTGAAGCTGGCGCCGGAAGACGTGTGGGAGCGCATCGCCTTCGTGCTGTCCGCCCGGCTGCAGGACCCGCAGTTCGCCGGCCAGACCAAGGAGCGGCTGTCCTCGCGCCAGGCTGCAGGCATGATCGAGAACGTCATCCACGATGCCTTCAGCCTGTGGCTGAACCAGAACGTGAGTACCGGCGAGCGCATCGCGCAACTGGCGATCGAGCGAGCCAGCGCACGACTGAAAGCCGCCAAGCAGATCGTGCGCAAGAAGATCACCCAGGGCCCGCAACTGCCCGGCAAGCTGGCCGACTGCACCGCCACCGATCTCACCCGCACCGAACTGTTCCTGGTCGAGGGCGACTCGGCCGGCGGCAGCGCCAAGCAGGCGCGCGACAAGGAGTTCCAGGCGATCCTGCCGCTGCGCGGCAAGATCCTCAACACCTGGGAAGTCGAATCGACCTCGGTACTGGCGTCCGAGGAAGTGCACAACCTGGCGGTGGCGATCGGCTGCGATCCGGGCAAGGACGACCTGTCCGGCCTGCGCTACGGCAAGGTGGTGATCCTGGCCGACGCGGATTCCGATGGCCTGCACATCGCCACCCTGCTGTCGGCGCTGTTCCTGCGGCACTTCCCGAGGCTGGTCAGCGAAGGCCACGTGTTCGTGGCGATGCCGCCGCTGTTCCGCGTCGACGTGGGCAAGCAGGTGTTCTACTGTCTCGACGAGGGCGAGAAGGAAGCGATGCTGCAGCGGATCGAGCGCGAGAAGATGAAGGGCGCTGTCAGCACAACCCGCTTCAAGGGCCTGGGCGAGATGAATCCGCCGCAGCTGCGCGAATCGACGATCCATCCGGACACGCGCCGGCTGGTGCAGCTGACCATCGGCGACGACGACGGCACGTCGAAACTGATGGACATGCTGCTGGCCAAGAAACGCGCTGGCGATCGCAAGGCGTGGCTGGAAGAAAAAGGCGACCTGGCCACACTCGAGGTCTGAACCGAGCGTCGCTGGCCTGACTACCCTGCACTGGATGCCAGGCGGATCTCGTGCATCCGTTCCGATGCAAGCTGCGTATCTCCAGTTGCTTCCAATCCGCGAAGCGGAAAACCTGGAGAACATTCATGAAGACCCTTTCCCGCATGCGTGCCCTGGCCATCGGCCTTTCCATGGCTCTGGCCACCGCTGCCGTGGTGCCGATGGCGATGGCCGGCCAGATGGAGTCGATGAGCATGCAGAAGACCGTGATGGTTGGCGGCGCTGCCATGTATCCCACGAAGAACATCATCGAGAACGCGGTGAACTCGAAGGATCACACCACCCTGGTCGCCGCGGTGAAGGCCGCCGGCCTGGTCGAGACGCTCGAAGGCACGGGTCCGTTCACCGTGTTCGCGCCCACCAACGAGGCGTTCGCTGCCCTGCCCGCCGGTACCGTGGACAATCTGCTGAAGCCGGAAAACAAGGCCACGCTGACTAATATCCTCACCTACCACGTGGTGCCGGGCAAATACACCGCGCACGACCTGGCCAAGCTGGCCAAGGCCCACGCCGGCAAGGCGATGCTGAAGACGGTCGAGGGCGACTCGATCACCGTCGCCGGCAAGAACGGCAAGTGGACCGTCACCGATGCCAAGGGCAATGTCGCGAATATCACGATCGCCGACGTCGCCCAGTCCAACGGCGAGATCTTCGTGATCGACAAGGTGCTGATCCCGTAACAGCGAAGTTGAGATCGCCACAAAAAGAAGCCGCCCGGGTCGCCCGGGCGGCTTCTTTTGTGGCGATGGCGGCGCTATGGTGCGAGTTGGTTCCCCGCGAGCATTGCGCATGGCCCTGTTGCCGCCCCTCAACCTGCAGCGCTGGATCGACGAACACCGCCACCTGCTGAAACCGCCGGTGGGCAACAAGTGCATCGTCGACGGCGACTTCATCATCATGATCGTGGGCGGCCCGAATGCGCGCACCGACTACCACTACGACGAAGGTCCCGAATTCTTCTATCAGCTTGAAGGCGAGATCACGCTGAAAGTTCAGGACGACGGCGTGGCCCGCGACATCCCCCTGCGCGCCGGAGAAATCTTCTACCTGCCCCCGCGCGTGCCGCATTCACCGAACCGCGCCTCCGGCTCGATCGGGCTGGTGATCGAGCGTCGCCGCATGACCGGCGAGAAGGATGGCCTGATGTGGTTCTGCGAGCAGTGCAACCACAAGCTGTACGAGGAGTATTTCACCCTCGACAGCATCGAGAGTGATTTCCCGCCGGTGTTCGAACGCTTCTATCGCTCGATCGATGCGCGCACCTGCAGCGAATGCGGCCAGGTCCATCCGGCGCCGGAAAAATACGCGTAGGGCGGGCTACCGCTCCAGCCACTTGCGCGCCATCCGTCGCAGCGAAGCATCGAGTGTCTCGTCAGCGGCCACCTCGCCCACCGGTCGCCATGCCAGCGCATGCGATTCGGCATTGACCACAAACGATTCGTCGGTCCCCGCGCGCACCATGTAGCGCACGTCGTAATGCCAGTGTTCCGGCTCGTTCGCGCGGGCGGGGATGCGGTGTCGATCAATGTCGAAGATGTCGCCTTCGACGCGAAGACCGGTCAGGCCGGTTTCCTCTTCCGCCTCGCGCAGGGCGACCCGGGCAAGATCCGTGTCGCCATCGGCATGACCACCCGGCTGCAGCCAGCGGTCCAGCTTGCGGTGATGCATCAGCAGCACGCGTGTGCCGTCGCCGCTGACCAGCCAGGCCGAGCCGGTGAAGTGGCCCGCGACATTGCTCCGCTCGAATCCATGCGCGTGCGCATGCAGAAAACTTTCGAACTGCGCGACGACCGCGGACTCCCCCTGCCATTGGTCACGGTAGCGCTGGAAAGCTTCGAACATGATGATGATCGGTTGCTGCATGAATGTCCTGCGATGAGTCGAATGACTGCCTGAAAGCCGGTCGCGGCATGTTTCGCCGCAACATGAGTGAAGCTTGTACAACCTTTGCCGCATGGGCTATGTTGGCCCGCCATTGCCCACCCGTTTCATCCATCCGCCGCAGAGCGGACGCGGGCAAAATCACCTGAGGGGAAGTTGATGATAAAAGGTCTATTTGCCACTCACACGATCGAGGCAATGCCTCACGTGGACGCTGGCGAACCCGTCGAAGGCGGCGCCGAGGGCGAAGTCACTCTCAAGCGCGTACTGACGGCTCGGCATCTGGTGATGCTCGGTATCGGCGCGGTGATCGGCGCCGGCATCTTCGCCATCACCGGCACGGCGGCGGCGCAGTTCGCCGGCCCCGCACTCATTTTCAGCTTTCTGATCGCAGCGTTTGCCTGCGGTCTGGCCGGCATGTGCTACGCGGAGTTCGCCGCGATGCTGCCAGTGTCCGGCAGTGCCTATTCCTATTCCTACGCGACCCTCGGCGAAGTGGTGGCCTGGTTCATCGGCTGGGCGCTGGTGCTCGAATACCTGTTCGCTGCATCGACCGTGGCGGTCGCCTGGTCGGGTTATTTCGGCGAGATGCTGCGAATGCTCAGCTCGATGACGGGCGTGAATTTCACCCTGCCCGCAGCGCTCTCGTCGGCGCCGCTCACCTTCGCCGAAGGCGGTCACAAGCTGGTTTTCACTGGCGCGCTGATCAACCTTCCGGCGATCCTCATCGTCGGGGCGATCAGCTGGCTGTGCTACATGGGCATCACCCAGTCGGCCACGGTCAACGCGATCATCGTGGCGATCAAGGTCACCGTGATCGTGCTGTTCCTGATCGTGATGTTCAACTACATCAATGCCGATCTGTGGCATCCGTTCATCCCGGCGAACGAGGGCGGTTCGAAGTTCGGCTGGAGCGGCATCTATCGCGGCGCCACTTTGGTGTTCTTTGCCTACATCGGCTTCGACGCGGTTTCCACCGCCGCCGGCGAAGCGAAGAATCCACAGCGCGACATGCCGATCGGCATCCTCGGTTCGCTGCTGATCTGCACCGTGCTGTACATCGCGATGGCTGCAGTCATGACCGGCACCACGCCGTTCCGCATGCTCAACACGCCCGAGCCGGTCGCCACCGCGATCAACTATGTGCTCGGCAATGTCGCCCCCGGCTCTGCTTCCAGCTACCTGCTGGGCTCGCTGAAGGTCCTGGTGGTGTTCGCCGCACTGGCCGGCCTGAGCTCGGTGATCCTGGTGATGCTGATGGGCCAGCCGCGCATCTTCTATTCGATGTCGCGCGACGGACTGTTGCCCAAGGCGCTGGGCAAGCTGCATTCGAAGCACCGCACGCCGTATATCGGCACCATCCTGGTGGGTGTGATCGCCTGCCTCCTGGCCGGCCTGTTCCCGGTGGACGTGCTCGGTGACCTGGTGTCCATGGGCACCCTGCTCGCCTTTGCCACCGTATGCATCGGCGTGCTGGTGCTGCGTCGTACTCGTCCGGAACTGCCGCGCGCGTTCCGCGTGCCGCTGCCGTGGCTGGTCTGCCCACTGGGTGCCTTCGCCTGCATGTTCCTGTTCTGGCAGGCCTTCAAGGTACGCTGGCCGCTGCTGGTGGGCTGGATCGTCATCGGCTTCCTGGTCTACGCCTTCTACGGCTACCGCAACAGCAAATTGCGCCAGAGCGCGCAGTGACACCCGGCGGCCGGCGCCCACCACGCCGGCCGCTGCGTTTGAGGGGTTCCGTCGACGGAGCCTGATGTCCGCCTTCGAAGACGAATCCCATGCTCAAGCAGTTGCTCGCCCGCAAGACCGATTTCAGCAATGACGACCACGGTCACGGCCCGGGACTGCGCCGCACCCTCGGTCCGTGGGGCATCACCGCGCTGGGCATCGGCGCCGTCATCGGCACCGGCATCTTCGTGGTCACCGGCACGGCCGCGGCGGAACATGCCGGCCCGGCGGTGCTGATCTCCTTCATCATCGCGGCGATCTGCAGCGGCTTCAGCGCGCTGTGCTACGCCGAATTCGCCACGGTGATCCCGATCTCCGGCAGCTCCTATTCGTACGCCTACGCTTCGCTGGGCGAACTGGCCGCGTGGTTCATCGGCTGGAACATGGTGGCCGAGTACGGCATCTCCGCCTCGGCCGTGGCGGCCAGCTGGACCGGCTATTTCACCAGCCTGCTCGATCACATGGGCTTGCACCTGCCGGTGGCGCTCACCGAGGCGCCGCTGGCGTTCACCGACGGGCGCCTGGTGGTCACCGGCCACCTGTTCAACCTGCCCGCGGTCGCCATCGTGATGGCGCTCACCTGGCTGTGCTACATCGGCATCCGCGAGTCGTCGGGCCTCAACGCGCTGATGGTGCTGGTCAAGGTGGGCCTGATCGTCATCGTCGTGGTCGCCGGCTACCGCTACGTGAACCCGGAGAACTGGCATCCGTTCATTCCGGAACCGCAGGGCGACGGCAAGTACGGCTGGTCCGGCATCATGCGCGGCGCAGCCATGGTGTTCTTCGCCTATATCGGTTTCGAGGCAACCTCGACCGCGGCCCAGGAATGCAAGAATCCGCAGCGCGACCTGCCCTTCGGCATCCTGGTCTCGCTGGTGATCTGCACCGTGCTGTACCTGGCCATGGCCGCGGTGCTGACCGGACTGGTGCCCTACTCCCTGCTCGATACCTCCGAGCCGGTGGTTACCGCGGTGGCCGCCATCCCGCAGCTGGGCTGGCTGCGTCTGGTGGTGGAGATCGGCGCGATGATCGGCCTGTCCTCGGTGATCCTGGTGATGATCATCGCGCAGCCACGCATCTTCATGATCATGGCCCGCGACGGCATGTTGCCGAAGGTGTTCGCCAAGGTGCATCCGCGCTACCGCACGCCGCACATCAACACCCTGATCACGGGCGCCATGATCGCCCTGCTCGCCGCGGTGTTCCCGCTGGACCTGCTGGCCAACCTCACCTCGATGGGTACGCTGATCGCCTTCTCCGCGGTGTGCGCGGGCGTGCTGATCCTGCGTCACACCTTGCCCGATCTGCCGCGCACGTTCCGCGTGCCGTGGGTCTGGTTCACCTGCCTGGCCGGCGTGGCCAGCTGCTTCGCCTTGCTGTTCAGCCTGGACTGGTTCAACTGGGCCATCCTGGGGATCTGGACCCTGCTCGGCTTCGCCATCTACTTCCTGTACAGCCGCCGGCATAGCGCCTTGCGGCTGGCGGCAGCGGCGGCCAGCACGGAAAGCTGACGTCGGCGATTGGCGCCAAATGTCGCCAAATGTCGATCAATTGCGTCGAAATGATGACTACGGGAAAACTTGCTCTCACGAGGCCTGTTTCATAAATTTTCTGAGAAGTTGAGCTGCAACTTATTGTTTTTGCTTTATTTAACGATAACTTTTCAAGAGAAATCGAGGAGCTGGCCGCCCATTCGGCGAAGTCGGGAGTATCATCGCCAGTCCGCGGGTTGATCACTTGGCAGTGGGCCCCGGATCGCGGCTCGGCTTGTCAGGTGGGTAGCTCCTCAGCCTGACGTGTCCGAGCCGCACTTTTGTCCGGAATCCGCTTCGCGCTTTCGCTCCATGCGGGCGCTCATGAAAAAAGCCGGCTCTCGCCGGCTTTTTTCATGAGCGATGATGCGACCGCTGATGTGCGCGATCAGGCCTTCTTCGGCGTGTGCGACACGCACCAGCCTTTGGCATTCACCGACTTGCCCGGGAACAGCTGGCACGGACCACGACCGGTCGCGCCACCGGTATAGAACTGGCAGTTGGCGCAGTCGTCGCCGGCCTTGTACTTCGCGTTCGTCGACTTGCTGGCGTCCTCGACATAGCCCAGCGCCTTGGCGGTCGGGTCCGCCTCGGTCACCGGCGGCAGGTCGGCCGCACGCGCAAGGCGCGGCAGGCCGCCGACGACCACGGCCGCAGCGGCGGTCCCGGCGGCAACCTTGAGGAATCGGCGACGCGATTCGATATCTTGTTCTTTCGACATGGGCAAGCCTCCGTCGTAACTATCCGGCGCACCCTGCCCCGGACTCGCGCCGATGTTACGCGCCGTGGGCAAATTTTTCCTGACTTGCGAGAATGGCTCTCATTACAGCCAGGGCGAAAATGGCCGCGTGGTATAGTCGGCCTCCATTTGGACGTCCAAAACGCATGATCCAGACACTTCCGGCCACGATACCTGCCAGCCTGTTCGAGCAGCGTGCCGACGCCATCGTCGAAGCCGCGCGCGAACTGTCGGAGCTCGGCTGGACGCCCGCGACCAGCAGCAATTTCTCGATGCGCGTCGATGACGCACACGCGGCGATCACGGTGTCGGGCAAGCACAAGGGCCGGCTCGGTCGCGACGACATCATGCTGATCGACCTGGCCGGCGACGCCGTAGGCACCGATGCGCGTCCCAGCGCGGAAACGGCGCTGCATACCCAGATCTACCGGCGCTGGCCGCAGATGCAGGCCGTGCTGCACACGCATTCGCGCACGCAGAGCGTCGCCTCGCGCCTGTACGCCGATGACGGCGTGATCCGCCTGCAGGGCTGGGAGCTGCAGAAGGCCATCAGCGGCTATCACAGCCATGACAGCGTGCTGGAAATCCCGGTGTTCCCCAACACCCAGCACATGCCCGAACTGGTCGTCCGGGTCGATGCCTGGCTCAATGCAGGCAAGCCCCTGCATGCCTACCTGATCGACGGCCACGGCATCTACACCTGGGGCCGCGACATGGCCGAAACCCGGCGCCACCTGGAAGCGCTGGAGTTCCTGCTGGCCTGCGAACTGGACCTGAAACAGCTGAGGGCATCATGAGCCGACTGCGCATCTTCGACGAGAGCCGCCCGCATTCACCGCTGACCGTGCTGGACGACCACGCCGCCATCGCCGCCGAACTGGGCAGGATCGGCGTGCGCTTCGAACAGTGGGCCGCCACCCAGCCGATCGTGCCCGGCGCCAGCCAGGACGAGGTGATCGCCGCCTACCGCGGCGACATCGACCGCCTGATGGGCGAGAAGGGCTACCAGGCGGTTGACGTGATCAGCCTCACCCCCGACCACCCCGACCGCGCCACGCTGCGCCAGAAATTCCTCAGCGAACACACCCACAGCGAGGACGAGGTGCGTTTCTTCGTGGCCGGCTCCGGCCAGTTCACCCTGCACGTCGACGGCAAGGTCTACGACATCCTGTGCGAACAGGGCGACCTGATCGGCGTGCCCGACGGCACCCGCCACTGGTTCGACATGAGCGAGTCGCCGTACTTCGTGGCGATCCGGCTGTTCACCAACAAGGAAGGCTGGGTGGCGAACTTCACCGGCGACGACATCGCCGCCGGCTTCCCCCGCATGCAGACGAAACAGTAACCAGCCCGCACGCAGACGACACCCTGCTCCCGCGTATCCCGAATCCCGAACCCATGACCGAAATCCGCGCCATCGTCACCGACATCGAGGGCACCACCAGCTCGATCGACTTCGTCCGCGACGTGCTGTTCCCGTACGCGCACAAACGCCTGCCGGCCTTCGTCGAAACCCACGGCGACCGGCCCGAAGTGCAGCACTGGCTGCACGAGGCCGCCCGCGAAGCCGGGCTGATCGAGGCCAGTCGCCAGGACATCATCGAACTGCTGCTGGGCTGGATCGACCAGGACCGCAAGTCCACCGCCCTGAAGGCGCTGCAGGGCATGATCTGGAAGGACGGCTACGAGGCCGGCGACTACCGCGCCCACATGTACCCGGAAGTCGCCGCCCGCCTGCGCCAGTGGCGCGCCGACGGCCTGCGCCTGTACGTCTACTCCTCCGGCTCTGTGCCGGCGCAACAGCTGTTCTTCAGGTACAGCGAGGCAGGTGACCTGGGCCCGCTGTTCGCCGGCTACTTCGATACCGAAACCGGACCGAAGCGCGAAGCCGGGTCGTACCGGCGCATCGCCGAGGCGGTCGGCGAACAGCCGCAGCACCTGCTGTTCCTGTCCGACATCGTCGAGGAACTCGACGCCGCCCGCGAGGCATGTTTCCAGACCGCATGGCTGGTGCGCGAACCCCTGGCGCTGCCGGCCACGCCGCGCCACCCGGTCCATCGCGATTTCGACACGATCGCCGTCTGACCGGGCACGCACGTCTGTCATGCGCAACGCCCTGACCATCCTGCTCGCACTCGCCGCCGGCGTGCTGCTGAACGCGTGGTGGTCAGGCCGACCCGCCGCGTCGCCGCATGCGGCCGCCACTCCCGCAGCCGCTACTTCGGCCATCCTGCCGCAGGACGTGGCGGACCCGGACATGACGGTCGACGATGGCGAGCGCTGGCCCGACCAGGCGCCGACACCGGAGCAGGTGCTCTACGCGCAACCACGGATGATGCGCCAGGCGCTGGCCGAACTCGGCCCGCGCACGCCCGGCAGGCCGAACCTGTACCTGCTGACCTTCGCCGGCGACGGCGGCGAGGACGTGTTCCGCAACGAAGCCGAATACGCCGCCCGGCTGTTCACCCGGCGCTTCGGGCCCGGCACGCACAGCCTGGTGCTGGAGAACAACCCGGCCACCTTGTCCACCCGTCCGCTGGCCAGCTGGAGCAATCTGGAAATGGCGCTCGACGGACTGGGCAAGGTGATGCAGCCCGACGACATCCTGCTGCTCTACGTGACCAGCCACGGCAGCGAGGATCACCAATTGCTGGTCGACATGGACCCGCTGCCGCTGGACCCGATCGGCGCCAGCGACCTCGCCGGCATCCTCGCCCTGCATCCGTTCAAGTGGAAGGTCGTGGTGATCAACGCCTGCTATTCCGGCGGCTTCCTGCCGCCACTGCGCGGCCCCGGCACGATGGTGCTCACCGCCGCCCGCAGCGATCGCAGCTCGTTCGGCTGCGGCAGCGACTCGGACATCACCTATTTCGGCAAGGCCTGGCTGGTCGATGCGCTGAACCACAGCGACAACTTCGCCGACGCATTCACCCGGGCCCGCAACGATATCGCCGCGTGGGAAAAACAGGACAACCTCACCCCGTCCGAACCGCAGATCGATATCGGCAGCGGCATCCGCGATCAGCTGGCGCGGTGGCGCAAGGGCATCACGCCCGGGCCGGCGATACCGTTCGAACCCGCGGCACCGGCGGCGGCCGGCAGCCGCCCGACGCCCTAGCCCGCCGCATCAACTCCGTGGCCAGCGCCACGCCATGGCGGCGATCAGCAGCGACAACGCCACCTCGATCACGCCCAGCACGATGTAGAACCACCACGCGCCCGGCATCGTCAGCAGCATGATCGCCGTATAGAACAGGCCCAGCCCGATGTTGAGCCAGCGGCACAGCCGGGGCGGCAGCAGCAGCGACAGGAACACCATCAGCCCCGGCACGGCCAGCAGCAGGGCGGTGCCGACCAGGGTCGCCTCGCTCACCGGACCGACCGGCCCTTCCCCGCCCAGCATGCCCTGCAACTTGCCCGGCACGTAGAGGCCGAAGTAGTCGCCGTAGATGTAGCAGAACATCAGCGCCGTCCACAGCGCCGACAGCTTGAAGCGCACGTGCAACTTGATGTCGACCAGGGATGTGGCGCTCATGTCGCACTCCTCGGATGAGCTTGTGCACCACCTGCCCGCACGCCCATCAGCAGCAGCCACAGGCAGGTGCCGATCTCGCCCAGGGCTGCCGGCAGGTGGACGTAGTTGGAAAACGCCGTGTCTGCATATCCCGGCAGCAGCAAGTCGGCAAACACGTCCACCAGGTAGCCGATACCGCCCAGCATCAGCAGCAAGCCAGCCAGGCGCGGCAGCATGCCGCTGGTGCACACGAGATAGCCGAACGGCAACAGCCACAGCCCCCAGAACAGGCTGGCCACGAAAATGGCGTGGCCATACGACCTCAGGGCAAGCAATGCCAGCGGCGTCATCGTCTCTATCGGCAAGCCATGGCTATCGGTCAACAGCCACAGTGCATCGAGTCGATGCATCACCCCGATCAGGGCGATCGGCACGGCCGTGACCGCCAGCACGACCATCGCGACGGCCGCGCGCTGGTGAACGCGATGAAGCAGGCGAAACAGCAACAACGGCAGCAGCAGGAAGGCCACCTGTTCGATCATGAAGGAGACGATACCCGCGCGGAACAAGGCTTCGTGCGCCACGATATTGGCCAGCATGGCCAGCGGATCGCCTGGCGCAGCAAGCCTGCCCGGCACATAGCCCAGGCTGAAGAAGCCGGTCACGACCACCACCAGATAGACCAGCCCCGCACAGCGGGCCAGCCGGTTTTCGTTCGTCATGTGACCCCCGCGATCCATCACCTCGCCTTGCGGCGTCCTCTCGGCAGTGTCGATGCAGCGAGATCGTCCCTTGAGTGCCGGAAGTAACACAGTGATCGCCAGGCTCTGACAAGAGCTTCGCGATCCGGGTGCTAACGTCGTCGACCGTCTTCCAGGGAACCCGGCAATGAAAAGACCCACTGCAAACAGGACTCCTGCCGAGGCAGGCCGTCGTCTGCCAGGAGCCACGCCGGACCGGGCGATGTTGCGTACGTTCCCGATCGCCGCCCTGGCGCTGACGCTGATGGCCTGTACTTCACAGCCGCCGCAAACCGACGCCACCCAGGCCGACGCGGCCCCGCCAGGCGCGGCCAATGCACGGATCATTGCCTGCGCGCCGTCGCAACTCGCCCTCACCCTCGATTCCGCTGGCGGGCGTTTCAACGGCATGTCGCATTCGGGCACGATGCTGGTCCTGCGCAACACCGGCGCGGCCGCCTGCACGATCCCTGCGCGCCCGCTGCCGAGCTTCGCGGATTCCGGCGGGCAGACGCTGAACATCGTGGCGCAAACTCCGACCGGGCCGGATGCCGCCTCGCATTCCCCGATCACGCTCGCGCCGGGCGCGGTCGTCACCAGCGACATGCGCTGGGTGTCGGGCGACGTCTACGACAACGGCCATTGCGAAGCACCGGCCCGGCTCACGCTCGCGCTCGGCCAGCAGCGGATTTCCGCCGCGTTCACCGGCCGCCTGTGCGGCGCCGGCGGCCAACCGTCCGCCTATGCGTTGAGCCCGTTCACGCCCGTCGCGGCGCCCTTGTCCACTATGGCCAAGCCGATGGCTTATGCCTGCGATGACGGACGCACCGTGCAAGCCGTCTATCCCGACACCGATACCGCGACGCTCACCTTCGACGACCGGACCCACCACCTGCACATCGCCGTGTCCGCCAGCGGCGCGCGCTACGTGGACGATCACTGGCAATGGTGGAGCAAGGGCATGCATCAGGCGTGGCTGGCCCCGCTGCAGCCAGGCGAGACCATCGCCTCCGCCAGTGGCGTCGCTTGTGCCATGCCCTGAACAGGCGAGGCCAGGAGGCGGAGGCACCGTGCAGACGTCGCGACGGCGTCACCAATCGGCGCGCGCATATTCCGAGCACCTGAACCAGGCCTCGAAATCCAGTTCGCCGCGCTCGGCGTCCTTGCCGGGAAGCAAGACGTATTCGTCGAGTACGGCGCCGAAATAGGCTGCATGCACGTCGGTGCGCACATCGTAGGGTGCTTCCATGTCGACGATCAGGCGCTGGATCAGTTCGGACATCCTTCCCCGTTGCGGGCCCGCAACCTCGATCGAGCCGTTTAGCGGGGGCCCGACAGCGACTCGCGCGATCGTCGCCGCGACGTCATCCGACGCCACCGGCTCGATAAAGGCGGGCGACAGATGGATGGTCTGACCGCGGATGGCGTAATTGACTATATCGAACAGGAACTCGAAGAACTGGGTTGCGTGGACAATGGTGAAAGGCATCCCGGACGCCGCCACGGCCCGCTCCTGCAGCGCCTTTCCGCGAAGATAGGGGCTTGCCTCGAGGCGACCGGTGCCCACTACCGAAAGCGAAACATGGTGCTTCACTCCCGCACGTTTCTCGGCGGCGAGCAGATTGAAGATGGCCGTCTTGAAGAAATCGAACGAGGCAAGATCGTCGAAGGTGGGCGAGTTGCTGACGTCGACGACCACCTCGGCACCGGCCAGGCTCTCCACCAGGCCTTGCCCGGTGATCAGGTCAACACCGGTGGAGCGGGAAGCGGGCGATACCTGGTGACCCGCTGCCTGCAGCCTGTCGACGATGTTCCTTCCCACCAGCCCTCGTCCGCCGATGACGATGATCTTCATGCCTGCCTCATGCTGCCGTATCCGGTTGGTGTGCCGGCGATCCGCATCCCCGGCTTGTGCATCCCGATACTAGGCAGCGCTTGCCGAGGTCGGTAGGTCCGCGGCACTGACGGCCGTGGTTCCACGAATGCACCAATGGAACCGTCTAGGCACCCCGATGTGATCACCTGGCGTCGTCAACAGCCCGCAAGCCACAGTGCGATGTTGCGGACGTATCGCTGGGTGGATTGAAGCGCCGCCGGGAAGCGCTGCATCCCGTCGCCAGGTGCTTCGGATACGAACGATGGACAACCCGCGGCGATGTCCCAGTTGTAATCGGCGAAGTGATGAAAGGTGGACTCGGCAAGCGCCCGCCCGCCGTCGACTGAACGCTCGAAGGCCACGGCCAGATTGAAGACCCGGCCCGTGGCCTGGCTGCGACCTTGCAGGATCACGCGGCTGCTTGAATCATCCGGCGGCGCGCTGATCGCGCCTTCGTGCGGATGGGACGGCAGGTAGCCGATCACACCCGTTTCCGAGGCCGGATCAAGCAGAATCGGATGCACCTCGCCCACCGCACGTACCTGCTGATAGTCGCCGTTGGCGCCCGAATGGTAATTGGGCCAGGAGATATCGGTCGTGACACCGTCGTCGATGCAATGCCGGCTCGCATCGGGGTCCAGGTTGCGTGTGTGAAAGTGATGGGCTGCGCCGACGCCGGCCAGGGTGCACACGGAACTACCCAGATCCATGTGATCGCGAGTGACCAGAAGCGCGCCGCCGTTGCGGCGGAACCTGCCAATGCCTGCGCAATCCTCCTCGGTGAGGCCATCGCCCACGTCGACGGCGAACAGCCACAACTGCTGGAAGTCCGACTCGTCGAGCCGCGACAACACCGGGTCCGGCTCGCCCCTTGGACCACGATTGCGTGCGGTCACGTGGAACGCCGGTGCCCCGGCTTCGTCGCGAACGCTCTCCAGGAAGGCTTTCAGAAGGCCGAAGCGCCCGATGTTCCAGTCATCCTGATCGCCCTCGATGGTGGTCTGCAGCAGCAGGTTCTGCATGGCGGTCTCGCTCTCCCGTCCGGATGTCATGGCGCCCCACAGCCTAGCAGGCCAGAACGGAGACCCTGCTGCCTGCATGCGCGGGGCGCCCGCGCTCGGTCTCAGGCGATCGCGCCGGCAGCTCCGTCGCACACTGGAGATCAGCCGCCCGGATTTCCCGTGTCATGAAGTCGATGAACGCACGCATCCGCGTGGGCATGTGCTGTCGGCTCTGGTAGCAGATGTAGTGGCCCCGGTCATCGGGCGCATGCTGCATCAGGCAGGAAACCAGGGCGCCGGATGCCAGCGAGTCACAGACCAGGTAACCGGGCATCTGCGCGATGCCCTTGCCGTCGAGCACCGCCTGCAGTACCAGTTCGGGGTCGTTGTACGTCAGCCTGGCCTGCGGCACGAATCTTTGCACCTTGCCATCCAGTTTGAACTCCCACTCGGCGATGCGACCCAGGCCGGTGCGCAAATTGATGCCCTGGTGACCTGAAAGTTCGTCCAGCGTGGCGGGCAAGCCGTGCATTTCCCGGTATTCGGGCGAGGCACAGACCATGATCTGCATCGGGATGATCTGCCTGGCGATGATCTGCGCATCCTCCAGGCGCCCGTCGCGAAAGGCGACGTCCACCCGGTCCGACGTGAAATCGACCGGCTTGTCCGCCAGGACCAGATCGACGAGAACCTCGGGACAGGCGTCCTGAAACCTGCCCAGCAGTGGCGCCACCACCCGGCGACCGAAGCCCCCGGGCGACACCACGCGAAGCTGTCCACGAGGCGAGCCGTGGCGAAGGTCACGCATTTCCTCGATGGCCTGCACGATCTGCTCGACCCCCGCATGGCAACTGGCATGGAACCTGTCGCCTTCGCTGGTGAGCGTGGTGCTGCGCGTCGTCCGATGGAACAGCCGGACACTGAGTTGGCCTTCCAGTTTCTGGACATTGCGACTGACCGCGGAACGCCCGATGCCAAGGCGGTCGGCCGCACGGGCAAAGCTGCCTTCCGCGACCACGGCCATGAAGGCCACGACGCCGGCATAGGTGGTTGCGAAGCTGGCGGCCAGCGCGTCGGCGGACGGGTCCACGAGTGGCGAAGAGATCATGACGGCGGTTCCCGGCTGAGAGAAGACTGTGTTTCGTATCTGTCGACACGGATCACCCGATCACCCTGCTCGCCCCCGCTCGTCGAAGCCAGTTAATGCATGTAAAACCTTGTTATCAACGTCCGCCACGCGGCGGCAGGCCGCGGGCTATCTTCCCGTGCAGCTCGTGAACCTGCACGATTCCCGTGGGGTTGCCGTCAGCGCCGATGCTTCGGGAGGTTTCATCGAGCAGTTGCAATGCCTGCTGCGACATCCCACCGCCAGCCCACAGTCTGGCCAGACTGGTGGCAGCTCGCAGCTCCCAGCCCCGGGCACCCTGCCCCCGCGAGGTTTCCAGCGCGCGCAGGTAGAAACCTTCGGCCTCGCTGATCTTTTCCTGCCGTTCGCTGCGCAAACCCATGCCGCGCCAGATCTCCGCCGCGCACCAGAGGCCTTCGCCGCGCTCAAGTCGCCCGACCATGTCATCATCAATCCAGTCGGGGCAGAAGGTGGCGAGCATTTCCTTGCTGGGCGCGTCATAGGTCGCGAGTCGCTCAGACACCTGGCGAATTTGCATGTCGGGATTGCCGGATACGGCCAACTGCAAGCCCTGCAGATAGGACTCGGCGTACCGCAGCCACCTCACCAGCCCCTTGCGGCGAGCCACGTCGATCATCGTGTGGATCCACTTGCTGGCAAGCTCGTATTCGCCCGACCACAAGGCCACGGGACAAGCCCCATAGAGCGCGGCACACAGCGACGCAGCGTGACCCGCCGACTCCGCCCGATCGACGGCATCGCAGGCCGTCTCCAATGCCTTTGCCGTTTCTCCCCTGATCCACAACGTTCGGGTCAGCACGGCCTTCGCCGCAACGGTCGGATCCACGCCGACCATGTTCGCGCGTGAGCGTCCTGCCTCCGCACTCATCTGCAGCGATGCTTCGCAATGCCGTATCGAAACGTCGAGCATGCCGCTGAAATGGTTCGCCATCCCGCTCACCCGATGGGCAAGATTGAGCGATGCCGGGTCGGACCAGGCTTCCGCCACTGCAAGCAGCTTGCGGGAATCCCGCAACGCGGACGAATACTCGCCACTGAACATGTCGTGGGTACAGCGTCCCCAACGCGCTTGCAGTTCCAGCACGCGCACGCCGGCGGTCAGCGCCCCGGTGAGCGCCCGATCGCACATCGCATCCAGATCGCCCCCCGGCTCGTTCGTGTGCAGCATCGCGATCACCAGTTCGGTCGCCAGCCAGGCGGCCATCTCCGTATCCGGCTCGGGTTGTCGGTCGATCAGCTGGAGCGCCGCCGCGATCCGGTCGCGGAATTCGGCGACCTGGGAAACGTGAAACCACAAGGCCGCCGAAGCCATCACCAGCATCGTGGCGGTCCGCCCATCTGCCGGTTCCGTCAGGCAGACCTCAAGTGCGACACGCACGTCGTCCAAGTAATGGGCATAGCGCTCACTCCAGTCCTGCTCGCTCAGGTCCGGCAGTTCGGTGGTTGCGGTATTCATCAGATCCAGCATGACTTTCGCGTGCCGCTGCAACAATGCGGGGCGCTCGTCGCTCTGCGCAAGCAGCGCGCCGGCGTAGCTTCTGGTCGTATCCAGCAGGCGGTAAGGCGAGGTGGCATTGCTGTTGTCGAAGAACACCAGTGACTTGTTCGCCAGCGAAATCAATGCATCGAACGCGACCTCCTGGCCCATGTCTCCGGCGATGACACCAAGTGCCGGCTGCAGGCCGAAGCGCCCCCTGAAAACCGACAGGCGGCGGAATACCTTCAACTCGTCATCGCTCAACAGGGCAATGCTCCAGTCGAGCGCGGCCGAAAGCGACTGATGCCGCGTGGCGGCCGCCCGGTTGTCGATGGAAAGCAGCCGCATGTGGTCCTCGAGCCGCAGCGCGAGATCACCGACCGACTGGACGCCCATGCGCGCGGCCACCAGCTCGATGGCCAGCGGCACACCTTCCAGCTGTCGCGAAATCTTGGCCAGCAGAGGACCGTCCGAATCCATGAATGCGCCGGCACCCGCAGCTTGGGAGAGCTCGACCAACAGCTCCACCGAAGGCCACTGCATGGCCTGCGCCAACAGGAAATGGTCGGACTCGGGAACGCCCAGCGGAGGCAGACGATAGACATACTCGCCAGACAGTCGAAGCGTCTCCCGACTGGTAGCAAGAATGCGCAAACCGGGCAAGGCCGACAGCAGGCGGGTAATCGGCAATGCCAGGGAATCCACCACCTGTTCGCAGTTGTCGATCAGCACCAGCACGTTGCGCCCCGTCAGGCTCTGTGTGATGGCCAGTACCGGGTCAGGCAAGTCGGCAGCGCCACCCAGAGCCCGAGCCATCGCTCCAAGTACGTGCTCCGGCGAGATCAGCGGCGCAAGGTCGACGAAGGCGATTTCCGTGGCACACGACTGCTGACGACGCTCCGCCACGCGTATTGCGACGCTGGTCTTGCCGATACCTCCCGCGCCTACGAGGGTCACCAGCCGATGGGTGTCCAGTGCCTGGAGCACCCGGGCCACGTCGTTCTCGCGACCGATGAGTCCGTTCATCCGCAGCGGCAACTTGGTCAACACGGTCGGCGGCCGTGCCATGACCGCGGACGAGGTGTCGATCAGCTCGCGCAGGACGCGGCCATTGAACCGGTACCCGCGCAGCGGGATGTTGGATATCCACTCCTTGCATTCGTCGCTTTCGCCTGGTTCTCCCAGTGCCTTGCGAAGTTGCGACATGTGGACGCGCACGCTGGCTTCGTCGACCACGACCGTATCCCAGACGGCAGAAAGGAGCTCGTCCTTGCTGACCACTTCACCAGCGCGCTTGAGCAGATGGACCAGCAGGTCGAACGAACGCGACCCCAGCTTGATCGCCTGCCCGAATGATTCGAGATGGCGTCGTTCCTCCCATACCAGGAAGGAACCGAAACCCCAGCGCACCTCGGTCCACGCCGGTGGCGCCCCGGGTGCGGGCGACGACGAGCCGGAATGCTTGTTGGAGGGCTTCTTCATCGTGGGACAGTCTTCGGCTCGCCTGGTGCCATTCCGTGATGACCACATGCCACGGATCGGCTTGCGCCCAAGGATGGGGGCCGCGACGCAGCGTATCAATCAGCATACTTGACGCACCCCTGCGCGGCGCACTCCGCCCCTTGGTCGACGTGACGACGCGCGCCAACGCCTCGGCTCCGCGAATTCCCCGCCGGGGATTGGTGTGTGCTCGACAACACGGTGGGCACCCGGGTGTCTCTACAGTCACCGGGCCGGCAAGCCTAGGCTGGACGCGTGTCTGGTCGCACGTGTCGATGTTCGATGTTCGATGCGACCAGGCCAAGGCACCTCCCGCAACCGCGTCGTCACGGCGCCAGGAGAGGGTGGATTCCTTTCGACTCCATCAAAAGCGAGCAACCCGATGCATCACCCAGACGACATGACTCCTGCCGATCCCCGCCGTCGACAGCTGATGGCTGCCGGCCTGATTGCCGCCGCAGCGACCTCCCTGCCCGCGATCCTGCCGGCCACCCAGGCCGCGGCAGGTCACACTCCCACCCGACAGAGAAGCCAGAACATGAATTCGATCATCACGAAAGACGGCACCGAAATCTTCTACAAGGACTGGGGCTCGGGCCAGCCCATCGTGTTTCATCACGGATGGCCCTTGTCCAGCGACGACTGGGACACGCAGATGCTGTTCTTCCTCCACAACGGCTATCGCGTCGTGGCGCATGACCGCCGCGGTCATGGCCGATCGTCGCAGGGCGCCACCGGCCACGACATGGATCACTACGCGGCAGACGCTGCCGCGGTGGCTGACCACCTCGACCTGCGCGATGCGGTCCATATCGGTCATTCCACCGGTGGCGGCGAAGCTGCACGCTATGTTGCCCGCCACGGCGCTGGCCGCGTGGCCAAACTGGTGCTGATGAACGCCGTGCCGCCGCTGATGCTGAAGACGGCGAACAACCCTGGCGGTCTGCCGCGAAAGGCTTTTGACGACCTGCGCGACGCACTGGCCAGCAATCGCTCGCAGTTCTATCGCGACCTGGCCTCGGGCCCGTTCTACGGCTTCAACCGTCCGGGCGCCAAGACGATCCAGGGCTGCGTCGACAACTGGTGGCGCCAGGGCATGATAGGTGGTGCCACGGCACATTACGACGGCATCAAGGCCTTTTCCGAAACCGACTTCACCGACGACCTCAAGGCAATCGACGTGCCCACCCTGGTGATGCACGGTGACGACGACCAGGTGGTTCCGATCGCTGACTCCGCACCGCTCTCGGCCAAGCTGCTCAGGCACGCCACGCTGAAGATCTATCCGGGCTATCCGCATGGCATGTTTGCCGTTCATCCCGACGTGATCAATCGCGACCTGCTGACCTTCATCCGCAGCTGAGTCACGCACACGCCGACCTCCAGCTGGCGGGATCGCCAGGACTGAAGGTCGGCCCTCGTCCGAAATGCCCGTCGGGCAGCAAGCGTCTGCCGCGCTGCGATCCGGCGCGGCCGGCGCCTGCGCATGTCATCAGTCCATGCGAGTCACGACTTTCGCGCCGTTACGGGCGCGAGCGGCGGACAACGCGACGACGAAACGACCCGGGCACTCACGGCGCAGACGCGCACAGGGGCAATGGCGCGGTCGTGGTATCGGTCTGGACCGGCAACGACCGGGGCGCGGAACTCAATAGCGGCAGCCAGATCGTGAAGTCCGCACCACGCCCCGCCCCTTTAGAGCGCGCCTCCACCCTGCCGCCATGGGCCTCCGCCAGTTCCTGCACCAGCGCCAGACCGATGCCCATGCCGGGATCGTTGAACGTATCCACGCGTCGCTCCTGGCCATACATCCGGAAGATGTCCGTCAGGAATTCCGGAGAGATGCCGCAACCGTCATCGGCGACCGATACCCTGGCAAAGCCGTCGACACTGGTGACACACACTCCGATGCGCCCACCGGTGCCAGTGAATTTCACCGCGTTGCTCAGCAGGTTCGACAGCATCTGTTCCAGTCGCACCGGATCGGCCAGGCACCAGCGCTCAATCGACGCATCGACCTCCATGTGGATCTTCCGATCCGGCGCCGCGATGGCTGCATCAGCGGTAATCGCCCGGACGACCTCGTCAAGGTCCACCATCGCAAGCTCCAGTCCCAGCTTGCCCGTGCGCATCCGCGAGAGATCGAGCAGATCCCCGATGATCCGCGCCTGTCGGCGGATCGAATCGCGCATCGCCTGGGCCACCCTTTGCGCACCCTGGACATCCATTCGCGCCGTTCTCTCCAGCAGTCGATCGAGGTTCAACAGAAGCGCCGTGAGTGGCTGCTTCAATTCGTGCGACATCACCGCGAGGCAGCGATCCCGTGCCGCGTTCGCCGCCAGCGCGTCGTCCAGCTGCACCTGCTGCTCGCGCAAACGTTGTTCGAGTGCCGGACGCTGCTCGTGCTTCGGGTTCGCGTCACGCACCAGCCAGGCCAGCGCACCATCATCGCCCAGCGGCATGCGCCTGCTTCGACAACGTATCGACCGGCCGCTCTTGTGCTGATAACGGCGCTCGGTCTCAATCGGCCCGGCCTGATCCATTGCGCAACAGCCGGCGGCGATGCAGACCGGCTCACCTGCCGGCGGCTCGATGTCGGCGATCGTCCGGCCGATCATTTCCGACGGGTGGTAGCCCAGCAGGTGCTGGGCGCCGGGATTCCACACGATGATGCTGCCGTTCCGGTCCGCAATGATGATCGCCAGATCTTCGATCGCGGCGGCGACCCCGGCCACCGCGGCCAGCCGATCGCGCGACGCCCTGCGCATCCCGCGTGAAAAGGTCGGTGCTTTCATGAGTGATGCCCTTGAAGGAGCGCCCGCTTGTTCGCGTTGAAGATCCACACGGCGTGAATCCGGGGCGGCGGCATGCATGGTAGGAACGCCGGCACCGCCCAGGTAGCCGGCCAGGGCAGACCACCATGTTTTACGGCGGGCAACAATGCGGTTGCGGCGTCGGCGATCAGGCCTGCGTCCGCCAATGCGATACGCCTCACGCCGGTGCGGTCCGGCACTCGCGTTGGTGCGCCAGAAACAACATCGTGAGGCCAGCGACGGACCTACCCGCGAAACCATGCGAAACCTAGGATTCGGATCTGCCGCGCGATATCGCCGGCGCCATCGACCGGAAACGTTCGCTGTGCAGCTCAACCAAGCAGAGGTCAACCATGAAAATTCTTGTTATCGGCGGTACCGGACTCATCGGCAGCAAGACTGTCGCCCACCTGCGCGAACACGGCCACGAGGTCAACGCCGCCTCCCCCGCCACCGGTGTCAACACGATCACCGGCGAAGGGCTGGACGCCGCAATGGCGGGCACGGACGTCGTCATCGACGTGGCCAATTCGCCTTCGTTCGAGGATCAGGCCGTACTGGATTTTTTTGAAACCTCCGGCCGCAACCTGTTCTCGGCCGAACACAAGGCTGGCGTGAAGCACCACGTCGCCCTGTCGGTGGTCGGCACCGACCGGCTCGCCGCCAGCGGCTATTTTCGGGGCAAGATCGCGCAGGAAAAGCTCATCCGCGAGTCCGGCGTGCCCTATACCATCATCCACTCCACCCAGTTCTTCGAGTTCCTCAACGGCATCGTCAAGGCCAGCGCGATTGGCGAGTCTATCCATCTGTCGACAGCCTCGATCCAGCCCATCTCCTCCGACGACGTGGCCAAGGCCGTGGCCAAGCTCTCAGTCTCCGCACCGGTCAACGGCACCGTCGAAATTGCCGGCCCCGAAACGTTCCCTCTCTCCGGCCTGGTGCAGCAGCTCCTGAAGGTCATCGGTGATCCGCGCGATGTCGTGGCGGATGAACACACCCCTTATTTCGGCGCCGAGCTGCAACAGGACACCTTGCTTCCCGGTCCCGGCGCCCATCTCGGCACGCTGAACTTCCAGGCGTGGCTGGAACGGACGGGACTGGTCGGAGCGGAAGCGAGACCATGAAGCTCTATTACATGCCCGGCGCCTGCTCGCTAGCCGACCATATCGTGCTTGAGTGGGTCGGCGCCTCCTACGAGGCGAGGCGGATGGATTACGTCGACACCAAGTCAGCCGATTACCTCGCCATCAATCCGGGTGGCATGGTCCCGCTGTTGGAGCACGGCGATCTAAGGCTCACCGAGAACGCGGCGATCCTTGGCTATCTCGCGGACCTGCATCCCCAGGCGGGTCTGTTCGGCGACGGCAGCCCCCGTTCCCGCGCCGAGGTCTCGCGCTGGCTGGCCTTTCTGAACTCCGATGTGCATGGCGCGTTCAAGCCCATCTTCAGTCCGCGCCGCTTCATCGACGACCGCTCGCTCGTGGACGTGCTCGGCGATACCGCGCGTGTCCACCTGCGATCGCTGTTCCAGCGGCTGGACGATCAGCTCGAAGGACGCGACTGGCTGACCGGCACAAGATCAGTCGCCGATCCCTACCTGTTCGTGGTCCTGCGCTGGGCCGCTGCCAAGGGTGTGGACATGGAAGGATTGCACAGCCTCGCCCGCTTCAAGGCCCGCATGGATGCCGATAAAGGGACGCAGGCGGCGCTGCTCGCCGAGGAAGGCCTCCAAGGCTGAGGCACACGCCAATCCAGCAGCGAAGGGCGTGCATTGCACGCCCTTCTTTTTCGCCGCATGACCGCGGTGGGGCGACGCGTGGCCGAGATCCCTTGCGCCCTTGCGACGATCAGGCGCCGCGGCCCGCGAAGCCGACTCGAAAGCTCGAATGAAGACTGCGTGCCGGCATGGAAGCCGCGGCTTCCTGTTGCCGCCATGGCAACACTGCGCGTCCCCTGGCAGCTCTACCGCCACTGCCGATCGCGGTCGAGAATGGCGTGGCTTCTTCTTCATGGCAACGAAGATGACGGGTGTCAGCTCGTCGAGGCGGCTGTAATGGGTCGTGCACTTTCCACCCGTTCGTGCACGGGACGAACCCACGTTGGCGCGGTGTCCCCGCGGAGTACCAATCAGCCACACGACGACGCCATGAACGAGAAGCTCACTTGGGCCAGCAACGCTGGCACGGGTACTCCGACAAGCTGTCCGCCGCGGCCATGCCGCCTCGATCGCCCATCCGGAAAATTTCGAAGACAGGATTCCCCCGGCTCTCTGCAGGAGTTCGTAACCATGACTCAAGTCACTTCGATGCGTCGCCAGGCTGTCCCTTCGTTAAGCTCCCTGATCGATGCGGCCTACCTCGCCGATCCGGCGGACCAGCTGATAGCGCCGGTAGGCGATTGCAGCTACAGCACCCTGTTCCACCTGATACCGGCGGCACTGGCCGTGCTGCGGATAGCCGCCGGGATCGAACCGGACCCGCCCACCATGATGGCCTGGTATCGGCAGACGCCGATCGCGGAACTGGGACACCTCACCGCAGAACAGCTGGTGGCGCTGGGCCGCACCGACGCACTCATCGCGTTTCTGCAATCGATTCGCGAAGGTAGCCGCGACTGATTGCGCGCAAGTGGCCACCCACCATCCCGCCCACCTCATGGAACAGTACGATGCGTTCATCCGTCATGAAATTCGACAACGTCGCCAGCGAACTCGCCCGGCTGGCGGCGCAACGCGAGGCCCTGGTGTCCAGCGCGTTCGAGGCACTTGAGGCGCGTCACCCGGTGCTCGCGGGCGAAGTCCGGGAATACATCGGAAGCAGACAGCGCGCAGCCCACTGGATGTGCGCGCCCCAGCGCCTCACCGGCGGAAAGATTCCGTACGACCTGCTGGCCGAGGGTGACGAAGACGGCTTGTGGGATTTGCTGGAAGGCGTGACCTGAACTCACGGCGCGGCTGCATCGGGGCGATTGTTGTCCGCTCGGCAACACGGCGGACACCCGGACGAGGCTAGCGGCATTCGCCCATCGCATCCAGGATTTGCGCTACACCGCATCGATCTACCGACTCCTGCCCATGACCGCGACCACCCTCCATGCCGTCAGCCCGGATCCGATTGAGATCCGATCCGGGGACTACGCTCCGGACCCTTCGCACTCGCACGTTCTGCTCGAGGTCTCGCACTTCGGGATATCGACTTATAGCGGCCAGGTCGTGCCACGTCTGGCGAGAGGGTAGCGAGATGGATCAGCACGACCTGGGAGAGCTGTCCGCTTCCGAAACAGCGCGACAGGTAAGAAGCGGCGAGTTGCGCCCGATCGAAGTGATTGATGCGGCCATCGCGCGCATCGAGGCGCGCAATCCTTCGCTGAACGCGCTGGTCTACACCAATTTCGAGCACGCGCGGCAGGTCGCACTGGACCTCGAACGGCGCATGGCATCCGGCGAGGACATCGGCACGCTTGCCGGCGTGCCGACGGCCATGAAGGATCTGTTTGGCGAATACCCTCGCTGGCCCGCCACGCTCGGCGGCATACCGATGCTCCGGGATCGTCTTGCAGAAGCGACCAGCCTCTACCCGGCGCGGATGGAGCATGCCGGTGCGATCATGATCGGCACCACCAACAGTCCGACGCTTGGCTTTCGCGGCACCTGCGACAACGAGTTGTTCGGCCCGACACGAAACCCGTTCGACACGGACTTCAACAGCGGCGGTTCGTCCGGCGGTAGCGCGGCGGCGGTTGCCGATGGCCTGCTGCCCGTTGCCGGCGCGAACGATGGTGGCGGTTCGGCCGGCATCGAAGCCGCCTGGTGCGGCGTCTATGGCTTTCAGCCGTCGCGCGGCCTGATCGTTGGCGTCGCCGGTGCAGAAGGCTCCGGGCAGCTGGCGCCCTACACCCATGAGAGCCTGGTTGCCCGCACCGTCGAGGATGCCGCCCTGGTACTTGGCGCACTCACGCGCGCAGGTCAGGCCAGCGTACCGGAAAGCGGCGCGTCGACAGATTGGCTCATGCAGACGAGGCGTCCCGTCACGGGCATGAGGATTGGCCTGTCGATGGATCTGGGCATCTTTCCGGTCGACTCGAGAATCGCCGAGCTGGTCAAGCAGGCAGCGATCGTCTTCGAAACCCTTGGCGCCCACGTAAAAGTGATCGACTTTGCCCTGCCCCATTCCCAGCAGGAGATTTCATCCATGTGGTGCCAGCTGATGGGCGCACGCATGCTCGCAACGGCCGAAGGTCTCGCGCAAACAGGCATCGATCTTCTCGGCGATGACAACCCGCTGCCGGCTCCCGTGCGCCGCTGGATCGAACGTGCCCGTGACATGTCGCTTGCCGAAATGCATGCCGCGTCGGACATGCGGGCGTCCATCCGGCAAACATTCGAAGCGACGTTTCAGGACGTCGACCTGGTACTGGCACCCACCGTCGGCAGCTTTCCAGTACGCAACGCGGCACGCGGCCAGACTCTGGGACCCGACGACGTCGAGGCGGAAGCGGTCGATCCCCTGATCGGCTGGGCATTGAGCTATCTCACCAACTTCACCGGCCACCCGGTGGCCTTCGTGCCCGCCGGGAACTGGGATGACGTTCCGATCGGCATGCAGCTCATCGGCGGCCGTGGCCGTGACGGCGACGTGCTGGCGGCGAGCGCCGCCTTCGAGCTGGCCCGGCCGTGGATATCCCGCTACCACATTCCCCGCAGGCGGCCACTGGACCGGATGCCTGCCTGATCGCTGCCGCGCGCATCCGATCCGGCAACCCGCCCATATCCACAGAGGCATCACCACCATGAACCTCATTACCCGTGCTACCGACTGGATCGACGAGCGGGCGCCAGGCCTGCAGTCCCTGTACCGCAAGCACATGAGCGAGTACTACGTGCCGAGGAACCTGAATCTCTGGTACTACTTCGGCGTGTTGAACATCGTGCTGCTGGCCAACCAGATCGTGACCGGCATCTTCCTGGCCATGAACTACAACCCCAGCGTGGCGCATGCGTTCGACTCGGTCGAATACATCATGCGCGACGTGGAATGGGGCTGGCTGATCCGCTACATGCATTCCACCGGAGCATCGCTGTTCTTCATCACCGTGTACCTGCACATGTTCCGCGGCATCATGTACGGCTCGTACAAGAAGCCGCGCGAGCTGGTCTGGCTGCTGGGCTCGATCATCTTCCTGGCGTTGATGGCCGAGGCCTTCATGGGTTACGTGCTGCCGTGGGGCAACATGTCGTTCTGGGGCGCCAAGGTGATCATCTCGCTGTTCGGCACGGTTCCCTACATCGGCGACTCGCTGGTGCAGTGGATCATGGGCGATTTCCTGCCAGGCGATGCCACGCTCAACCGCTTCTTCGCCCTGCATGTCATCGCGGTGCCGATCGTTTTGCTGCTGCTGGTGGTGCTGCACATCGCCGCGCTGCATGAGGTGGGTTCGAGCAACCCGGAAGGCGTCGACGTCAAGCACGGACCGAAGGGCAACCGCTGGGGCGCGAAGGTGCCGGTCGATACCATCCCCTTCCACCCCTACGACACGGTGGAGGACATCCTCAGCGTGTCTTTCTTCCTGATTGTCGCGGCCTTCATCGTGTTCTTCGCGCCGACCATGGGCGGATGGTTTCTCGAACACGACAACTTCGTTCCGGCCAACAATCTGGCCACGCCGGCGCACATCAAGCCCAGCTGGTACTTCACGCCCTTCTACGCGATCCTGCGCATGATTCCCTCGTTCCTCGGCACGGCGTTCTGGGGCGTGCTTGGCATGTTCGGCGCCATCATCCTGCTGCCGTTGCTGCCTTGGATCGACCGTGGCAAGGTTCACTCCGTGCGCTACCGCGGCCGCGGTTTCCGGGTGGCCCTGGCTGTGCTCGTCTGTTCGTTCCTCGGCCTGGGGTTGAGCGGCGCGGGCGTGACTGCCGAACTCATCCAGGCGTGGTTCCCGCACGCGGATGTCACCGCCTGGGACAACGCCTTCGGACGCATGATGGTGCTGGGCTACTTCGGCTTCTTCGCATTCCTGTGGTTCTACACGCGTTTCGGCCACGAGAAGACCCGGCCGGTGCCGGATCGGCTCCCACCCGGGCATTGAGAAGGCCGGCCAAGGCATTCGCGACCGCCTTGGCGCAAAGCAAGCACCTACCGTATTTGCCGCTCAGACGCCTGCTTCCTGCCGGGATCCATCCATGCGATACAGCCCCGCGCTCGACGGTGTTCGAGCCCTTTCGATCCTTGCCGTCGTTTCCTTCCATTGCGGAGCGCCGTGGGGCCGCGGCGGATACCTCGGCGTGGACGTGTTCTTTGTCCTGTCCGGCTATCTCATCACCTCGCTGCTCATGGCGGAGCACCGCAACGGCGGCATCCGGACCGGCGCGTTCTACGCCAGGCGCGCGCTCAGGTTGTACCCGACCTTGCTGCTGATGGTGGCTGCCTATGTGGTCGTGGCCCCCGTGCTGTGGCCGAACGAACACCGCTGGCTGCTCGCCGCGTTTGCCAGCTTCTACGTCATGGACTATGCGCTGGTCCTGGGGCAGGCGACAAAGACGATCGGGCACACCTGGTCGCTGGGCGTCGAGGAGAAGTTCTATCTGCTATGGCCGCTGCTGCTGCCACTCCTGCTGCGAACCCGACGACCGCTCGCCTGGCTGCTGGCGGCATTCGCCTGCATCACCGCCTGGCGATACGCCGCGGCCTTGTCATGGGGCTGGCTCCAGGCTTATTTCTCCTTCGATACACGCATGAGCGGCATCGTGCTCGGTGCGATGGCCGCCCTGGCCGGCTTGCACGTGTCGAGGCCGGTAGCCCTGATCGCCTGTGCCGTGCTCGCCTTCTGCGTCGCCTGCCCGATCATGCCGTCGCTGCCTCATTACCTTCCGATCGAGGCAGTAACGCTGGAGCTTACCCTGGCTGAGCTTTCGGCCTTCCTGCTGATCTGCCACCTGGCGGAGCATGACAACAGCGGATTCCTGGCCTCCAGGCCCATGGTCTACGTCGGAAAGCTGTCCTATGGCATCTACCTCTGGCACTTCCCGGTGGCCGTCTTGCTCAACGACGCCTACCGGCAACCCTGGTGGATCACCCTCACGGCGACGACGTTATTTTCATTCGCCATGGCGGCGTTGTGCCTGCAGCTGGTGGACATGCCAATCAAGCGATGGCGCGGCAGGCGCAGCCACGAGTCCAGCCGGCTGCCTTCCCGTGACCGGGAGCCGCTGCCGGAAGGTTTCCAGCCCCTCGAAGGAGATCGAACGTGAACCGTCGCCGATTTGCATGCGGATTCGTCATGGCTGCTGCATTAGCCCTGCTGCACGTGCCGAAGGCCAGCGCCGCCGAGTGCGCCAGCCTCAAGGACATCGGGATTCCCCACACCAGGATCACCTTCGCCGGCGTAGTCGCGTCCGGCGCGTTCGCACCGCCGGCCTACGCCCCGGGGATCACCGCGTCACAGCCTGTCGATTACTCGCACCTGCCCTCGTTCTGCCGCGTGGCCGGTAGCAGCCATCCCACTGCCGACTCCGACATCCGCTTCGAAGTCTGGATGCCGACCTCCGGCTGGAGCGGCAAGTTCGTCGGGGTCGGCAATGGTGCATGGGCGGGTTCGATCACCTACGCCTCGATGATCGAGCCGCTGCTGAAAGGCTACGCCACCGCGGCCACCGACAGCGGACACCAGGGCAGCTCCCTCGATGCCGGCTTCGCGGCCGGCCATCCGGAAAAGCTCATCGATTTCGGTTACCGCGGGCCCCATGAAATGACCGTTGCCGCCAAGTCGATCATCCAGGCGTTCTACGGAAGACCGGTCGACCGGTCGCTGTTCGCCAGCTGTTCCACCGGCGGCCGCCAGGCGTTGATGGAAGCCTCGCGCTATCCGGACGACTACGACGGGATCTCGGCGATGGCGCCGGCAAATCCGACCGTCGGGCTCATGGTGGGTTCGCTGTGGACCAGTTCGGCTACGTCGAAGGATGCCGCGAGCCGGATATCTCCCGCGACGTTTGCTTTCGTGCACCAGGCCGTGCTGGCGGACTGCGATGCCAACGACGGCGTAAGCGACGGCATCATTGCCGCGCCTGACCATTGCCGCTTCGACCTGGCGTCGCTGCGATGCGGACGCACGGGCAACGGCACCGATCGCTGCCTGACGAAGCCGCAGGTCGCCGCCCTGCGCGCGATCTATCAGGGTCCGCGCAATCCGCGCACGGGCGCGTCGATCTTTCCGGGCTTCGAGCCCGGCAGCGAAGGCCTGCTTTCGATCCAGGCCTCGGGCACCGGCCCGATCGCGCCGGTGCTCAGCTATTTCCGGGACCTCGTTTTCCACGACCCGCAGTGGGACTTTCGTTCCTTCGACTATGACCGGGACGTCACCCGCGCGCTTGCCGCGCACGGTCGCGTCGTCGACGTTTCGCCAACCGGCCTCGACGAGTATTTCGCGGCCGGACGCAAGCTGCTGATGTCGCACGGCTGGTCGGACCCGCTGGTACCGCCGATGACGAGCGTCCATTTTTACACGGCAGTGAACGCACGCCTGGAAGCGAAGCAGGCAGCGAACGTCCGCCTTTTCATGATCCCCGGCATGGGTCATTGCGGGGGTGGCGACGGCCCTTACGTGTTCGATGCCATCGCCACCATCGACCAGTGGGTGGCGACGGGCAACGCGCCCCGGCGCATCGTCGTCAGCAACCCGCCGAACGCGAGCGACCGCACCCGCCCGGTCTGCCCTTATCCGCAGGAAGCCGCCCATGTTGGCAGCGGCAGCACGGACGAGGCGAAAAACTTCCGCTGCGAGGCGCCGAGGCACTAGTTGCGCATTCATTCCATGCATTGCGGCGACGTGCCAGCATCGCGCCGCATTGGTGCACCGTCATCATCACGATGATTCGCCTCACGTGGCTACCGCCGCGGCGCGGTGTCGCCGACCCTACCTTACGGGAGAGCCGATCCCGGCTCGCGTCCGGATGTGAATCCCGGTCGCGCTTTCCGAGCCCGCGTCACCACCGTATCGAGGAATCATCATGCGTCCCCAGCTCATTGCCATCGCCTGTCTTCTGGCCCTGCCCGCCAGCGCGTTTGCGGCCAACGTCGAATCGATCTCCCGCCTCGCCGCCGGACCCGACAACGTTCTCTTCGTCGCCGACTGGAAGGCCGCGAAGGTCCATGCGATCGAACTTCCGCCAGCACCCCGCCAACCGGCCGGCACCGCGTTCAACATCCTCGACCTCGAGACGCTGCTCTCGAGGCAGGTCGGCGGGGTCCGGGTGTCCGTCGAGGACATGGCAGTTCGACCGGGCACGGCCGAGGTCTACGTCGCCGTCAGCTACGGCGCCGAAAAGACCCCGGCGCTGTTCGTGGTGACCAGCGACGGAAAGGCTCGCCGCTTCGATCTGAAGGCCGCCCCGTCAACATCGGCGGCACTGCGCGACGCACCCACTTCCAACGCGAAATTCTGGAAGCAGACGCCTGAGCGCAGCTTCACGGTGACCGACATGAAATGGCGCAACGGCGAACTCTTCGTCGCCGGCCTCTCGAACCAGGACTTCGCCTCCACCCTGCGACGGGTGCGCTACCCGTTCGACGCGAAGCAGTCGATCACGTCCGTGGAGATCTTCCACGGCGGCCACAACCTGCTCGAGACGCGCGCGCCGATCCGCGCAATGAGCTTCGCCAAGTTGGGCGGCAAGCCCTACCTGGTAGCCGCCTATACGTGTACGCCGCTGGTGATCATTCCGCTCGACGCGTTGAGGGATGGTGCCCACGTGCGCGGCAAGACGGTCGCCGAGCTCGGCTATGGCAACACGCCGGCCGGGATGATCCCGTATTCCATCACCGTACGGGGCAAGACCGAGAACTTCCTCATGCTGGTGAACTTCAACCGCGTGTCGAACGTCATTCCGGTCGCGGAGCTGGAGGCGGCACGTGTCCGCCCGGGCATCGAGACCCAGGTGCCGTTCGGACAGATCAGCGGCGTCGACGTGATGGAAGCGCCGCTCGCCGGCGCGTTGCGCATCGACAACCTCGACGACAAGTCGTTCGCCGTGGTCCGCCGCGATCTCCAGCAGGACCTGCTGCAACTCGTTTCGATCGGCAAGGACCTCAGTTTCCGCATGTCCGACCACGTGTCCGAGTACGCGTTCCCCGACTTCAGCTTCAAAGGCAACACGTTCCAGCAACGGAACATCAAGCCGCGGCAGGACATGCTGCTGAAGGACGAAGGCCTGCCCGACCTGATCAAGGCGCCGGAGTAGAACCATGCGCCCGCTGCCTGGTGTCGCCATGCTGGCGCTCGCACTGCCGCTGGCCCATGCCGGGGTCCCGGAAGCGCGCGTCATCCAGGTGTGGCCGTCCGCAGCCGAGGTGCCTGCGAACCTGCTGCGGCTGTCGATCGAGTTCGCAGCACCGGTCGAAGGGCCGGTGCTGCCAAGGATCGGACTGGCGCATCTCGACGGAACGCTGCTGCAGCAGCCGTTCCTGCCGCAGGAACTGTGGTCCCCGGACGGCCGGATCCTGACCCTTCTGTTCCATCCGGGGCGGGTAAAGACCGGGTTGGTCGCGAGGGAAAAGCTGGGACCGATCCTGAGTACGGGAGATGATGTGCTCCTCACCCTCGATGAACGTCCCGTCCGGCGGTGGCATGTCGGATCGACGGACGCAAACGGCCCGATGGTATCGGCGTGGCGACTGTCCCCGGTCCGCGTTGCGACCCGCCAGCCGCTGGTCGTCGCGCTGGATGCTCCGATCGATGGCCGCGACACGGACTACGTCACGATCGTCGCCGCCGACAATCGCATCGTGGACGGTCGTGCGGCGCTGAAGGATGGCGAGACCACATGGACGTTTGTCCCGGACGCCCCATGGCAGGCCGGCACCTATCGGCTGGCCGTGCGCGGCACCCTGGAAGACCCTGCCGGAAATCGCCCGGGCAGGCATTTCGAGACAGCGATGGACTCGCCACCAAAGCCTGCGATGGATGCCGTCGTGGTCTTCCACATCGGCCCGTCCCTGTCGCCGGAAGCGGGAGCGCCGCCACAGACGGCGCGGTGAACTGCTGCCTCTCTCCGCTTCGTCGCAACAGCCGTGCGCACGCCGGTTGTCAACACATCGAAACCGCATCGCCGGAACGTCCCGAAAGACGTCCGTTGAACGTTTCGACTCACCCAATACTGCCCTTTCCCGGAGGATTCATGATGTTCCCAACCTATCGATTCGCCCGCACCATGCTGGCCAGCGCGCTGGCCCTTGGCATCGGCCCGATGCTCACCGCCGGCGCCGCATCCGCCGCACCCCTGGTGCGCGCCCAGGCACCGGGTTATTACCGCCTGATGCTGGGCGACTTCGAGGTGACTGCACTGAGTGACGGCACGATCGATTTCCCGATGGACCAGTTGTTGATCGGCGCTTCCCCCGACACGATCAGGACGCAGTACCGGAAGGCTTTTCAGAAGCTTCCGGTTGAATCATCGATGAACCAGTTCCTCATCAACACCGGCACCAGGCTGGTGCTGGTGGATGCGGGCGCCGGCAAGTTCTATGGTCCCGACCTGGGACACACCATCGCCGGTTTGCGAGCTGCGGGCTATGCGCCCGAGCAGGTCGATGAGGTCGTGATCACTCACATGCACGTCGACCACATCGGCGGCCTGCTGCAGAACGGCCAACGGGCGTTTCCAAACGCAACCCTGCACGTCGACAAGGCCGAGTACGACTATTGGATGAATCACGCGAACGAATCCGGGGCGTCGGCGGCCGTCCGGGTCAGCTTCGACGTTGCCCGCAAGACGTTCGAGCCTTATGTCGCTGCGGGCAAGCTGCAGCTGTTCGACGGCGAGACGCAGATCACCCCCGGCGTCCGCGCGATCCCCCGCCCGGGACACACTCCTGGCCACAGTTTTTTCGCAGTGGAGAGCAAGGGCGCGAAGCTGGTCCTGTGGGGCGACGTGGTGCATTCGGCGGTGATGCAGTTCCGCGATCCGTCCGTGCGCATCGTCTGGGACAGCGACAACCGCGAGGCCGAACGCGTGCGTGAGGCGGCGTTCGCCGATGCGGCAAGACAGGGCTACCTGATCGGCGCGGCACATCTGTCATTCCCGTCATTCGGTCACGTCGCACGAGCCGAAGACGGCAGCGGCTACGTCTACGTGCCGTTGAGCTATACGCAGAACCGTCCCGGGGCGAGCGGAGGAAACTGAGTTGCCGTGCGGGACGCAGTGCTGCTGCATCCCGCGCCCGCGACACGGCCACGCCGGGAGACTGTCAGGAGTCTCCCGGCGTGGCCGTGTACGCAGGCCCAGCAGCACGCCAAACCTGCCCTCGCCAGGCTCCGGGCAGGTCATGAACACTGGGCGACCTGCTCAATCGACCGGCAGCACCACGTCCTCGTCCTGGTTTTTCAGCAGCACCACCAGGAACTTCGCCGGCTTGGTGAGGCTGGCGTTGCGGCCAATGGTGTGGATGTCGTTCGGTCCTTCATAGAACGTCTGGCCGGGCGTCAGGGTGACTTCCTTGCCGCCCTTCAGACCCATCACGATCGAGCCTTCAAGAACATAGAGAAAGGCATGAGCATCGTGACGATGCACCGGGTCGACCGCGCCCGGCGGATAGGTGACGCTGATCATCAGCGCCTCCTTGCCCGGATAGTCGGAGAGCGCCTTGGTCATCAATGCCGCGACTTCGGCGGCTGGTGGTTGCGCCGGCCCGTGCGCCGGTGCCGGCGAATGCGCGAGAGCCGCGCCAGCTACGAAGAGGCTCAACAGCCCCAGAATCCTGAATGCTCGCATGGTTGTCTCCTTGCAGTGGATGGCCGCGGCGACGGACGAATCATCGCCGCGTTGTGAGTCGGTCAAGCCAGGCCGGCCTTGTCCAGGCCGAATGCCTTGTCGAGCGAGCCGGGAACGCTCCTGAAAGCCACGTTGATGCGGTTCCAGGCATTGATGGCCATCACCGCGTAACTGAGATCGGTGATCTCCTTTTCCGACAGCTGGGTGCGCACGCGTTCGTAGACCTCGTCGGAAACGCCCTGCGGCGACAACTGGGTGAGCGCCTCGGTCCAGGCCAGCGCAGCGCGCTCGCGCGGCGAGAACAGCGTGGATTCGCGCCAGATCGCCAGATGATGCAGGCGCAGCGGCCGCTCGCCGTGCATCACGGCCTGCTTGATGTGCATGTCCAGGCAGAAGCCGCAGCCGTTGATCTGCGATGCGCGGATATCGACCAGGTCGCAGATGGATTCCTCGATGCTGGATTTGTTCACCAGCATGTTCAGGGCGACCAGCCCATGGAAAAGCTCGGGCGCCTGTTTTTGATAATCGACACGTTGGGTCATGGTTGCGTTCCTCGTTGAGTGATGCTGTCCCCAGATCGGCTGAGGGCCCGCTCGCGCTCAATGGCGTGACGGCTTTCAGCCTAGGCGCCTACCAACCCCGTCGGTAGCCACGGAAACCGACGCTCCGTGTTGATTGCGGCGCACCAATAAACCGACAAATCCGTTGTTGACACGAATGCGGAATCGACGCTCGGCAAGGTGTCGTGATCCGGTGGATTGTTGCGCTCGGGGCAACATGCTGCTGCCAGCGCGTGACCTATCGACCGCCGGCACCGGCACCTAGGATGGCGTCAAGGCGCCCGATGGCGCCGTCACCAGCAAGAGGTGGATCATGAAAATCGTCGTCATCGGCGGCACCGGCCTGATCGGAAGCAAGGTGGTGGACCGGCTGCGCCAACTCGGCCATGAAGTGTTCGCCGCCTCGCCGTCGTCCGGCGTCAACGCGGTGACCGGCGAAGGCCTCGACGCAGCCATGTCTGGCGTGCACACGGTGATCGATCTCGCCAACTCACCATCGTTCGAGGATCGGGCCGTGCTCGACTTCTTCGAAAAATCGGGACGCAACCTGTTCGCCGCGGAACGGACAACCGGCGTGCAACACCACGTGGCCTTGTCGGTAGTGGGCACCGACCGGCCGGCGTTCTCGGCCAGCGGCTACATCCGCGCCAAGATGGCCCAGGAGGCGCTGGTGCGTGCGGGCGGCGTGCCGTACACCATCGTCCGCTCCACCCAGTTCTTCGAGTTCCTCAACGGCATCGCCGATGAAGGCGCCGGCGATCGGGAGGTTCACCTTTCGACCGGACTGATGCAGCCGATCGCCTCCGACGACGTGGCCGATGCGGTGAGTGACTATGCACGCGGCACACCACGCAACGACGTGGTGGAGATCGCCGGGCCGGACAAGGCGCCGCTGGCTGAATGGGTCCGCCGCTTCCTGGCGATCATCGGCGATCCGCGACATGTGATTGCCGATCCCGCCGCCCTGTATTTCGGCGCCAGGCTGGAACCGGACACCCTGCTGCCCACCGATCCAGCGCGCATCGGCGTGCTGGACTTCCACGATTGGCTCAGCCGCTCGCCATTCGCCGACCGCCTGGCAACTGCCGAGGGCCCGGCGACCGCTCGCGCAGTTTCCCGCTGAGCATCCGTCAATGAGGATTCCGGCGGCAACGCGGTGCGAACTGCCCGGAACCATGTACGCGGTAACGCCGGCTCCCCGTGACGAACCATTCGGCGCAGCGTGTCATCCATGCACGACACATCACCCGCAGCACATCTCCAACGCACGACGAACCTTATCCATGACCAAGCCGCAACCGCCTCCCGTTTCCCTGCTCGACAAGCACTTCGGGACGGAATTCCTGCCGCTCTATATCGGTACCGTTTTCGTCAACGGCGGCGAGGCGAGGCACGCGCGCGCGTCGGGCGTGGCGCGTTCCGACGACGGCATGCTCGACGTACAGTTGCGCATGCCTGAAGAACTGGGTGGCTCAGGCGGCGGCACCAATCCGGAACAGCTGTTCGCAGCGGCCTTCGCCGGTTGCTTCCATGGCGCGTTGAGCCTGCTTGCAGCACGGGCCAAGGTAGCCATTCCCGATGCCGAAGTCGTGGCCAGGGTTGCCTTCGGCAGGGACCCGGTCGACGGCATGTTCATGCTGTCGGCGGACATCCGCATTCGCCTTCCCGGTGTCGATCGGACCGTGGCCGCCGAACTGGTGCGCCATACCGAACGCCTTTGTCCGTACGCCAAGATGGCGCGCGCGGGTATCGATTGCGTGGTTTCGCTCGATCCCTGAGCCGGCTGAAGATGGCACCTCGCCAAGCCTTGCAGGATCACGCCGGATGGCAACCGGGAAAATGCGGAATCCGCAGGTACGGATCCCGCACTCGCCAGCCTGCCGACCTATTTCGTGCGCGGCGGCAGGAAGCCCCGGGCCGTGGCCAGGTCCGGCCATGGCATGACCGTCTCCCCGGCGACCAGCCACGTGCCATCAACCTTGCGCAGGCGCAGCTCGTACAGGGCCGGGTCGGCCTGATCGCTCATCCGCCGATACAGCACGGCGGTCGCGTCGTCGCCCTGCTCCTCAACGTGCAGAACGCGCTTCTCGGTCGACAACGGCGGTTCGCCGGCGTCACGACGGCTCCTGAACTCGCCAAGCATTTCCGCCTTCGAGAAACGCGCGATGCTTCCTTGGGGAGTGAGCACGAGGAAACCGAGATCGTCCAGGTAGAGGCGCTCCATTTCCTCCATGCGGTAATGGCTTCCGGTGTCGGCCAGTCGTTCGATGAAATCGAGAATTTCCGGATTGTGCGTGGTTGTCATGTTCTTCCTGCCTTGTGTTCGGGATGGGTGGGATCAGTTCAGCGACATGCCGCCGTCGACCAGCAGTTCGATGCCGTTGACGAAGCGGCTTTCGTCCGAAGCCAGGTAAAGGGCGGCCAGTGCCAACTCGTCCGCTTCGCCGAAGCGGCCGGCCGGAATCATCCCGGCCATCGCCTTGACGAAGCCGGGCCGATCGGCTTCGGGGATGCCCATCTTCTCCAGGATCGATGTATCGACCGGCCCCGGGCTGAGCACGTTGACGCGTATCCTCCTGGCCTTGAACTCGAGCGCCCAATGGCGCGCAAACGCCCGGATGGCGGCCTTCGAGCCGGCGTAGACGGCATGACCATCGAGCGCCCTGGTGGCGGCAAGCGAGCTGATCAACACGATGCTGCCGCCATCGCGGATGATCGGCGCGACGTGCTGGACACCGAAGAACACGCCGCGCGCATTGACGTTGAACTGGGCGTCGAACTCCTCCGGCGTCACCTGCGCACTGGGCGTGATCGTGTTGACGCCCGCGTTCGCCACGTAGATGTCGAGTGCGCCGAAACGCTCGCGGAGTTCATCGGCCAAGGCGGCATGGTGTTCGATGTCCGCGACGTCGCCGCGGATGCCGATCGCACCGTGCCCGATGCGCCGGACTGCTGCGTCGAGGACACTTTGCCGCCGTGCGGTCACGATCACCCGTGCGCCTTCGGCGGCGAACCGTTCCGCCGTCGCCAAGCCGATCCCGCTGTTGCCACCCGTGATCAGGGCGGTCTTGCCTTGCAGACGATTCATCTCGTGTCCCGTGTAGTTGATGGTGGGCAAGATATGCGGCGGTCCTCGCCACCAACCAGTCCCGCATCCGGCACATCAGCTGTGCCACGGAGGCCATAGTGTCCAGCCTGCTCAATCAGTCGGCCGGCCTCGTCGCGTTCGTGCGGGCGGTGGAAGCCGGCTCCTTCAGCGCGGCGGCGCGCAACACGGGCACCACGCCGTCGGCGATCTCGAAGGCGATCCGGCGGCTGGAAGCCGAACTCGGCGCGCAGCTGTTCCGTCGATCGACGCGCACACTTGGCCTCACTCCGGATGGGCAGGCGTTCTTTGATCGCGTCGCGTCACCGGTACGCGACATCGAGGAATCGGCCGATGCGATCCGTTCCGGGGGTGGCGTCCATGGTCGCCTGCGCGTAAGCATGCCCAGCGAGCTCGGGCGTCTGCTGATGGAGCCGATCACCACGAAGTTCATGGCGCTGCATCCGCAGCTGGAACTGGACCTGGCACTGTCGGATCGCCACGTCGACGTGATCGGCGAGGGGTACGACGTGGTGTTCCGCGTGGGCACCACCGTGGAGAGCGAGCTGAAGATGCGGACGCTCGCCCGGCTGGAGATGTCGCTGGTGGCAGCTCCGGCATTGCTGCGGAAGACAGGCATGCCACGCTCCATCCGGGAACTGCGCGAACTGCCATTTGTCCGCTACCTGCTTGCCGGCAGGACACTGCCGCTCACGTTCGCGGACGGCAGCACGATCACGCCGCGGGGCCGCATCGGCCTGGACACGGGTTTCGGATTGCGCGCAGCCGCGCTCAGCGGTATGGGCGTCGCCCATTTGATGACGTGCACAGTGCAGGCGGATCTCGATCGCGGCGACCTGATCCAGCTCATGCGCAATCAGCGCCTGACCTCGCTGCCGCTGCTGTCACTGCACGCCTTCGGCAAGCTCACGCCTTCCAGGGTCAGGCTACTCACGGACTTTGTCGCGCAGGAGATCGGGCAACTCATCGCGACATGAAGGGCGCATCGAAGAGGATCGCCCTGATTGTTCCGCACCCTGTCGCGGTCCGTCAATCGGCCCTGCGCCATCTTCCCGTAGTCATGACGAAGCTTCGCCACGATGCACGTCTTGGGTATTGGTTCCGCGCATGGAACACGGCGAACACACGTCCATGGCTTCCGACGCCGCGGCCGCAACCCTAAAGTGATCTCAACAGGGCTGCATCCCCGGTTCGTCGAATGGCCCTGTCACGGAATCGAGAAAGGAGCCAAACATGTTCCCACTGCTCAACAGTTTGAAAGCGATGACGCTGAGGCCGACATTCGCAGCTTTCGACGTTCGTGATCCCGACGATGTGACCGATGCGATCAACCAGCCCACCATCGACATCGATGAGAACGGCTCGCCGGTCACTTTGCCGGCAGCCGAATGGCTGATCTGCTTTGTCCCGGGCCTGTATCCGCAGTGGTGGCATCGTTTCGCCCACAAGAAGCACAAACACGTGTTCGCCATCCGCAAACTCGACGACAACAGCTGGTTGCTGGTTGAGCCATGGTGGACCCGCCTGATGGTCAACGTCCTCACGTTCGAGGAAGCGGGCAGGTTCCTGCGCTGGGGCGCAACCGGTCATGTCCTCAAGGTACGGGAGGCAATTCCGGGCCGGGGCACGCAGCTGCGCGGATGGTCGAACTGCGCGGTGCTGATGGCCTTTCTGCTCGGCAGGTCGTACTGGGCCTGGACGCCGCAAGGCCTTTATCGGCGGCTCCTGAAGGACACCAGCGTGGAGACGGTGGATCCTGGCCAGCTTCTGAGCGAACCGTTCCGTGCCATCGGCAACAGGACCGACTTCGCACTGAAGTTGTCGATCGCCAGTCAACAAGCATCGCCGGAACAGGCCTTGTCGCTTAGGGAATCGGCCTGACCCGCGCTCGCGGCGGGCTGCCATGTACCCACCACCTCTCTGCACGCGAGCGAGAACCTCATGAGCCGTCTGGTCGTGGTTTCCAATCGGGTGGCCCTTCCCGGCGAGAATCGCGCCGGCGGAATGGCCATCTGTCTGCTCGCTGCGCTGCATGCACGAGGTGGCGTGTGGTTCGGCTGGAGCGGAAAGATCACGTCGGAGCCAAACGGTGAACTCCATCATCAGCGCACCGGGAACATCCGCTTCGTGACCACGAACCTTTCCCAGCGCGATCATGACGATTATTACAACGGCTTTTCCAATCGCACGCTGTGGCCGTTGCTGCACTCACGTGTCGACCTGGTCGATTGCGATCGGAAAAGCCGTGACGGCTATTTGCGCGTGAACCGGATGTTCGCCGGGAAGCTGGCACCGTTGCTGCGCGACAACGACACGTTGTGGATCCACGACTACCACCTGATTCCGCTGGCATCGATGCTCCGCGAGTTGGGCATCGGCTGCAGGATCGGCTTCTTTTTGCACGTACCGATGCCGTCGGCTGACCTGGTCCAGGCCTTGCCGGATCACCGCCGGCTGATCTGCCTTCTCCACGCGTGCGATCTGGTGGGCTTCCAGACCCAGGGTGATGTCGAGCGCTTCCGGACCTATGCACTACTGTTTGGCGGGTGCGCAGAAGCTGGCCCCACCGAATTGCGGGCCGCCGATGGCCACGGCTTTCGCATTGGTGCCTTTCCAATCGGCATCGATACCGAGCTGATCGCCCATCAAGCCGCCGAGGCCACCCGCAAACCCGTCGTACGCGCCCTCGGCAAGAGCGTGATGCCGCGGCAACTGGCCATCGGCGTTGACCGCCTGGACTACTCCAAGGGATTGCCTGAGCGCTTCCAGAGCTTCCAGCGCTACCTGGAACGCCACCCCACGCGGAAGGGCAAGCTGACCTTTCTACAGATAGCTCCCCTCTCGCGTTGCGAAGTGACCGAATACCAGACACTGCGCAGCCAGCTGGAACAGATTGCGGGCCACCTCAACGGCAGCCATGCGGAACCCGACTGGACGCCTTTGCGTTACGTCAATCGCAACTTCACCCACGACACCTTGGCCGGCTTCTACCGCATGGCACGCGTTGCCCTGGTAACGCCACTGCGTGATGGCATGAACCTGGTGGCGAAGGAATTTGTCGCCGCTCAGGACGGGAAGAATCCCGGGGTGCTTGTGCTATCGGCCTTTGCAGGAGCCGCCTGCGAAATGAAGGAGTCACTGATCGTCAACCCGCTGGACCTGGACGACGTCGCCGATGCCATCGTCACTGCATCGGACATGCCGCTCGGTGAACGCGTGGAACGCTGGCATGTGTTGATCAATCGATTGCGGGAGAACGACACGGGCAAATGGCAGAGAGGCTTCCTGCACGCGCTGGAAACAGCCGGATCACCCATCCCTGCGCCGACGTCCCCTCGCGTCGTACGGTGATGCGCGCGGTTGCAGACTGACCCGGCGTACTCCAGCACCACGCTGTTCACACGCCACAGGTGGATCATGCCCCGACTATTGCGGCCGAAGTTCACAGCTCGATGATGCCCCGTCGCGCCGCCACCGTGACCGCATGCGTACGATCCGCGACATCAAGCTTGGAGAAGATGTTCTTCAGGTGCCCCTTGATCGTCTCTTCGGACAAGCCAAGCTCCGACGCCACCTGTTTGTTCGCCTTTCCGATCGCCACCAGCCGCAGGATCGAGGTTTCACGTTCGGTAAGCGCTTCGTCGACCACATGCAGCGCAATCTCATCGGCAATGTCGCGCTGCACCCGGCGCTGGCCGCGATGGACGTCACGAATTGCATCCATCAGTTCGACCCGCAGGCTGTTCTTGAGCAGATACCCGACCGCACCCGCCTTCAATGCGCGCACTGCCTGCGCGTCACCGCTGTAGGTGGTCAGCACAATGATTCTGGCGCCAGGACATTCGGCCCGGATCGCGGCGATCGCGTCAACGCCATTCATTCCAGGCATCTGCAGATCCATCAGCGTCACGTCCGGGCGCAGCGCGCGAAAACGCTCGACCGCCTCTTCCCCGTTGCGCGCCTCACCCGCCAACTCCATGTCGAGCTGGTTCTCCAGGATGGCTGCCACCCCGTCCCGCAGGACGGGATGGTCATCGACAACGAGAATTCGGATCTTCTGGTCACTCATCGATCGGGTTCCTTCGCCTTGGCCACGGCAGCCAGACCAGATGGTGTGGCCTGCGCCTCACGAAAGCCAGTCTTGCCGGGAGGGTGAGCGTGATCTCGGAGCCCATGCCGCGTCTGCTGCTGATCGTCATGACTCCCCCGATCTTCTCGGCGCGTTCGCGCATGCCGATCATGCCGAAGTGCCCGTCGCGGTGTCCGAGCGCCAGTACCTCGGGGGAGATGCCGATGCCGTCATCCCGTGTGCGTATGGCCAGGTGTCGGCGCTCGAAGCCAATCGCGACTTCGGCAGACGAGGCACCAGCGTGATTGGCGATGTTGAGAAGCGCCTCGCGCACTATTCTCTTGATTTCCGCAGCGACCAGTGGATGCAGCAGCCGCGGCTTTCCTTCGACCACGATGCGAACGGGGATGGGCGGATCGAACGGTACGTCAGCGACAAGCTGCTCGATCAGCATGCATAGGTCACTCGGGTCTTCCGCGCCACGCAGGTCCCGCACGCGGTTTCTGGCATCGACCACGACGTCGTCGGCCGCCGCCAGCGCCATCTCGAGTTGCACCCGCGATTTTTCGTCACCGGCAATCCGGTCCGCAGTTGCCTGAAAACGAAGCATCAATCCCTGGACGCCCTGCAGCAGAGTGTCATGCAGCTCTCGTGCAATGCGCTCGCGCTCCTTGACCCGCTCATTCAGCGTGCCATGGATACGGCGGCTGATCTGGGCCACTCGCAGCCGATACAGGACCCATAGTACGAAGACTGCCAGCACGGAGCAGAACAACAGAAACCACGTCGACTGGATGAAGGTGGGCGGTATCTCGAAGTCCAGCGATGCGCCAGCCCTGTTCCAGACGCCGTTGTTGTTGGCGGCGATGACGCGGAACGTGTATTTGCCGGGCGGCAGGTTGGTATAGAACGCCTGCCGTCGCGCATCGGGGTCGACCCAGTCCTGGTCAAAACCCTCAAGCTTGTACCGCACACTGACACGGCCAGGATCGGCGAAGCTCAGCGCTGCGAAATCCAGCTGGACATTGGCCGCCGCCGCAGGCAATTCCAGCCCTCCGGGATCCCGGTGCATGTGCCCATCGACGGTGATCGACTTGATCGCAACCCCCGGAGGCAGCTCGTTGCGGACAATGTGAGCGGGGTCCATCCACAGCGTCCCCGTCTCCGTCGCGACCCACAGGCGCCCATCGCCGCCGCGCACCATGGAACGTTGAGAATGCGAATGCGGGCGGCTTCTCAGACCGTCGCCAAAGCCGAGCGACAGCTGCGGCGTCGGGAATTTCCCGTCGCGGAATGCACGCTCAAGCTCGCCGGACCGAAAGCGGACCAGCGACTTGGGATAGGCGAGCCAGGTATCACCTTCCGCCGTTCGCACCATCCCGTTGATGCGGCTCCTCGCCGACACCGGCTCCGCCCGGAGCGTTTCAACCTCCCCCGCGCGGAACCGCGACAGTCCGAAGGCGCCGGCGGCACGGACATCGTCTGCATTCGAGCAGAGCGTGAGGACCTTGATCGGGCCCAGCCCGAAGTCGAGATGCGTGAAGTGTCGGCCGGAATGATCGATCCAGACCAGCCTGTCTCCGGTCTGGACAACGACGCCTCCCTGTGGCGTTCGGACCATGGAGGTCGGATAGAAGTCGGCACGATCGCCTGGCGCCAGCACTGCCTCCCATGTGCCGTTGCTGTATCGGTGCACGCCTCCCCCGGCCGCGGAGATCCAGAAGTCGCCGCTCCCATCAAAGGCACAATCGTAGATGACGTTGTGACTGGCGTCCCGATCAGGGCGTTCGATCGTCTTGCGGACAGCGCCGTCGGCCCACACCACGATCTGCTTCGAAAAACCAATCCAGATCGCCCCGCCCGGGGCCTCGCAAAGACTCTCGGGCTCCACGACATGGCGCAGGATCGGCTCGGGCACTCCGCCGGGCTTGACGCGATAGACGGTGCGCGCCTGGCCGATGTAGACGCTGCCATCGGACGCAGCAAGCAGTTTGTCGCCAAAGACCGCGGGAGACCCGAGCGACGGCTCGGCGACCAGGGTGGCGGGGCGGAACTTGTCGAGGCCACCTTCGGTTCCCACCCATACATTTCCCTCCCGGTCCTCCAGAATCTGGTTCGTCACATCCGAGGACAAGCCGTCCCGGCTGGTGAAGGATTCGGGCTCATTGCCGCCACCGCCGGGCGTAGCTGCCGGCACCGCGAAGCGCCGCACGCCGTTATGGCGGGTCGCGATCCAGAGATTTCCTTCCCGGTCGAACAGCGGCGCTCCCCGGGTATCTCCGTCGCCAGTGCGATAGGGTGCGCGCAACGATACCGGTGCGCCCTGCCCGCCCGGTCCGGTAATGGGATAACTCTTGCCACCCTCCGTGAGCCAGATCCGCCCATCCGGGTCCTGCGACAGCATGGCTGGGGACGTCCGGCGATAGATCTCGAACCGCTCGGCGCCCGGTGCCAGTCGCGCGACTGCATCGCTGCATGCGATCCAGATCGCGCCATCGACCGCCACCAGCATGTTCGCGGAATTGCTCAGCGGAAGACCATCGGCCGCGTTGAACGTTCTCCATCGCCCGTCGCGGTAACGGAGCACTTCCGCATTGAAATTCGCTGTCAGCGCCCATACCGAGCCATCTAACCCTTCCACCATCTCGACGATCCGGCTCGGGGCAGGTGGGCCATCCAGGATGTGAAGCGTGCCCAGTCGATAGACTCCGAAACGGTACGAGGTTTCGAAATTGGTCCAGACGTCGCCGCTTTTCGTCACCAGCAGCGCGCTTGGCAGGTCGTTCTTCCGGTCACTGCCTTCCGCTTCGATCCGTTCGAAGCGGATCCCGTCGAAGCGGAACAGCCCTTCGCCCGTTGCAAGCCAAAGGAAGCCGTCCCTTCCCTGCGCCATGGCCTGCACGGGTACCGGCGCCTCGCTTCCCTCGATCCAGCGCTGGTGAGAATAGTGCGCAAGGGAGCGAGGCTCTTCCGCAGCCGTCATCAGGGGTAGCGTGGCCAAGACTGCGAACAAAAAGGTTTTGAATAGCCACATCGCTTCGATCGATCCCCGGCCTCGCCCGGCGAGCCAGCCTTGCCATCCACCTGATGGGCGACGGATATCCTACCCTCGATCGGGGGGATCACACCTCCCTCGACAGGGGCCTCGCGAACAACCGATATGGCGATATCTTCGCGGCATGAGCAATTACGCATGCCGTTACCCTGATGGTGCCGCCGGGCTGGCCTTGCTGCTGGTACGCACGGGTTATGCCTTTGTCGCTTTTGGTATCGCGGCAATGCTGCCAATTGGCCTTCTCGACACCAGCATCCTTTACCTGGCCGCCGCGTTGGTGGCCCTGCTCCTGTTGCTCGGGCTGGCAACACCATGGGCCGCCCTGCTTCTCGGCTCGGGTGTTGCCGTCGTTCTGACCGCGGTCGGTCCAACTCAGCAACTGCTCCTTGCCGGGCATGTCGGCTGCTGTGCGGCGATCGCGCTGATCGGCCCCGGCGCGTTCTCGATCGATGCCCGGCGCTACGGCCGTCGAGTCATCCACATCAAGACCCACACCCCGGATCGAGGGGCCGACGACTGACCTGACATGGGATATCGCAGAAGGGACATTGCTGCCAGCCTGACACAACCGCACGGACCAGAATGAGTCTTGCCATGCCCAATATCCCGTCGCCACCGTGGCTGTCCGAATCCGACCACCAGGATCTCCTGGCATCCAGCCTTACGGCCAGCTATGCCGGCGTGATCGCCTTCCTCACCGTAGCCAACGAAGGCAGTTTTTCCCGTGCTGCCGACAGGCTGGGGATTGGCCGATCGGCGGTGAGCCGTAGCGTGCAGAAGCTCGAGGGCCAGATCGGCACCCGCCTGTTCTGCCGTACCACGCGCGCCACATCGATCACTCGCGAAGGCGAGCTGTTCTACCGTAACTGCCGTCCCGGGGTCGATCGAATCCTGCAGGCACTCGAAGAGATGCGCGATCTGCGCGATGGCCCTCCGCGCGGACGGTTGAAGGTCAGCGCTCCCCACGGATTTGGCCGCAAGGTTGTCGCGCCGCTGATGGCCGAATTTCGCACACGTTACCCCGCGGTGACGCTTGAGTTGCTGCTCGAGGATGGCATGGTGGACCTGGCAAGCGACGGCTTCGATGTCGCCTTCCGTGACGGCCGTCTGGACGACAGCCAGATCATCGCCAAGCAACTGATCCCGATGCAACTGCATGTCTGCGCGTCGCCCAAGTACGCACGCCAGCATGGTTTGCCGCATTCGATCGATGAGGTGGCCTCCCACTCATGCATCAACCAGCGTCTTGCCAATGGCCGGCTGCAGAGCTGGGATTTCAAGATCGACGGCCAGCAGCGCAGCATCACACCGAACGGGGCCATCGTTGTCAATGACTCGTCACTTGCCATGCGGGCGGTGCTTGATGGCCAGGGCTTGGCCCAACTGCCGGCATACCAGGCGAGCGAAGCGCTGCGCGACGGCACACTGGTGGCCTGTCTGGCACACCTCGCACCTGACGACCGCGGGCACTACCTGTGCTACCTGAGCCGGCAGCAGTTGCCCAAGCGGATCCGGGCATTCATCGACTTCGTGACCACCAGCATACGGGCGTTAGACCTCTGCAGCATCGAACTGGAGGTGCACCGTGCCAAGCCGACCCTGGCCGCCAGCGTCGCCGCCCTGTCATGATCCTACCGGATCGACGAAACCTGTCGATGCTCGCTACGCCCTGCCACCGTGAAAGCAGGACATCATTGCGGATATCCATGGACTCAACGAGTCATGAGTGCATGGTGATTGCAGCAGCGATATCGACCCAGCCGGGAGGCCGGCGCAGCATCACGTTGATTGCCGATGCCGCCTGGCAAGCACGTCCGCCATATCCGCCAGTGATAACCCGCGGGCCCGCAACGCCACGGTGAGATGAAACACCAGGTCCGCAGCTTCGCCCAGCAACTCGTCATCTCCCTGCGCCACGGCGGCCAGCGCCGTCTCGACACCCTCCTCGCCCACCTTCTGCGCGATGCGGCGAATGCCGCCGTCGAATAGCCTGGTGGTGTAGCTGCCTTCGGGGCGCTCGGCGTGCCTCTGCGCCACCAATGCATCGAGTTCGGCGAGAAAGCCCAGCGGCGGGCGCACGTCGGCGCTGTCGCCGAAGCAGCTGGAGGTGCCGGTGTGGCAGGTGGGGCCGCGTGGGTCGGCCTGGATCAGCAAGGTGTCGGCGTCGCAGTCGATGCGGATGGATTTCAGCACGAGCACGTGACCCGAGCTTTCGCCCTTGGTCCACAGCCGCTGCTTGCTGCGGCTGTGGAAGGTGACGTGGCCGCTGCGCTGCGTTTCGGCCAGCGCCGCGGCCGTCATGTAGCCCAGCATCAGCACTTCGCCGGTGAACCAGTGCTGCACGATCGCCGGCAGCAGGCCATCGCCCTTGGCCCAGTCGAGGCGGCTGGTATCGGTATTATCGCTCATCATTGCTTCCTCACAGGCGCACCACTACGCCACATTCGTGCAGGTAGTGCTTGAGTGCGGGGATCGCGATGGCGCCGGAGTGGAACACGCTGGCGGCCAGCGCGCCGTCGACGTCGGCATCAACGAAGGCATCGCGAAAATGTTCCGGCGCGCCGGCGCCACCGGAGGCGATCAGCGGCACGTGGCAGATTGCCCGGGCGACGGAGAGTTGTTCGAGGTCGTAACCCGCGCGCACGCCGTCGCTGCCCATGCAGTTCAGCACGATCTCGCCCGCACCGCGCTGCTGTGCCTCGACCATCCAGTCCAGCGTGCGGCGTGCCAGCGCCTGGGTTTTCGTGGGGTCGCCGGTGTACTGGCGCACGCGCCATTCACCATCGGCGTCGCGCAACGAGTCGATGCCGACCACCACACACTGCACGCCGAACGCGGCAGCCAGTTCGTCGATCAGCGCGGGGCGTTCCAGCGCGGGCGAGTTCACCGAGATCTTGTCGGCGCCCGCGTGCAGCACGGCGCGGGCCTCGTCGACCGAGCGGATGCCGCCGGCGACGCAGAACGGAATGTCGATCACGCGGGCAACCTTCTCGACCCAGCCGCGATCCACGCTGCGCCCTTCGGGGCTGGCGGTGATGTCGTAGAACACCAGTTCGTCGGCGCCTTCGTCGCGATAGCGCAGCGCGAGATCCACGATCTCACCCATCACCACGTGATCGCGGAAGCGCACGCCCTTGACCACCTGGCCATCGCGCACGTCGAGGCAGGGGATGATGCGGCGACTCAGCATGCGAGTGCTTCCTCGACCGTGAAGCGTCCTTCCAGCAGCGCGCGGCCGAGAATCACGCCACATGCGCCGGCTTCGCGCGCCGCGCGGATGTCGTCCAGCGAACGCACGCCGCCGGAAGCCTGCACCGCCAGCGACGGAACGGACTCGGCAAGATGGCGATAGAGATCGAGATTGAAACCGGCCAGCATGCCGTCGCGGTCGATGTCGGTGCACAGCAGGTGGCGCGCACCGCGGGCGGCATACCACGGCGCCAGTTCGTCCAGCGTACGCGCCTCGACTTCGGTCCAGCCCGCGCTGGGCAGCGCCCAGCGTCCGTCGACATGGCGCGTGTCCAGCGCGAGGGTCAGGCGTTCCGTGCCGTATTTGGCCAGCCATCCGGCGACGCGTTCGGGATCGCGGATCGCCACGCTGCCCAGCACCACGCGCTGCACGCCGGCATCGAACAGTCGCTGCAGATCGGCTTCCTCGCGCGCGCCGCCGCCGGCCTGGATCGCCATGCCGTCGGCAGCGATCGACGCGATCACCGCGAGATTGTCGAGCCGGCCCGAGCGCGCACCGTCCAGGTCGACCAGGTGCAGCCATGCTGCGCCGGCCTGCGCGTAGCGCTTTGCCAGCTCGCGCGGATCGGCCGCGTAAGTCGTCTGCTGCGCATAGTCGCCCTGCTTCAGGCGCACCACCTGGCCGCCGCGCAGGTCGATGGCGGGAATGATGTCGAAACTCATAGGTCGAGGAAATTCTGCAGGAGCTTCGCGCCGACGGCGGCGGAGCGCTCGGGGTGGAATTGCATGCCGTGGAAATTGTCGCGGGCGATCACTGCGGAGAACGGCTCGCCGTAATCACTGTCGGCCAGCGTCCATTCCCCCGTCGGCACGGCGTAGCTGTGCACGAAGTAGGCCTGCTCGCCGTCGTCGAGCCCGGCCAGCAGCGGATGTTTCCGCCGGATCGACAACGCGTTCCAGCCCATGTGCGGCACGCGCAGGCCGGGCGCTTCGACGAAGCGTCGAACCGGCGCGGGAATCACCCCGAGGCATGCGGTATCGCCCTCCTCCGAATGCGCGCACAGCAACTGCATGCCCAGGCACACGCCGAGCACCGGCTGGGTCAACCCGCGCAAAACCTCGACCAGGCCCAGCTCGCGCAACCGCGCCATGCCGGGGCCAGCCGCGCCGACGCCGGGCAGGATCACCTTGTCGGCGGAGCGGATCGTCGCCGCGTCGGAAGTCAGCGCGGCGTCCACGCCGAGCCGCTGCAACGCATAGCGCACCGAACCGATATTGGTGCCGCCCGCGTCGACCAGCACCACGCTCATTACAGCGCACCCTTGGTGCTGGGCAGCTCGCTGCCTTCGCGGCGCAGCGCCTGGCGCAAGCTGCGCGCCACCACCTTGAAGCAGGCCTCGACCATGTGATGCGCGTTGTCGCCGCGCACGCTCAGGTGCAGGTTTGCGCCCAGCGTTTCGCACAGCGAGCGGAAGAAATGCGGCACCAGCTCGGTCGGCACCTCGCCCACGCGCTCGCGGGGGAAACTGCCTTCAAACACGAAATAGGGACGGCCGGACAGATCCAGCGCCGCGCTGGCTTGCGCTTCGTCCATCGGCAGGGTGAAGCCGTAACGGCCGATGCCGCGCTTGTCGCCCAGCGCCTGCTTCAGCGCCTGGCCCAGCGCCAGTGCGCAGTCCTCAATGGTGTGGTGTTCGTCAATGTGGGTGTCGCCAGCGCAGGCCAGCTCCAGCGCGAAGCCGCCGTGCTTGCCGATCTGTTCCAGCATGTGGTCGAAGAAGCCCAGGCCGGTATGTGCCTTCGGTTCGGCCACGCGATCGAGATCCACGCTGACCGTGATGCGGGTTTCCTTCGTGTTGCGCACCACCGTGGCGGTACGCGGCGCGTCGAGCAGTTCGTGGGCCAGCGCTTCCCAGCTCACTCCGAGCGGCCCCACGCGACAACCGCGCACGCCGAGATTGGCGGCGAACTGCAGGTCGGTCTCGCGATCGCCAACCATCGCCGAGGCGGCCCGGCTCCAGCTGTCATCGGCCAGGTAATGCCGGGCCAGGCCGATGCCGGGCTTGCGCGTGTCCAGGCCTTCGTGCGGGAAACTGCGGTCGATCAGCACCTCGCGGAAGCGGATGCCTTGCGAGGCGAGGATGCCCAGCAGCAAGTCATGCGGCCCGTTGAAATCGGCTTCGGGGAAACTGTCGGTGCCCAGACCATCCTGGTTGGTGACCATCACCAATTCGTAGCCGGCGGCCACGAAACGCTGCAACGCGGCGATCACGCCCGGCAGCAAGGCCAGCTTCGCGTAGCTGTCGATCTGCTCGTCGGCTGGCTCCTCGATCAGGCAGCCGTCACGGTCGACGAAGAGGAACTTTGTCTGCTTCATGCCGCTCCCCCGGAAAGATCCCGGCCTTGCGTCGCCGCACCCTCCAGGACGGCGAGCATCCGGTCGTTCTCGGCCGGCGTGCCGATGGTGATGCGCAAGGCGTCACCCAGCTTCGGATAGCGCCGCACGTCGCGCACCACCACACCGGCGGCCAGCAGGCGCTGGTAGATCGCGCCGGCGTCGTCGAAGCGCACGGCGAGGAAGTTCGCCTGTGACGGCAGCACGCCGCGCACGCAGGGCAGCGCGGCCAGCGTGCCGCGCACCCGTTCGTGTTCGTTGCGCAGCACGGCCAGGTGTTCGCGCGCCTGCGCCTGCCCCGCTTCGGAAAGCGCCGCCATCGCGGCAGCCACGCACGGCAGCGGCAGCGGGTATGGCGGCATGATCCGGCGCAGCAGCGCGATCACTTCGGGATTGGCCAGCAGGCAGCCGATGCGTGCACCGGCCAGCGCCCAGGCCTTGGACAAGGTGCGCAGCACGGCGAGGCCTTCGTAACGATCGATGAGATCGGCCACGCTGCGCTCGAAGGCAAATTCGATGTACGCCTCGTCCACCACCAGCAAGGCGCGCCCGTCGAGCTGCTGCAGCAGACGCTCGACATCCTCGCGTGGCACGCACTGGCCACTGGGATTGTTCGGCGTGCAGACGAAAATCAGCTTCACCGCGGGTGTGACGGCAGCGAGCACCGCATCCACGTCCAGCGTGAAGTCATCCGCCAGCGCCACCTCGATCACTGCCGCGTTCTGGATGCGGGCGCAGACGCCGTACATGCCGAAAGTGGGCGGCTGGATCAGGATCGCGTCCTCGCCTGCACGGCAGAACCCGCGAATCAGCAGGTCGATGGCTTCGTCGCTGCCCCGGCCGACCAGCAGTTGCTCGTGGCGCACGCCGTACAGGGCGGCCAGGGTCGCGACCAGCGCCGCCGGCTGCGGTTCCGGGTAGCGATTGCAGCCCAGGCCATCGTCGCCCGGCGGCGGCCAGGCCGATTCATTCGCGTTGAGGAAAACCTGTCCGCCGCTGGCCTCCATGCGCGCCGAGGAATACGGCTGCATCGCGCGGATCTCCGGCCGGGCCAGCTCGAGCACGCTCATGCCAAGGCCTCCAGTCGCAGGGTCACGGCGCGGCGGTGCGCCTCCAGTTGCTCGGCCGCCGCCAGCGTCGCGGTGCACGGGCCGATCTGGCGCAGGCCGTCGGCAGACACTTCCTGCACGCTGATCTGCTTCTGGAAACTGGCCACCGACACGCCGCTGTAGCTGCGCGCGTGGCCGTACGTGGGCAGCACGTGGTTGCTGCCGCTGCAGTAGTCGCCGACGGACTCGGGCGTCCACTGGCCGAGGAAGATCGAGCCGGCGCTGTCGACGCCTTCGAGCAGTTCGCGCGGCTCGGCGACCTGCAGGATCAGGTGTTCGGGTGCGTAGCGGTTGCTGACCTCGACCGCCTGCACCAGCGATTCGACCAGGACCAGCCGGCTCTGCGCCAGCGCCTGTCGCGCAATGTCGGCGCGCGGCAAGTCGGCGCATTGCCGCTCGACTTCCGCCGCCGCCCTGGCCAGCAGATCGGCCGACGGGCTGAGCAGGATCACCTGCGAATCCGGCCCGTGCTCGGCCTGCGACAACAGGTCGGCGGCGACGAACGCCGGGTTGGCCGCCGCGTCGGCAATCACCAGCACCTCGGACGGACCGGCCGGCATGTCGATCGCCGCACCGTCGGGATCGATCGACACCTGCAACTTCGCCTCGGTCACCCACGCATTGCCCGGCCCGAACAGCTTGTCGCATCGGGGCACGCTGTCGGTACCGTAGGCCATCGCGGCGATCGCCTGGGCGCCACCGAGCTTGAATACCTTGTGCACGCCGGTGAGCCGGGCCGCGTACAGCACCGCCTCGTCGCAACGGCCGTCGGCGCGTGCCGGCGAACACAACACCACCTCGCGACATCCGGCGATCTGCGCCGGAACGCCCAGCATCAGCGCGGTCGAGGGCAGCGGCGCGCTGCCGGCCGGCACGTACAGGCCGACCCGGCCGACCGGGCGCAGCATCCGTTCCACCCGCACGCCCGGCGCGGTGTCGACGGCCACCGGCTGGAGTGCGCTGGCGCGATGGAACAGCTCGATGCGCCCGGCCGCCTCGCGAATCGCCGCCTTCAACGCGGGATTGAGCGCGGCCTCGGCGACGGCGAACTCAGCCTCGTCCACGGCGATCGCGTCCAGCGCGCAGCGATCGTATTGCGCGCTGAACTCGCGCAACGCGGCATCGCCACGCGCGCGCACGGCAGCGATGATCTGCCCGACGCCGTGACGCAAGGCTTCCGCACGCGATTGCGCCGGCCGCGCCAGCGCCTCGCCACGGGCGACTTCATCCAGTGCGTTCCAGTCGAGGCGCTTCATGTCAGCTCGCTCTTCATGCCCATGCGCTTCATGCCAGCATCTTCTCCACCGGCAGCACGAACATTTCGCGCGCGCCGGCCTTCTTGATCTCTTCCAGCTGCCGCCAGCTCACCTCGCCGGCGCACAGCGCCTGCAGCATCAGCTGGTCGGGCTGGCCCGCCACCGGTAGCAGGGTCGGCTGCGGGCCACCGGGCAACAGGCGGGTCACCGCGTCCAGCGTGTGGCGCGAGGTCTGCAGCAGCAACAGGCGCGATTCGCGCACCTGGATCACGCCGTCCAGCCGCTTCAGCAGCAGCTCCAGCATGTCGCCGCGTTCGTCCACCGGCAGGGTCAGCGGGCCGGCCAGCACCGCTTCGCTTTCCAGCAACACGTCGGTTTCGCGCAACTGGTTCGCCACCAGGGTGCCGCCGCTCTGCACCAGGTCGCAGATCGCGTCGGCGGTGCCCAGCTTGGGAGCGATCTCGACCGAACCGGCCAGGGTCACCACGCCCGCATCGATGCCGCGGCTGCGCAGCCATTCGCCGAGCAGGCCGGGGTACGAGGTGGCGATGCGGGTGCCGGCCAGATCCTTCGGCTCCCCGTAAGCCATGTCCTGGGGTACCGCGATCGACAGGCGGCAGCGGCCGAAACCGAGCGGCCGCAATTCGTCGAGCGGCTCGCCGTCACGCCCGGCGGTGAGCTGGAACTCGCCCAGCACGTTGCGCCCGACGATGCCCAGGTCGCACACGCCCTGGGCGATCAGCCCCGGGATATCGTCATCCCGCACCAGCAGCAGATCCACCGGCTCGCCTTCGCCGAAGCAGAACAGCTTGTCGCGGCTTTGCCGGAAGGTCAGTCCGCAACGGGTCAGCAGGTCCAGCGCCGGTTCGGTCAGCCGGCCGGATTTCTGCATCGCGATGCGCAGGCGATCGCGCGGCTTCATGCCTTCTTCCTTGCCGCCTGAGCCTGTTTCCTTGCCGCCCGGGCCGCCGCGGCCAGATAGCCGCCGCTGCCCTGGGTGAGGTAGCGCGCGACCCGGCCAATGGTGGTGATGCTGACCGCGGTGCGCTCGTGGATCTCGCGGTAAGGCACGCCTTCGAGCAGGTACGGCACTACCCGCCAGCGATCGACCAGCACTTCAAGTTCCGCCGGCGTGCACAGGTCGCTGAGAAAGGCGCCCATCTCCTCGCTGTTGCGCAGGGACAGCAAGGCCTCGCAGAGACTCTGCTCGGCGGAGCCTGGCGGGGATTCGGGATCGAGCGATCGACGCTTCATAATGTACTAACGCGTTAACACAGTGGAGCGCATCATACATGGCAGGCGGCCATGCAGCAAACCCTCGTCGAACCCCTGCCCTGGCGGTTCAGCCAGCGGCCGGTCTCACACCGACTCCCGATTCCCCAAAAGCAAAAACCCCCGCCAAGGCGGGGGTTTTCTTGCAGCAATGCCGGGCGAAGCTGGCTCAGGCCGACTTCTTCTTCGGCGCCGCCTTCTTGGCCGCAGCCGGCTTGGTCACGGTCGGCTTGGCACCGACCACGGCCGGCAGCGCGCCGTGTGCACGGGTATTGCCGTAGCTGCCGCGGTAGGTCTTGCCGCGACGGGTCTTGCGATCGCCCTTACCCATGGGAACTCCTTGATTTATTGGATGAACGGCCTGCCATCATAGCAGCGTCCCGGCATGGCGGGATAGTCAGCGACGAGCATGTCCCGCACAGTCCCCGGACGGGTCGGGACACGCCCCGGGATCGATCTGCACGGTCACGTGGCGGACCTCGAAACGCTCCAGCAGCAGGCGCTTGATCGACTGCAGCACCAGGGCGCCGTCCGCCTGCTCGTCCAGTTCGGCATGCACGGTCGCCATGCGTGACCCCGAGGCAAGCTGCCACACGTGCAGGTGATGGATGTCGCGGATGCCCGGCGCCGCCGTGCGCAACGAGCTTTCCATCTCGGTCGTGTCCAGGCCGTCGGGCACGCCTTCCAGCAGGATGTGCGCGGACTTCCGCAGCAAGCGCCACGCACTGTTCAGGATCAGCAGCGAGACCAGCAGCGACAGCAGCGGATCGGCCCACAGCCAGCCGAACCAGCGGATCGCCAGCGCCGCCAGCACCGCCGCCAGCGAACCGAGCAGGTCGCCAAGCACATGCAGGCTGGCGCCGGCGAGGTTGACGTCGTCATGCGCATGCCCGTGCAGGGTGCGCAGCACCAGCGCATTGACCAGCAGACCGGCGACGGCGACCGCCAGCATCACGCCGGAAAGGATCAGGCCCGGATGGCGCAGGCGCATCACCGCCTCCCACGCGATCCACGCCACCAGCACGAACTGGCTCAGCGCATTGACGAAACCCGCCAGCACTTCCATCCGGCCATAACCGTAGCTGCGCCTGGCATCGGCCGGGCGGGTGGCCATCCACGCACCGACCACGGCCAGCAACAGGGCCAGCGTGTCGACCATCATGTGTGCCGCATCGGCCAGCAGGGCCAGCGAACCGGACCACAGGCCGCCGATCACCTCGACGATCATCATGATGCCGGTCAGAACCAGCGCCAGCAGCAGTTTGCGGCTGCTTCCACCCGCCACGTGCTCGTGGGCGCCGTCATGCGCCTGCCCCGTGGCATGTTCGCAGCCGTGAGGCTGGTGGTGATGGTGCGGCGTATTCATGCGGGCATGCTAGGAATCGGCATGGCCGTTACACAATCACCGCGGCTCAATGCGCGCACTGCGGACCGTGCACGTGGACGCCATCACGATGGCTGTCCAGCCGCAGGTTGACGAAGTGCGCCGCCGCCAGCAGCATGCCGCCGCAAGTCACCAGCACGCTGTGCAGGATCGGCGAGCCCAGGTCGATGAAGGCGATGCCGAGCAGCAGCAGCGACAGTCCCGGCACGGCCAGGCGCAGCGGCAGGCGGCGCCGGTGCCTGCGATAGCCGCGCACCAGCACCAGCGATGCCAGCACGCAGGCGCACAACACGAAGATGCGTTCGAAGCGATGGTCGGCCAGGAATTCCATGCCGATCAGCGGCAGCAGGGCCAGCACGAACGGCAGCAGCGCACAGTGGATCGCGCACAGGAACGATGCCATCGCGCCAACGCGATCAGCCAGGTGCCACCAGCGGGATTTGTTCGACTGCTCGGGATTCATCGATTGACCCGGCGCCGCCCGACGGGGCGACTCCATGTCCGGTGGCAACATGTTACTTTATAACACTACGGCCCGCCAGCCCCGTGGACCCACCTCAGCCCTTGCGGCAGTTCCGGCAGGTGCCGTGCACTTCCAGGGTCTGCGCCTGCGGCCGGAAACCCAGCGCCTTCGCCTGTGCTTCGATCAGTTCGGCCACGCGCTCGTCGCAGACTTCCTGGGCGCTGGAGCAGATGTCGCAGATCAGGAACGGTACCTGGTGCGCCTCGGCCGGGTGATGGCAGGAAACGAAGGCATTGATCGATTCCAGCTTGTGGATGAAGCCGTTCTCGAGCAGGAAGTCGAGCGCGCGATAGACGGTGGGCGGCGCCGCATTGCCGTGCTTCTCGCGCAACTGGTCGAGCAGGTCGTAGGCCTTCACCGGCTTGTGCGCGGCGGCGATCAGCTCCAGCACTTCCTTGCGCAGCGGGGTGAGGCGCAGGCCGCGTTCTTCGCTGGCATGCTCCACGGCGCGCACGAAACCCTTCGCATCATCGTGGTGATGCGCGTGGTGCGGATGCGGGTTGCTGGCGGCGTCGTGGCTCAAGATGTCACCTCGTGGGGATCATACACCGCTACCTGCGCGGTACCGGACGGCGGCCCTGTGGCAGCGGTGGTGGCTTCGCCGGTGGCAGCCGGCGGGGCTTGCGCAGGATCACGATCCAGCCGATCGGCCCCAGCACCCAGGCCCAGACGATGCTTTCCAGCAATCGCCCGCGCCACCAGCCCAGCAAAGCTCCCACCGCGACAAACAACAGGTTCCACCAGAACATGGCTGCCCACGGCAGCATATTCAACAGGTTGAAGAAGACGTGCCAGAACGCGCCCGGTGCGTCGGGATCGACGCCCTGGGTGGCCCTGGCCAGCCATTCGTCCATGCCGCGCTCAGTGCGCCATCGACGGAAGTCGCATCAGCCGCGGGCCATCGCGATGGCGGCGTCGATTCGCTTGAGTGCTTCGGCGCGACCGGCCAAGTACAAGGTCTGATCGATCGACGGCGACACCTGGGTGCCGGTGATCGCCACCCGCAACGGCTGGGCGATCTTGCCCATGCCCAGTTCCAGCTGCGCCGCCACCTGCTCGATCACCTGATGGATCGGCCCGGGCTGCCATTCGCATTCGGCCAGCAGCGACTTCGCCGCTTCCAGCACGGCCGGCGCGCTGTCGTTCTTCAGGTGCTTGGCGACGGCCTTGTCGTCCCACTCGGTGATCGGGCCATACCAGATCGCCGCGCGCTCTGTCATCTCCTTCAGCGTGTGCACCCGATCGCGCAAGGCCACGATAACGTCGACCGGCGCGGGACCCTGGCTGAAATCGATGCCGGCGCGCTGCAGGTGCCATTCGAACTCGGTTGCCAGCGACTGCGGCTGGTCGGTCTTCAGATAATGCTGGTTGAGCCAGGCCAGTTTCTCGGTGTCGAAACGCGAGGCGGCCTTGTTGCAGTCGCCGATGTCGAACAGCGCGATCATCTCCTCGCGCGAGAAGATTTCCTGGTCGCCATGCGACCAGCCCAGCCGCACCAGGTAGTTGAGGATCGCGTGCGGCAGGAAGCCGTCGGCGCGATAGTCCATCACGCTGACCGCGCTGGTGCGCTTGGACAGCTTCTTGCCTTCCTTGTCCAGGATCATCGGCAGGTGCGCGAACTCCGGCACCGGCGCGCCCAGCGCCTTGTAGATGTTGATCTGGCGGGGCGTGTTGTTGACGTGGTCGTCGCCGCGGATCACCTCGGTGATGCCCATGTCGATGTCGTCGACCACCACGGCGAAGTTGTAAGTCGGCCAGCCGTCGGAGCGGAAGATCACCAGATCGTCCAGCTCGGTGTTGGCCCACTCGATGCGGCCCTTCACCTTGTCCTCGAACACCACCGAACCCTCGTGCGGATTGCGGAAGCGGATCACCCGGTTGGGATCTTCACGGAAAGGCTCGTTGCGGTCGCGATAGTGACCGTTGTAGCGGGGCTTCTCGCCCGCCGCCATCGCGGCCTCGCGCATTGCCTCGATCTCGGCCTTGCTCTCGTAAGCGTAGTAAGCGTGACCGGCAGCGAGCAGCTGGTCGGCAACTTCCTTGTAACGCTGCAGCCGCCGGGTCTGGTAGAACGGGCCCTCGTCGGCGTCCAGATCCAGCCAGTGCATGGCGTCGAGAATCGCCTGAACCGCCTCGTCGGTGGACCGCTCGCGATCAGTATCCTCGATGCGCAGGATGAATTCACCGCCGCGACGGCGCGATTCGAGCCAGCAATACAGCGCAGTGCGCGCACCGCCGATGTGCAGGAAACCGGTGGGGCTGGGGGCGAAGCGGGTGCGTACGGTCATGGATATCTTCGGAAGGCGCGGAACGACAGATTTTAGCCGATCAACGCGAACAAGCCGACGGCCGCTTTCACGCTACCCGTCATCCGCCGCCATGACCCTGTACATGATCCATCCTGCGGCTATCGTAAACGACCGCAACGACTGCTGGCGTCGGCTACCACACCCATCATTCAATGCGAGCGGCACCCCCAGTTGCGGCACCAGTAAGCATTGGGATTGGTGCGATCCGCACCTAGAGGTACGGTGTCCCAGCCTGACGACGGCAAGGGCACGATGGCGGGTTTGTCGTTGCCGAAATCAAGCTGCGGAGCGTCGTTCTCTTCCGGCGGAGCTCGTACCAGCACGAACTTCACGTCGATCAAGGGCCGGTGGCTGGGCGACTTGGCCGGCTTGGCGACAGCCCCGGATTGCGCCGGGGGCGTCTGTGCCGGAACACCCGCAGCCATCGAAACGCACGGCGCACTCAAGGCGAAAACGAACAAGAGTTGTTTCATGGCGACCTCCGAACGGAACGACGAGGGCAGAACCGGTCATTTCACGTGAACCGTGATCCTTTTCGACACCAGCGCCGGCTCGAACGGCACGTGATGCTGGTCGCCCAGCTCCAGTTGCAGCGTATGCGTTCCCGGCGCGAGCTTCAGCGTGGTCTGGGTCTGGCCGCCGCCGAAGTGGATGTGGTTCGCGTCGGCCGGGATCGGCTGGCCCGCGGCGGGCAGATCCTTCACGTCGACCAGCAGATGGTGGTGGCCGGTGTGCTCCTTGCCGATGCCGGCCGGTGCCACGCCCATGCCCTTCAGGCCGAAACGCACGGTGATTTCCTGACCCACGGTGGCGCCATCGCCGGGCGAGATGATGTAGACCTCGGCACCGGCCGGCGCGGCCGTGGTGGGCAGGCCGGGAGCCTCGGCGGCGATCGCGGTGGCGGTCAGTCCCGTCAGCGCCAGGGCAAGCAGGATGCGTTTCATCGTCGGTCTCCAGCGGAAGAAAACAGGCTTCAGTGTAAGCGCGACGTCATGCGTCCGCCATGCCGTCGCAACGCCACGCGGCGATGCTGTGGCAAACCGGCACGGACATGGTCATGCGCATCGGGATTGTCAGTGAGACCTATCCACCCGAGATCAACGGTGTCGCGCTGACCGTGCATGGCTTCGCCAGCGGTCTCGCCGCCCGCGGGCATGAGATCCAGCTGGTGCGGCCGCGCCAGCCACAACCATCCCGCGCTGAACCCGGCATCGACATGATCGAGCTGCGCGGCGCCTCCCTGCCCCGCTATCCGGGCTTGCGCTTCGGCTGGCCGGCCGGACGTGCGTTGCAGCGGCAATGGACATGGCAACGGCCCGACGTGGTCTATGTCGCCACCGAAGGTCCGCTCGGCTGGTCGGCGGCACGTGCCGCCAGGCAACTGGATATTCCGCTGTGCAGTGGTTTCCACACCCGCTTCGATCACTACGCCAGCCACTACGGCGTGGGCTTGCTCGCGCCGCTGCTGCGCGGCTACCTGCGCCGCTTTCACCTGCGCACCGCCGCCACGCTGGTGCCGACCGACACACTCGCACGGGAGTTGCGCACCATGGGCATCACCAACGCACGCGTGCTGCGCCGCGCCGTGGACACGCAGCTCTTCCATCCGGGTCGGCGCGACGACGCCTTGCGCGCCAGCTGGGGCGTCGACGCCGCCACACCCGTGGTGCTTTACGTGGGACGCATCGCGGCGGAAAAGAATCTCGAACTGGCGATCGAGGCCTTCGGCGCGATCCGCCGGCGACAGCCGCAGGCGCGCTACGTCTGGGTCGGCGATGGTCCGGCGCGGCCCGCACTGCAGGCGGCGCACCCGGACTTCATCTTCGCCGGGATGCAGCGCGGTGAGGCGCTGGCGCGTCACGTGGCCAGCGCCGACCTGTTTCCGTTCCCCAGCCTCAGCGAAACCTTCGGCAACGTGATCATCGAGGCTCTCGCCGCCGGCCTGCCGGTGGTTGCCTATGCGCAAGGCGCGGCGCGCGAACATCTCGACCACGGCATCAACGGCTATGGCATCGAATCCGGCGATGCGCAGGGTTTCATCGATGCCACGGTGCGGCTCGCCGGCAACCCCGCCCTGATCCGCCACATGGGCCGCGCTGCCCGCGCCAGCGTGGCCGGACTTTCACCGGAAGCGGTGATTCGCGATTTCGAAACCCTGCTGCGCGAGATGGCCGAGGAGAACCTGCATGAGCACGCCGCGGTCACTGCCCACTTCTGATCTCCTGCCCGGGCCGCGTTTCGCACTGGATGGCCGCGTCTGCGTAATCGCCAACCACTGGGGCGGACGGCGCATGGTGGGCATGCTCTTCGGCATCGTCAGCCGGCTCGGCGACGGCGTGTTCTGGTACACGCTGATGCTTGCACTGGCCATGCTTGGTGGTCAGCGCGGCCTGTCCGCGGCCTTGCACATGGCACTCACCGGCCTGACGGCCCTGCTGCTGTACCGCGTGCTGAAGCGCTGGACCCGGCGACCCCGCCCCTACCGCGCCTGCCCCGGCGTCATCGCCCGCATGCCGCCGCTGGATGAATTCAGTTTCCCTTCCGGGCATACCATGCAGGCCGTGGGCTTCACCGTGGTCGCACTCGCCTGGTATCCGCTGCTGACACCCTTGCTGCTGGGCTTCACCACGCTGGTGGGAGTTTCGCGAGTGGTCCTGGGGCTGCACTATCCCAGTGACGTGCTCGCCGCCATCGCGCTTGGCGGCGGCGTTGGTGGCGCATCGATCTGGCTGTGGCCGATGACGATCTGAGCCGGCTCGCTGTGCAGCTTCTGCGCACGCCGTAGCGAGTTCCTTTGTGCTCAGACAGATAGCCTACTTGTCCACAGGCTTTACCCGGCACGCTCCACAATCGCTGTGGAGAACTTCGCGCGACCGCTCAAGAAATCGACAAAGTGAGCCAAGTGTCTGCCGGCAAAAGGCGAACGACGATTGTCCACAGGCTTGTACAGAAGACACCCACACCAACTGTGGAAAACTTGCGCCGCACCCATGCGGCGAACGCGCGAAACCGGTCACCGCGATCTGGACAGTGGGTGACCAGCGCGTAGCAAGTCACTGATCGGCAAGTGGGGAATCGCGCTTGTCCACAGGGTTTGCCGCAACACTTCCACAGCCGCTGTGGAAAACCCTGCGGCGGATACGACGATGCCGCCCGAAGGCGGCATCGCTCATGACCAACCGAATGCCTCGACTCAGGCGGCGCGATCGGCCCGGGTCAGGATGCCGAACAGGTCGGCCAGCTTGTCGCGCATCTCGCGGCGGTCGATGATCATGTCGATCGCGCCGTGGTCGAGCAGGAACTCCGAACGCTGGAAACCTTCCGGCAGGGTCTCGCGCACGGTCTGCTCGATCACCCGCGGACCAGCGAAACCGATCAGCGCCTTCGGCTCGCCGATGTTGATGTCACCGAGCATCGCCAGGCTGGCGGAGACGCCGCCGGTGGTGGGGTTGGTCAGCACGCTGATGTAGGGCACGCCGGCATCGCGCAGGCGCGCCAGTGCCGCCGAGGTCTTGGCCATCTGCATCAGCGAGAACAGCGCTTCCTGCATGCGCGCGCCGCCGGTGGCGGAGAAGCACACCAGGGCGCTCTTGTCCGCCAGCGCACGCTCGGCGGCGCGGGCGAATTTCTCGCCCACCACCGAACCCATCGAGCCACCCATGTAGGCGAACTCGAAGGCCACCGCCATCAGCGGCCGGCCCTTGAGCTTGCCGCTCATGGCGACCATCGCGTCCTTCTCGCCGGTCTTCTTCTGGGTCGAGGTGATGCGGTCGCGGTACTTCTTGGAGTCGCGGAATTTCAGCGGATCGGTGGGCTCGAGGCTGGCCCACAGTTCCTGCGCCGAGCCGTCGTCGAGCAGCGCGTCCAGCCGCATCCGCGCGCTGATGTAGTGGTGATGGCCGCACTTGGGGCACACCATCAGGTTGCGCTCCAGTTCCGGCTTGTACAGCACGGTGCCGCAACCACCGCACTTCTCCCACACACCCTCGGGCACCGAACCCTTGCCGCCGTTGGTTCCCTGCGGACGGGTCCGCGGGTTCATGATCTTCTGCAGCCAATTCATCGCAACACCTCAAACGTTCCTGACCCGAAACGGCCAGGCGACCGTTTCAGTGTGCATCCAGCGCCGCACGGATCGGCTGCAGGAAACCTTGCGCACGGGCGGTGATTTCCCCCGCGCCGGTGGCACCCGACAACCGCTCGACCAGCGCACTGCCGATCACCACCGCATCGGCGAAACCGGCAATCGCCTTCGCGCTTGCCGCATCGCGGATGCCGAAGCCCACCGCCACCGGCGCCTTCGCCCGGGTGCGGATGTCCGCCACGCGTGCGGCGATATCGCCGGTGCTCAAGTGTGCCGCACCGGTGATGCCGGCGAACGAGACATAGTACAGGAAACCCTCGGCCGAACCGCACAGCTGCGCCATACGCGAGGGTGCGGTGGTGGGCGCGGCCAGCAGGATCTGCTGCAATCCGGCGTCGCGCAGCGGCTGCAGCACGGCCGATTCCTCCAACGGGCAATCGACCAGCAGCACGCCATCGACGCCGGCCGCCACGGCCTCCTGCGCGAAGCGCGCGTAGCCATGGATCTCGACCGGATTCAGATAGCCCATCAGCACGATCGGCGTGTCGGCATCGCGGCGGCGAAACTCGCCGACCCAACCCAGCACTTCCTTCAGTCCGACCCCTTGGGCGATCGCCCGCTCGCTGGCGTGCTGGATCACCGGACCGTCGGCCATCGGATCGGAGAACGGCACGCCCAGTTCGATCAGGTCGGCGCCGGCATCGACCAGCGCATGCATCAGGGCAACCATGTGCCCGGGCGCGGGATCACCGGCGGTGACGAACGGGATCAGCCCGGTGCGGCCGGCGGCCTTGAGTTTGGCGAAGCGGCGATCGATGCGGCTCATACCTCGACTCCTTCGCGCGCGGCGATCGTGTGCACGTCCTTGTCGCCACGACCGGAGAGGTTGCACAGCACGATGCCGTCCTTCGGCAGCTCGCGCGCCAGCTTCATCGCCTGGGCGACCGCATGGCTGGATTCCAGCGCTGCCAGGATGCCTTCGGTGCGGGCCAGCAGGTGGAATGCCTCCATCGCTTCGTCGTCCGTCACGCCGACATACTCGGCGCGCCCGGCGTCCTTCAGGAATGCGTGCTCCGGGCCAACGCCCGGATAGTCGAGTCCGGCCGAGATCGAGTGCGTCTCGGTGATCTGGCCGTTGTCGTCGCACAGCACATAGGTGCGGTTGCCGTGCAGCACGCCGGGGCGACCCGCAGCCAGCGAAGCGGCGTGGTGACCGGTGGCGATGCCCTCGCCTGCCGCCTCGGCGCCGACGATGCGCACGCCGGCGTCGTTGAGGAAGGCGTGGAACAGGCCGATCGCATTCGAGCCGCCGCCCACACAGGCGGTGAGCACGTCAGGCAGGCGGCCGTACTGCGCCAGCACCTGGGCCCGCGCCTCGCGGCCCACGATGGCGTTGAAGTCGCGCACCATCTTCGGATACGGATGCGGGCCGGCCACCGTGCCGATGATGTAGAAGGTGTCGGCCACGTTGGTGACCCAGTCGCGCATCGCCTCGTTCAAAGCGTCCTTCAGCGTCTTCGAACCGGACGTCACCGGCACCACCTCGGCGCCAAGGAGCTTCATCCGGTAGACGTTGATCTTCTGCCGCTCGATGTCCACCGCGCCCATGTAGACCACGCACTGCATGCCCAGGCGCGCGGCCACGGTGGCGCTGGCCACGCCGTGCTGGCCAGCCCCGGTCTCGGCGATGATCCGCCGCTTGCCCATGTGCCGGGCCACCAGCGCCTGGCCGACGGTGTTGTTGATCTTGTGCGCGCCGGTGTGGTTCAGGTCCTCGCGCTTGAGCAGGATGCGTGCGCCCCCGACATGCTGCGACAGCCGCTCGGCGTGATAGACCGGACTGGGCCGCCCCACGTAGTGCTGCAGGTCGCGGTCCAGTTCGGCGAGGAAGCCCGCATCCTGGCGCAGGCGCTCGTAGGCCTCGGCCAGCTCGGCCAGCGGCGCCATCAGCGTCTCGGCGACATAACTGCCACCGTAGTCGCCGAAGCGACCGTGCTCGTCGGGCCAGCGGTGGTAGTCCTGGATCGGGGGCATGGCGGGATTCCTGTGCGAAAAACTGAAGATCCCGATCATCGGATCGGGAATGTCCTGCAGATTATCGCAGTCGTGACTGCGCGGAAAAGCGATAAGATCGCCTCCATACCTCAGGAAAACTCAATCATGTCAGGGCGCGAACTGCCACCGTTGAATGCCTTGCGCGCCTTCGAGGCGGTGGCGCGACTGCACAGCGTGGGCCGGGCCGCGGCGGAACTGCACGTCACCCATGGCGCGGTCAGCCGGCAACTGCGCCTGCTCGACGAAGCGCTGGGCCGACCGCTGTTTTCACGCCAGGGCCGTGGACTGGTGCTGACCGCTGCGGGCGAACAACTGCACGCCGGCGCCGGCCTCGCCTTCGAGCAATTGCGCGACAGCTGGGCCGCCCTGCGCGAGCACAACGCGCAGGCGCCGTTCGTGCTCGGTTGCGCCAGCAGCCTGCTGGCGCGCTGGCTGATCCCGCGGCTGGATCGGCTGGCGCACGACCTGCCCGGGTTGCGACTGCATCTGTCGGCACAGGAGTCATCGCCGACGGCGGAACTGGGCAGGCTGGACGCCTTGCTGCTGTTGTCGGCGCCGCCCTGGCCCGCAGGCTGGCAGGTCGACACGCTGGCGCCGGAACGGATCGGCCCGGTGGTCAGCCCGCGCTACGGCGGCTGGCCGCGACTGCAGGGGCAGCCGCCCGGCTGCCTGCTCGACGAGCCGGTATTGCACACCACCTCGCGTCCGCAGGCCTGGCCGGACTGGCTGCGTGGCATGGATCTGCCGCCCTCGCGCCCGCCCGGCGGCGCGGGTTTTCCGCACCTCTACCATCTGCTGGAAGCGGCCATCGCCGGGCTGGGCGTGGCGATCGCACCAGCGCCGCTGGTGGCCGACGATCTGGCGACCGGGCGCCTGCTGGCGCCGTGGGGATTCCAGCCCACCACGGGCCACTGGATCCTGGCCACGCCGCAGCGCTCCGGCGATCGTCGCGCCGTCGCACTGGCCCGGTGGCTGCGCCAGGAACTGGCCGGCGGCTGAGCCGCGGCGACACGTCACAAATAGCGGCGGATCATCTCTTTCAGCTGCTCGGCCCGCGCTGGCGTCAGCGGCCCCAGCACGCCGCGCGCCGATGCGGGAATGTGTGCTGCGGGGTCTTCTTCTCCGAACACGTAATGCTCAAGCAGCGTGCGCCACGCCGCGCGATCGGCCGGGTCCAGCGACTTGAAGCTGAGGATGGCGTGAAGCAGGCCATCCAGTGCCGTCGGCATGGCGCGGCCACGGCCGCTGCCGGGAATCCACCAGTAATTCACCAGCGCGTTGAGCGGCTGCAACGACTCCACGTGATGCCACCACAGCGGCGGGATGTAGATCGCGTCGCCCGGCTGCAGTTCGGCCACCTGCGCATGGGTCAGCGCGTCGCGCAAGCGCGGGAAACGCGGATCATCGACCTGGTCCAGCCGGGCCATGCTGATCGCCGCACCGGTGGGCGCGAAATCCAGCGGCCCGATGTAGAGGTTGTGCACCTGATCGGTGGGAAACAGGGTAAAGCGCCGACTGCCGCCGACCACGCAGGCGATGTTGGCGTACTCGTCGAAATGCGCCGGGGTGGTGACGCGATTGCCGATCCACAGGCGCGGCTGGATCTGCGGGTCGAGGAAGGCCAGTGCATGGTGTTCGAGAAAACCCGGCAAGCACTCGGCGATCAAGGCACTCTGCAAGGCCAGACCGGGCGGGTCGGGCAGTCGGCTGCAGGCGGCCAGCCGCTGCAGCACCTGGGTGACCGAGACCCGGTGATGCTGATAGTTGAAACCGTCGAAGGCGCTGTTGTAGCCGACCACGCCGCCCTCGGCCGGCGCCATCAGCAAGGCGTCGACGTCACTGCCGTTGTCCCATGCGGCAAGACCTTGCGCGAACGCTGTATCCGATTGCCGCGCCCAGCCCACCAGCGGCCAGTCGCGACACAGTCCGCGGATCACCCGCGGCCGCTCGCCGCCGACCAGATCGTCCAGTTCGAGTGGCTGGCCGCGCTGGCCATATTCCTCGATCGCAGTCGGCATGCGGCCTACTCCGCGTCGACCGCGCGCACCGCGCGAACGAAGGCTTCCAGCCGCGCCGGGTCCTTGATGCCGGGCGCGGATTCCACGCCACTGGCCACGTCCACCGCCCACGGTCGCGCCATGCGCACGGCCTCCGCCACGTTGCCCGGGTCCAGCCCGCCAGCAACGATCAGCGGCTTCTCGCGCACTTCCGCCAGCAGCGACCAGTCGAACGTCTTGCCGCTGCCACCGGCCTCGCCACGGGCATGGCCATCCAGCAGCAGGCCGGCGGCATGCGGGTAATCGTGCCGGCGCGACAGACCGGCAGCGCCCTCGCCCATCGCCAGCGCCTTCAGGAATGGATGGCCAAACTGCGCGCACCAGGGGTCGGTTTCCTCTCCGTGGAACTGCAGCAGCGCTGGCCGCACCTGCTCCAGCACCTGTTCCACCAGGCTCACCTCGTCGTCCATGAACAAGGCCACGGTCGCCACGAAAGGCGGCAGCGACTCGACGATGTCGCGGGCCTGACGCAGGCCGACCTGGCGTCGGCTGCGCGCGGTGAACACCAGCCCGATCGCATCGACACCCAGCCGTGCGGCGAGCACGGCGTCGTCGACCCGGGTCATGCCGCAGCACTTGATCCGGGTCATGGCTGGCTGACCTCGTCCGGCAGATGCCAGTGACGCTCGTAGCGTGGACCGATGAAGGTCAAGCCCGAAGCCGGCGCCGTGGGACCGGCCACCTGGCGGTCACGACCGGCCAGCAGTTCGCCCATCCACTCGACCGGCTGTTCGCCGCGGCCGATCGGCAGCAGCGAGCCGACGATGTTGCGCACCATGTGATGCAGGAAGGCATTCGCCTCGATCTCAACGAACAGCTGTTCGCCCTCGCGCCGCACGCTCACCGCCAGCACGCTTCGCCGCGGGTGCGCCGCCTGGCAGGACAAGGCGCGGAATGCGCTGAAATCATGCTCGCCCAGCAGGGCCTGGGCAGCGACGTGCATGCGCTCGGCGTCCAGCGGCAGGCGCTCCCAGGTGACATAGCGCGCATCCAGCGCCGCACGCACCGGCCGGTTCAGCAGGTGATAGCGGTAGCGCCGGCTGCGCGCGGCGTAACGCGCGTGAAAACTGTCCGGCACCGGCTGCGCCCACAGCACGGCCACGCTGTTCGGCAGGTTGGAGCAGCTGCCCAGCACCCAGCCACGCATGTCGCGGCTGGCGTCGGTATCGAAATGCACGACCTGGCAGCGGCCATGCACGCCCGCATCGGTGCGACCGGCGCAGCTGACCTCGACCGGATGCGCGGCCACCATCGACAGCGCGCGCTCCAGCGCGCCCTGCACGCTGACATCCTGCTTCAGCCGCTGCCAGCCGCAGAAGTCGGTGCCGTCGTACTCGATGCCCAGAGCGATACGCATGGATCGTGCAGAACCTGAGGGGGAAACGTCGAAGATTAGCAGGCCAAAACGACATCGGGCCGGCTAGGCCGGCCCGATATCATCCAGACGAAGCAGGAAACTCAGTGCAGGCTGTCCAGCAGCCGCTTGGCCACGTCACGCTGCATCTGGCTGCCTTCCTTCATCACCTCGCCCAACATGGCGCGGGCGCCTTCGGCGTCGCCCATGTCGACATAGGCACGCGCCAGGTCGAGCTTGGTGTCCACCGGATCGTCGTTGAATTCGCCCAGATCCTGGCCATCGTCGTGGCTCGCCGGGGCGCGCTCGGCCTCCTCGAAATTCCAGTCCGATGCCGGCTCCGCCGGTGCCGCGGGAGTGCGGGGCGCCACCACCGTGACGTCTTCCGCCGCCGCTTCCGGGCGCGCTGGCGGCGCTGCCGCGGGATGGGTCAGATCGAAGTTGAAGTTGTACTCGCTGACCTTCTTCGGGCCGGCGCCGGGCAGCGGCGGCATCGAGGACACCACCGTGGGCGCGTCGCTCGCGTCCGCGTAGTCATCGATGTTGAACTCGCCGCGTGCGTCGGCCTCGTCGGGCGCGGCGGACGCTTCGTGGTGGTCGAACAGCGGGTGGCCGGGCACCAGGTCCTCGCCCATGTGCAGCACGTCCTGCCACTCGTCCTGCTGCGGGTCGGTGATGTGGGCGTGCATCGCCTCGGCGGCGGCCTCGAAATGATCGACGTCGCGGCGCGAGTAATACAGCGTGACCAGTTCCAGGTGCAGGCCGATGTCATCCGGATGCTCGGCCAACTGGTCGAGCAACTCTTCCTGGTCGACGTCGTCGCCCAGCAGATCCTGGTCGGCAGCGCCGGGCACGGATCCGAAACGGTCGGCCAGCGATGTGGACGACTTGGCTGCCGCGGCAGCCGGCTTGCGGCGACGGCCCAGCATCGCCAGCAGGATCAGCAGCACGATCGCGCCGGCACCGGCAGCCCACGCCCAGGTCTGCATGTACCACGGCTGCTCCTCGACCGGCGCAGGAGCCGGCGCGACCGGCTTGGTCACTGCCGGCTTGACCGGTTCGACCGGCTTGACTGCAGCCGAGTCCGCCAGCGGCGTGGTCACCGTGGTGGCGGAGGAAACCGGGGCACTGGGCGCGGTGGATGCCAGCGCGGGCGTGTTTGTTGCAGCCGGCGTCATGGCCGTGCTGGCATGGGCCGCCTCAAGCTCGGTCTTCGCAACCGGCGCGGGCACGGCGGGTGCCGGAGCAGCCGTCACCCTGGCCGCACTGGCGGCAACCGCCGGCATGCCGGCGCTCTTCCTCGCGGCGGCCAGCTTGGCCTGCAGCTCGGCGATCTCGTTGTCCTTCAGCGACAGCAGTCGTTCGTTCTTGCTGTTGATGTCGCCCAAGTCCTTCAGCCGGGTCTTCAGGTCCGTACTCTGCTGCTGCAGGCTGGCCAGGCTTTCCTGGCTCCGCAGCAGATCCTGGCGGAGGCTGGCGGTGGACTTGTCGCTCGAGCCCGCGCCCTGGGTTCCGGCACCACTGCCCTGCCTGGCCGGCACCAGTGCGAGCCGGTCGCCGTTGCCGGCAGCGCCGGTGGAGGCACTGGAGGTCGACCCGCTGGTGGCGGCATCGGCCACGATGGTGGGCTTGCCCGGCACGCCGGCGCGCCAGTCGCTGTTCTGGCGACGGACTTCGGCGGCAGCGGCGGCGATGGACATCGCCTGCGCCTCGGCCGAGGTCGGCACGCGCAGCACCACGCCACTCTTCAATGCATTGATGTTGTCGCGGTAGAACGCGTCAGGGTTGGCCTGCTTGAGCGCCAGCATCATCTGCTGCACGTCGACCCCGGACGGAGCCACGTTGCGCGCGATGCCGGACAGGGTCTGGCCGCGCTCGACCGGACCGAGCTGGCCGTTGCTGGCCACCGGCGCGGCCGGCCTTGTCACGGGGGCCGGCGCGGTCGCCTTCGGCGCTGCGGCGACGGGTGCGGCAGCTGCCTTCGGGTGCGACGCAGGGCGGACGGGCGCGGGAGTCGCCGCCACCGGGGCCTTCGCGGCGGCATTCGGCGGGTCGAGCAGGATCGCGTACTCGCGCACGCTCTTGCCCGCCTTGCCGTTCACCTCAAGCAGCAGGTCGAGGAAGGGGTCATCCACCGGCGTACTGCTGGTGATGCGGATCACCGGATGGGCGCCGCCGGCGTTGGCCACGCTGAAGTGCAGCGGGATCGAGGTGCGTCCGCCCACGATGCCGGCGCGTGCGAATTCCTCGCTGGAAGCCAGCTGGACACTGAGATTCTGCAGCTCCGCCGGATTGTCCGAATGCAGCGGGATCTCAGCCAGCAGCGGTTGGCCCAGCGCCGACTTGACCTGGATCTGACCCAGATCCATGGCCATCACCTGGCTGGTGCCCAGCGCCAGCGCGATCAGCACCGACAATTTCAACGAACGATTCATGCGTGTTCCCCCGAACGATCCTGACGCAACTCTCTAGGTTGGCGTTGCCGCGATTGACGACCACGACCCCAATCGAGGTGCCACTTTAGTTACATGAAGGCCAATCAACAATAGGCGCGACGAATACTTGCGATACATTGCTGCGGTGTGTTCTCACCCCGGCATCGCCTTTCAATGCTGCCCGCCGGACTGGCCGGATTGCAATTCCTGCAGCTGCTTCTGCAGCTCGGCGATCGTCTTGTCCTGCTCCTGCAGGCGCTCGCCAGCCCGTTTGCTGTCCGATTCCCGGCGCTGCACGTCGCGTTTCAGGCGCTTGACCTCGGCCTCGCTGCGCGCCACCTTCCGCTGCGCCCTCGCCCCGTCCCGGGCGGCAGCAGCGGCTCCCGGCTGCGCCTGCGCCGGGGCTGTCGCCCAGGCTGCCCCTGCCGACACAAAACAAGCCAATGCAAATACCTGGATCAAACGCATTTCAGAGATAGTCCTCGATCAACAACTCGGCGATCTGTACCGCATTGAGCGCCGCGCCCTTGCGGATATTGTCCGACACGATCCACAGGTCCAGCCCGCGGTCGTGCGAGATGTCTTCGCGCACCCGTCCCACGAAGACCCCGTCCGCGCCGGCCGCCTCGCCCACCGGGGTCGGATAGCCACCCGGCTTGCGCTCGTCCACCAGCACCACACCCGGCGCCTGGCGCAGCAGTTCGCGGGCCTGCTCGGCAGTCATCTTTTCGCTGGTCTCGATGTGCACGGCCTCGGAATGGCCATAGAACACCGGTACCCGCACCGCGGTCGGATTCACCTGGATCGACTCGTCCTCCAGGATCTTGCGGGTCTCCCACACCAGCTTCATTTCCTCCTTGGTGTAGCCGTTGGGCTGGAAGTCGTCGATCTGCGGGATGACATTGAACGCGATCTGGGCCGGGAATTTCTTGCCCGGCTCCACGCTTTGGAAGTTCAACAGGGCCGCGGTTTCCCGCCCCAGCTCCTCCATCCCGCTGCGGCCAGCGCCGGAAACCGACTGGTAGGTGGCCACGTTGATCCGCTCGATCTGCACCGCGCGATGGATCGGCGCCAGCGCCACCAGCATCTGCATGGTCGAGCAGTTCGGGTTGGCGATGATGCCGCGGCTGGTGTACTGGGCGATCGCATGCGGGTTGACCTCGCTGATCACCAGCGGGATGTCGTCCTGATAGCGGAACTCGGAGGTGTTGTCGATCACCACCGCACCGGCTGCCGCCGCCCGCGGCGCGTGTTCGCGGCTGACCGAGCCGCCCGCGGAGAAGAACGCGATGTCGACGCCTTCGAAATCGTAGGTGTCCAGCAACTGCACGGTGATGTCCCGGCCCGCGAAGCTGACCTTGCCGCCGGCCGAACGCTCGCTGGCCAGCGGCACCAGCTCGCTGACCGGGAAATCGCGCTCGGCGAGGATCGCCAGCACGGTCTCGCCGACCGCACCGGTGGCGCCGACCATGGCGACCTTGTAACTGCTCTTCTGACTCATGGGGTGGCTTGCTCTCGGAATAGGAAGACCGTGCCGCTCACAGCACGTTCGGGTTGAGGATATTGGGCGGACGCCCGGCCTGCGGACCGTGGCCGAACATCGCCAGCACATTGTCCACCGCCACCGAGGTCATCGCGCGGCGGGTTTCGGTGGTGGCGCTGGCGATATGCGGGCTGAGCACCACGTTGTCGAGCGTGAGCAGGCCCGGATGAACCTTCGGCTCGCCCTCGAAAACATCCAGCGCCGCACCGGCCAGGCGGCGTTCGCGCAAGGCCGTGGCCAGCGCCGCGTCGTCGACGATGCCGCCGCGGGCGATATTGATCAGCATCGCGGTCGGCTTCATCTGCGCCAGTTCGGCGGCGCCCACGGCATGGCGGGTCTGCGTGGTCAGCGGCAGCGCCAGCACCAGGAAGTCGGATTCGCGCAGCAGTTGCTGCTTGTCGACATGACGCGCGTTGCAGCCCCGCTCGTCCGCCTCGGGCAGGGGCGTGCGGTTGTGGTAGATCACCGGCATGCCGAACCCGAGTGCGCGCCGCGCGATCGCCTGCCCGATGCGACCCATGCCCAGGATGCCCAGCGTGCGCCCGCGCACGTCGCTGCCAAGCCAGGCCTTGAATTCGGTGGCCTGCCAGTGTCCGGCGCGCAGCCAGCGCTCGGCGGCGCCCATCCGGCGCGCGGCGCCCAACAGCAAGGCCCAGGTGTAGTCGGCCACGCTTTCGTTGAGCACGTCGGCGGTGTTCGACACCGCGATGCCGGCGGCGCTCATGGCGTCCAGGTCGATGTTGTCGTAGCCCACGCCCAGGTTAGCCACGATGCGCAGGCGCTCCGCCGCGCCGATCTCCGCCGCGCCGATGCGATCCTTGAGCCCGACGATCACCGCGTCCTGGCCGGCCAGCCGAGCCGCCAGTTCCGACTGGCTGAACTTGCGCTCCTCCGCCTCGACGGTCACCTGGAAATGCGGCTCCAGCCGGGCAATGATCCCCGGAAAGGTGGGCCGGGAAACCCAGACGCGCGGCTTGTCGGTCATCGGCGTGATTCCGGATGCTGCGGTTGAAGGTCAGGCGATGCGCGGCGCGACCGCACCCACGTCGCCGCATTGCGCCCGGTGGCGCAACGCGTGGTCCATCAGCACCAGCGCCATCATCGCTTCGGCGATGGGCGTGGCGCGGATGCCGACGCAGGGATCGTGTCGCCCCTTGGTGACCACGTCCACCGGTTCGCCGGCCAGGTTCAGGCTGTGGCCGGGAATCAGGATGCTGGAGGTGGGTTTCAGCACGATCGAGGCGGTGACCGGCTGACCGCTGCTGATGCCGCCGAGAATACCGCCGGCATGATTGGACGTAAAGCCGTCCAAATGCATCTCGTCGCGATGCTCGCTGCCGCGCTGGGCGACGGCGGCGAAACCGTCGCCGATCTCCACGCCCTTGACCGCGTTGATCGACATCAGCGCACCGGCCAGGTCGCCGTCGAGCTTGCCGTAGATCGGTTCGCCCCAGCCCGGCGGCACGCCATCGGCGACCACGTCGACGCGGGCACCCACCGAATCGCCGGACTTGCGCAGCGCGTTGATGTAATCCTCCAGCGCCGGCACCTGGGCCGCATCCGGCCAGAAGAACGGGTTCTGCTCCACCGCATCCCAGTCGAAGGCGGCGGGCCGGATCTCGCCGATCTGCGCCAGGTGGCCGCGCACGCGCACGCCATGACGCTCGGCCAGCCACTTCTTGGCGATCACCGCGGCGGCCACCCGCATGGTGGTCTCGCGGGCCGAGGACCGCCCTCCGCCGCGGGGGTCGCGGATGCCGTATTTCTGCCAGTAGGTGTAGTCGGCATGGCCGGGGCGGAAGGTCTGTTCGATCTCGCCGTAGTCCTTGCTGCGCTGGTCGGTGTTGCGAATCAGCAGCGCGATCGGCGTGCCGGTGGTCTTGCCCTGGTACACGCCGGAAAGAATCTCCACCTCGTCCGCCTCGTGCCGCTGCGAGGTATAGCGGCTGCGGCCGGTGGCGCGGCGATCGAGGTCGGTGCGAAATTCGTCAGCGCCGATCGCCAGCCCCGGCGGGCAGCCGTCGATCACGCAGCCGATCGCCGGCCCGTGGCTCTCGCCGAAGGTGGTGACGGTTAACAGTTTGCCGAACGCGTTGCTGGACACGGGGTTTGGACGTCCACAGGGAAACCGGCACAGCTTAACCGTGATGGGCCTCGCCTGCCTGCTGCGCGCGCCACTCGTGGTCGAGCATGGCGAAAATCACGTCATCGACCCATTCGCCCCTGAACCAGAGGCTTTCGCGATGATGCGCCTCCTGGCGCATGCCCAGCGCCCGCAGCATGACCATGCTGGCCAGATTGCGCGGATCGACCGAGGCATGGACGCGATGGCGGCCAAGCTCGCCGAAGACGAAGGCCAGCAGCGCCCGCACGGCCTCGCTGGCGTAGCCAAGCCCCTGGCAGGCCGGGGCAAGGCTGACGCCGAACTCGACCGAATCCCGCGGATCCTCGGGCAGGCACACGCCCAGGTCGCCGACCAGGGCGCCGTCTTCGCGCAAGCGGATCGCGCTCTGGAACCAGCCATGCGCAGGCGACGCCGGCTGCGCCGCGATGAACTCGCCGGCCGCGGCGAGATCGGCCGGGCACCAGCCTTGATAAAGCGCCACCCGCGGATCGGCGCGGCAGGCAAACAGGGCTTGCGCGTCGGCTGGTCGCAGCGCATCGATCCGCAGTCGCGCGGTGACCAGCTCCATCGTTCAGCCCGGGCGGCGCGCGGCAGCCGCGGCCTTGATCGCGTCGGCATGCTCGACGAGATCGCGCCGCTCCAGCGCGAACACGCCCATCTGGCCGACCTTGAACTCGATCCAGATGAACGGCACTTCGGGCAGCAGCGCGGCCAGCGCGTGCTCGCTCTCGCCCACCTCGACGATCAGCAGGCCGTCCTCGGTGAGGTAGTCGGCCGCCTCGTCCAGCATGCGCAGGCACAGGTCCAGGCCGTCGATGCCGGAGGTGAGGCCCAGCTTCGGCTCGTGCGCGTATTCGCCCGGCAGCGCGGCGTACTCATCCTCGGTGACATAAGGCGGATTGGACACGATCAGGTCGTATTGACGCCCCGCCACGCCCGCGAACAGGTCGGAGCGGATCGCCTCGACCCGGTCCTCGACGTGCTGGAACACGATGTTCTCGCGCGCCAGCGACAGCGCCTCGTCGCTGATGTCGACGATGTCGACCCGCCACTCAGGGTTGTACTCGGCCATCGCGATGCCGATGCAGCCCGAGCCGGTGCACAGGTCCAGGGCCCGCTCGATGTGGCGCTCGTCCAGCCATGGCGCGAAGCCCGACTCGATCAGTTCGGCGATCGGCGAACGCGGCACCAGGGCGCGGCGGTCGCTCTTGAACTTCAGCCCGGCGAACCAGGTTTCGCCGACCAGGTAGGCCACCGGCAGGCGCTCGCCCACGCGACGCTCGATCAGCGCCAGCACGTTCGCCCGCTCCTCGGCCGTGAGCCGACCCGCGCCGTAGGCAGGCGGGATGTCCGGCGGCAGGTGCAGGCTGGCCAGCACCAGGTGGGTGGCCTCGTCGATCGGGTTGTCGTGGCTGTGGCCGAAGGTCAGCCCGGCGGCCGAAAAGCGACTGGCGCCATAACGGATGAAGTCGATGATGGTGGCAAGTTCGGCGGTCACGGCGATCCATGGGTGCGGCGAGGGGCCGGGCATTATACGGCCAGGAGCAGGGCCGGCTGGCGCTCGGCTCGGCAGCAACCTCAAGCGCTCGCCCTGAGCGCAGCGCAGCGGAGTCGAGGGCATCACCACGCGTGGCCGATCGTTCCACCTGCAAACCTGCGCCCGGGGTGAACGGCGCCGGTATCCCTCTATACTGGGCGGATGACTTTCAAAGTATTCCTCCAGTACGCCCTGCCCCACCGCTTCCTGTCGCGCCTGGTCTACTGGGCCACGCGCTGGACCTTCGCGCTGTGGAAGAACTGGCTGATCACCACCATCGTGCGCAATTACCAGGTGAACATGGCCGAGGCGGCGCAGCCCGATCCGCTGGCCTACCAGCACTTCAATGCGTTCTTCACCCGCAAGCTGCGCCCGGACGCACGCCGGGCCGACGCCGATCCGGCCGCCCTGGTCTCGCCTGCCGACGGCCGCATCAGCCAGTCCGGCGCCATCGTCGAGGGGCGCATCTTCCAGGCCAAGAGGCAGGAATACACCGCCGCCGAACTGCTCGGCGGCGACGAGGCCGCGGCAGCCCCCTTCCACAACGGCCGCTTCGTCACCGTCTACCTGTCGCCCCGCGACTACCACCGGGTGCACATGCCGCTGCAGGGCACGCTGCGCGAAACCGTGCATGTGCCTGGCCGGATCTTCAGCGTGGCACCGTTCGCGGTGGCCGCAATCCCCCGCCTGTTCGCCCGCAACGAGCGGCTGGTCTGCCACTTCGATGGCGAGCACGGGCCGTTCGTGGTGGTGATGGTGGGCGCGATCCTGGTCTCGTCGGTGGCCACCGTGTGGGACGGCTTGGTGATTCCGCCCTACGCCTCGTCGATCAGGCGCAAGTCCTTCGCCGGCCAGAACATCACCCTGGAGCGCTTCGCCGAGATGGCGCGCTTCAACATGGGTTCCACCGTGATCATGCTGTTACCCGAAGGCATGGCCGAGCTGGATCCGCTCGCGCCGCAGCAGGCGGTGCAGGTCGGCCAGCGGCTGGGCCACCGCCCGGGCTGAAGCAGCCCGGCTGGCGGAGGGTCGACCCCGCCGGAAAGTCGCCGGCGCGGCCGGCCGACCTGACGCGACACGTCAGTATGTGACGTCCTGCGCGCAATTGACCGGTTTGACCCGCTACACTCCGCGTCGGAGTCGTGCGCAGGGGGCACGGTTGAATTCAAGCGCCGAGGGGATCTCATGCAAATATTGACGCCATTCCTTGTGATGATGCGCGCGCGCCAGCTTGGCCGCCAATTCCGCGACATCGAACGCATTGTCCGGGCGCTGCCCAAGCGCAGCCATGAGCGCCTCAGCACCCTCACCCTGCGCGAAATCGGCCAGGCGTCACGCAGCGATTTCCCGCACCTGCACGGCACCGCCCCCGAAGCGCGCTACCTGCCCTGGGGCCAGGGCACCGAAGCCGGCTACGAGCGCGCCCGTTCGGGCAATGCCGAAGTCGCGATGCGCGGCATCGCGCTGTGGCTGGCCGTGGCCTACCACGAGACCAAGAACTCGCCCCACGCGAGCCTGCAGCCGCAGTACCGCCAGCTGATGCAGCTGCTGCGCGAACTGAAGGAAGCGCAGAGCCAGGGCAACACGGTCGACAGCTGGATGCAGCAGACCGCCGTCGCCTGAACGGCTGCCGGTCGCGCCGCTCAACGCCTGTGAAGAAAACCACGATCCTGTGGTTTTCTTCTATCGCGAGTCCGGTACACGCCCGGACTCGCTCACGCGAATCAGGCACTTGCGTGCCCGATCCGCGTCCGGCCATCCCTGGCCGGACTTCGAGGTTGAAAAAATCACAACCCCTCAGCGACAGACCGGCAACTTCAGCTGCTGACCGATGCGCAGATGCTGGTGGCGGATGCCATTCATCTCGGCAATCTCCTGCACGCTCGAACACTGCAGCTTGCGCACGATGCTGATCAGCGTATCGCCGCGGCGCACCCGATAGTTCTTCGTGCCCCGGCTCTTCGCCGGCGCCTTGGCCATCGGTGTGGCGACCACCGGGATGACCGCCTTGTGCAGGTCGCTGGCCAGGATCGGCCACGGACCCTCGACGCAACGCGAGGCGTAGGACCGCTCCAGGACTTTCGGCAACTGCAACACGGTGCCGGCCGGCTGGCTCACCTGAGGATCGAGCCGGGGATTGAGGTTGCGCAGCGTGCGGAACCAGCCGTCGCTCATGCCACCCGCCGAACCGAGGCAGACGGTCAGCTCCGACAGCGACGCAGGCCGCTTCAGGGTGATCGTGCCGGGCACGACGTCGAGTCGGGGGAAGCGCAGGTTATAGCTGTCCGGATGCTGGAACAGCCAGGCCGCGGCCAGCACCGCGGGCACGTAGTCGCGGGTCTCCTGCGACAGCTCGTTGTAGATCCGCGGATCGTAGAAACTCACCGAGGTGTCGTCGCCGACCAGCCGCCGGATGCGGCCTTCGCCGCCGTTGTAGGCGGCGATGGTCAGTTCGAGGTTGTCGTTGAAGATCCGCAGCTGCTCGTTCATGTACTCGGCATTGGCACGCGCCGAGGCCGCCGGATCGAAGCGGGTGTCGAAGCCGTCGTCGCTGACCAGGCCGAAGCGCATGCCGGTGGCGTACATGAACTGCAACGGGCCTGCCGCACCCGAACGCGAGACCGCGTGGACCTTGCCGCCGGATTCCTTGGCCATGATGCCGAACAGCAGCGCCTCGGGCAGGTCCGCCTTCTCGTAGGCCGGCCACATCTGGTAGCGCATGTATTGATAGTTGACGTACGCGTCCATCAATTGCGGCCGCCACTGGGTCAGCCACATCTCCAGCGCGGCCTTGACCGGGCCGTTCATCGCGATCAGCTGCGAAAGCTTCTGGCCATGCAGCAAGGTCACGCTGCGCTGGGCCTGCGGCAGGCTGGTCGCGCCGGTCTTGCCGGCAATGGCCTGCGCCGCCTGCGCGGGATCGACATCGCTGTCCAGGTCCTGCGCGCCGCCGAAATCGCCGTCTTTCAGGCGCAGCAGGTGATCAAAGGTCGAGAAGAAGCGCTGCGGATCACAGCCTGCAGTATTCCCGCAGCGCGCCGATGCATCCTTCAGGCGATCCAGCGACCGGGTCAGGGTCTCCTGCGAGGCCTGCAGGTCGCCCTCGCGCGATTGCTGCAAGGCGGTTTCGTAACCCTTGCTGGCGACGTCGAGTTCGCCATACAGCGCACCGACCTGGGCCGAAGGTTTTGCCGGGCCGCTGGCACAGGCACCGAGAAGACTGGCCGCCACGGCGATCGACGCCAGGCGGATGGAACGCATCACCGAACACGACAACATCAGAAACACCACCCCCGGAAAACGCCCACCATAGCGGGCGCGGGGACTCGACTCAACGCACGCCGCCACGCGACGCTCTGGCTACAATCACGCAAACACCACCGGATGGAACGCCATGACCGAGATCCTGATCGGCCGCAACGACAGCACCAGCGTCAACCTGGACCCGCACTACGGCAACCGCCATGGCATGATCGCCGGCGCCACCGGCACCGGAAAATCCGTCTCGCTGATGGTCCTGGCCGAGGGCTTCTCGCGTCTCGGCGTGCCGTGCTTCCTGGCCGACGCCAAGGGTGATCTGGCCGGCCTGGCGATGGCCGCCGGCGAGCCGGGCGACAAACTCAAGGCGCGGCTGGCCAGGCTCAAGCTCACCGACTGGAAAGCGCAGGCGAACCCGGTGGTGTTCTGGGACATCTACGGCAAGCTCGGTCATCCGGTGCGCGCCACGGTCAGCGAGATGGGCCCCACCCTGCTCGGCCGCGTGCTGGAATTGAACGACACCCAGGAAGGCGTGCTCGAAGTGGTGTTCAAGGCCGCCGACGACCAGGGCTGGCTGCTGCTGGACCTGGCCGACCTGCGCGCCCTGCTCAGCTACGCCGCCGAGAACGCCAAGGCACTGTCCACCCAGTACGGCCTGATCAGCACGCAGAGCATCGCGGCGATCCAGCGCGCGCTGCTGAAACTCGAAAGCGATGGTGCCGACCAGTTCTTCGGCGAACCGGCGCTGGAACTGGCCGACCTGATGCGCCAGGACATGAGCGGCCGCGGCATCATCAACGTGCTGGCCGCCGACCAGCTGATCATGAAGCCGCGGCTGTACTCGACCTTCCTGCTGTGGCTGCTGTCCGAGCTGTTCGAGCAGCTGCCCGAAGTGGGCGACCTCGACCAGCCGAAGATGGTGTTCTTCTTCGACGAGGCACATCTGTTGTTCGACGACGCCTCGCCGGCGTTGCTGCAACGGGTCGAACAGGTGGTGCGGCTGATCCGCTCCAAGGGCGTGGGCGTGTACTTCTGCTCGCAGAATCCCGACGACGTGCCCGGCGTGATCCTCGGCCAGCTCGGCAACCGTATCCAGCACGCCCTGCGCGCATTCACACCACGCGACCAGAAGGCGGTCAAGGCCGCGGCGGAAACTTTTGTCGTCAATCCCAAACTCGACGTTACCGAGGCCATCACCAAACTGGCCGTGGGCGAAGCGCTGGCTTCCACTCTGGCCAATGGCGGCGTGCCTACGCCGGTGGAACAGGTGCTGGTGACCACGCCGTGCTGCCGCATCGGCGCGATCACTGACGCGGAGCGCGGCACCATCCGCCAGCGCTCGCCGGTGGGCGCGAAATACGACACCACCGTCAATCGCGAATCGGCCGCGGAGATGCTCACCAAGCGCGCCGAAGACAAGGCCGCCGATGCTGCCACCGTGGCGGCCGACGCACCCAAGGATGCCGCCAAGGATGCGGAGCCCGGCTGGAGCGGCGCCGTGCACGACGCCCTGTTCGGTACCAAGCGCCGCCAGGGCATGATCGAGACGATGGGCAAGCAGATGGTGCGCACCGCGGGCAGCCAGCTCGGCCGGCAGATCCTGCGCGGCGTGCTGGGCGGCATCTTCGGCGGCAAGCGTTGAGGAACGTTGCTGCGTGAGCCGCTGGCGACCACCCTCACCCGGCTCCACCGCGATCATCACCCGCGAGGGCTTCGAGCGGCTCAAGGCCGAACTCGATCATCTGTGGCACGTGCGCCGCCCGGAGGTGGTCAAGGCGCTGGCCGCGGCGGCAGCCGAGGGTGACCGCTCGGAGAATGCCGAGTACACCTATCGCAAGAAGCAGCTCGGCGAAATCGATCGCCGGGCGCGCTATCTCAGCAAGCGCATTCCCGCGCTGAAGGTGGCCGAAGGCGCACCGGCCGATCGCCGCGCGGTGTTCTTTGGCGCGCACATCGAGCTGGAGAACACCGACACCGGCGAGATCGTCCGCTACCGCATCGTCGGCCCGGACGAGACCGATGCACGGCGTGGCTTCATCAGCATCGATTCGCCGCTGGCGCGGGCAGTGCTGAAACGGCGCATCGAGGACGAATTCGTGGCGGAGCTTCCCGGTGGCCCCACGGAGTTCGCGATCGTCGCCGTGAGTTACGCCGACGACGGGGCCTGAACGGCAAGCCGGATGGCCCGCCTGCCTATTTGCCGTCTGCATCCCCATGCGGCGACAGCAGCCGCAAGGCCTGCCGATGTTCCTGCTCGATCTTCGCCAGTCGATTCTGCAGGGCTTGCGGGCTGACCCATTGACCGTGGCTGGCCTGTTGCCGCAACAGCGTGTACTGCATGTCGACAAACGGCGTCAGCACACGACTGTCCACCGCCACGAAGCCGCCGAGATCCGGAATGCGCGCCAGCGCGGCGCGCTCCCGCTCGCCCGCCTCGCCGCGAGACTTGCCGTAGTCGAGCAGGATCGCGGTCAGTTTCTGGCGCAACCGCCGGGACATGCCGTCGCGGATCACCAGCACGCCGGAGGGAATCAGCTGCGAACGCCAGATCACCCTGAGCTGGGCCGCTTCGCGGGGAAAGTTGCGGCGAAACAGATCCATGTCGGGGTTGTTGCTGCTGGTCACGTCCGCCTCGCGGTTGACCACGGCCAGCAGGTTGCTCTGGTGATCGCCCACCCGCACGCTGGCGAAAAAGGTGTCCGAGTTGAGTCCCTTCGGCGCGAAGACATAGGCCTCGGGCGCGATGTAGCCGGTCACCGACAAGTGCTCGCTGCGGGCGTAACGCCAGCCCTGACCTGGCGTGGCAAGCAGGTCGCCGAGGTTGCGGATCGGGCTGTCGTCGCGCACCACCAGGGTGGCCACGTTGCCTCGCGCACCGTCGCTGCGCTGGAACTGCGCGAACACCTGCATGTTCTGCCGGGTCACCGCCTCGACGGCCAGCCGGCCGGACAGGAACGCGACGTCGACCCGCTGTCCGGCGATCGCACTGGACAGGCTGGCATAACTGCCCACCGAGACCGTGACCACCTCGCGGTGCAGTCGCCTGCTGACGTCATCCAGCAGGGGACGCCATTGCTCGAGGGACTCGGCTGCGCTGCCGATCGGCAGGATGCCGAAACGGATCGGTGTCTCCGCGGGAGCAGGAACCTTCGCCGCCGCCGCAGGGCCGATGCCGAACAGCGCCATGCCCAGCGCCACGACCAGTGACATGAACCAGCGTCTGCCCCGCCGATGGCACCACCAAGCGCTTGCGATGGCCAATGCCGTGCACTCCCCGAGCCGTGTCCCGATGCACTGTATATAGTCGTGATCGGCCGGCGGGGCAAGGCGTGGGCTCAGGCCTGGCCCGCCACGAAGGGCGGCGGATAATTGCGCCCCGCGCGACGCGGCTGATAGCAGGGCGTGCTCAGGTGGAAGGCCTCATCGGCGTTGTACTCACCCCAGCCCGGCAGTCCGGACAACGGCAGCGGCCGCAGTTCGAGCGGATCATTCAACAGCTGACCAGAGCGGATGGCCGTGGCGCACGGCGCCGCCAGATCGCTCCCGGCGTCGGCATGAAACGCCAGCGCCTTGGCCACCAGCAGCTTGCCCGGGTTCAACGCCAGCTCCAGCAGGGCATGACCGAACAACTCCAGACGGATCGTTCCGTCCAGCCAGGCCTGCCGCCTGCGCCAGAACAGGCCGTGCCAGTCATGGGCATCCCACAGCTCCAGCAGCGAGGGATCGCTGGTGCCCACCATGACGCCGCCCTCGTCGAAGTGGGTCAACGCATATTGGGCGCGCGAACGACGCTTGGGCCCCATCCGTGCGATCTCGACAACCTGGCGATCGTTGAGCGCCTGTTTCAGGCCGGCATGGCGAAGCCAGACCAGCGCGTTGAGAAGGTCGTGCCAGTTGCCTTCACGGGTGGCGATCTGGCCACGCTCGGCGATGCGCTGTTCGTAATGCAGGCCGTCGTCCAGCAAGGCGGATGTCTGCGCCACGAATCGCGGGCGGCTGTCGTGCGGCCAGTATCGGTTCAGCGCGTCGATCGATGGCCAGCATGCGCCTTCGAGCAGATCGGCCCATTCGCGCCAGGCCGCCAGTGGCATCCGCGCGAACACCGCCGGATCGACGCAGTCGCGAGCCGGCGCGACGTAGCGCATGGCGGTACTAGACGACCTTGAGCTGCGGATGGGCCAGCCGTGCGTGCAGGTCGTGCTCGCTGGCCGACTCCACCACCACCTCGACGAACTGGCCCGGACGCAGCGCCTGGCCGTCGGCGATCAGCACGCTGCCGTCGATCTCCGGCGCATCGGCGGCCGAACGCGCCACCGCACCATCGGCGCCGGCCTCGTCGACCAGCACCTTGATCGTGCGGCCGATCTTGCGCTGCAGTTTCGCCGCGGAGATTTCCGCCTGCACCGCCATGAACTGTTCCAGCCGGTCTTCCTTCAGCTCCTCGGAGACCGGGTCGGGCAGCTCGTTCGCCTTCGCGCCATCGACCGGCGAATAGGCGAACGCCCCCACGCGATCGAGCTCTGCCTCGCGCAGGAAGTCCAGCAACTCCTCGAACTCCGCCTCGGTCTCGCCGGGGAAGCCGACGATGAAGGTGCTGCGGATGGTCAGGTCCGGTACCTGCCTGCGCCAGTTCTGGATGCGCTCCAGCGTCCGGTCGATGTTGCCCGGGCGCTTCATCAGTTTCAGGATGCGCGGGCTGGCGTGCTGGAACGGGATGTCCAGGTACGGCAGCAGCTTGCCGGCGGCCATCAGCGGCATCACCTCGTCCACGTGCGGATACGGATAGACGTAGTGCAGGCGTGCCCAGACGCCAAGTTCCGACAGGCCTTCGCACAGCTCGGTCATGCGCGTGCGATACGCCTTGCCGCGCCACTCGCGCTCGGCGTATTTCAGGTCCACGCCGTAGGCACTGGTGTCCTGCGAGATCACCAGCAACTCCTTCACGCCGCCCTTGACCAGGCGCTCGGCCTCCAGCAGCACCTCGTCGACCGGGCGCGAGACCAGGTTGCCGCGCATCGAGGGAATGATGCAGAAGCTGCAGCGGTGATTGCAGCCTTCGGAAATCTTCAGGTAGGCATAGTGCTTCGGGGTCAGCTTCACGCCCGTGTCCGGCACGATGTCGATGAATTTGTTGCGCACCGGCGGCAGCGCCTTGTGCACCGCCGTCATCACGCTGGCGTAGTCCTGCGGGCCGCTGACCGACAGCACGTCCGGATACGCCTCGCGGATCAGCGCCTCGCGCTTGCCCAGGCAACCGGTGACGATGACCTTGCCGTTTTCGTTGAGCGCCGTGCCGATCGAATCCAGCGACTCCTGCACCGCCGCGTCGATGAAGCCGCAGGTATTCACCACCACCGCGTCGGCCTCGTTGTAGCTGGGCACGATCTGGTAACCCTCGACCTTCAACTGGGTAAGGATGCGCTCGGAATCGACCAGCGCCTTGGGGCAGCCGAGGCTGACGAAACCGATCTTGTGCGAAGCCTGGGACATGGCCGGGTTACCGTGAAAAGCTGTGGGGTAACAGGCGATTATACGGGAATGGGGAATGGGGAGCGGCAGAGCGCGCCGCTTTTGCGTTTGCTGTTGTTCCCCGTTTCCCTGTTTCCCGTTCCCCACAATGCCTAGAATCGTCACTCCCCCGCAGGAGCCGCATCATGGGCCAGTCCATCAACATTCCCACCTCCGGCACGCAGTGCATCGGCGCCTACCTGGCCCAACCGGCGGGCACGCCGAAGGGCGGCATCGTGGTGATCCAGGAAATCTTCGGCGTCACCGCGCACATCCGTGACCTGGCCGACCGCTTCGCCGACTACGGCTATACCGCGATCGCACCCGCGTTCTTCGACCGGCTGGAAAGCGGCGTCGAATTGCCCTATGACATGGTCGGCGCGAATCGCGGCAAACAGCTGGTGGCGGAACTGGGGCTCGAGCGCGCGCTCGAGGACGTGGCCAGCGCCGCCGAATCGATCAGCTCGGCCGGCAGGATCGGCACGGTCGGCTATTGCTGGGGCGGCACCGTCGCGCTGCTCGCCGCACTGCGTCTGGGGCTGCCGTCCGTGAGCTATTACGGCGCGCGCAACCTGCCGTTCCTGCACGAAATACCGAAGGCGCCGGTGATGTTCCACTTCGGCGAGAAAGACCACAGCATCACGCCCGAAGCGGTGGCGAAACATCGCGAGGCGTTGCCGCAAATGGACACCTTCACCTACCCCGCCGATCACGCGTTCAACCGCGATGGCAGCCCGAGCTACCACGAGGCCAGCGCCCGGCTCGCACTGCAGCGCACGCTGGCCTTCTTCGACCAGCATCTGGCCGGCGCAGCATGAGCGAGGCGGGCTTCATCCTCGACCCGCGACTGGCAGCCGATACCTGCCCGGTGGCCTCACTGTCCTTGTGCGACGTTTTGCTGATGAATGACGCGCGCTATCCGTGGCTGATCCTGGTGCCACGTCGAACCGGCCTGGTCGAGGTCGGCGACCTCGGCAGTCACGAGCAGACCCTGCTGTGGCAGGAGGTGGGCCGCGCTGGTGCTGCGCTTCGTGCCGCGGCACCGTTCGACAAGCTCAACCTGGGTGCCCTGGGCAATATCGTGCGGCAACTGCATGTGCACGTGGTCGGGCGTCGCGACGGTGACGCCGCCTGGCCGGGGCCGGTGTGGGGAAATGGCAGCGCGATGGCCTACGCCGCCGCGCAACGCGAGCAGCTGATTGCCGCGCTGCAGGGCGCACTCGCCAACTGACCCGGCCTGTCAAAAGAAAGGGCCGCAGCGCGCTGCGGCCCTTCTTCATGGAGTTCATGCCGCAGATCGAACTTCGCCGTCGTCAATGCAACTGCGCGTCCGCCACGGGCGACCTGCATGCGATCAGTGCTGATTCTCCGGATCGAAGCCGCCGCTGCTGGCCGACTTGCCTTTCTGCTCGTCGGGCAGAGCCGACGGTGCATGATGGTCTTCCAGCTCACGAGCCTTGGTATCGACCGGATTGATCTTGGTCAGCGTGCCCTTGTTGTCGTAGAACACGGTGAAGCCGTAGTCCATCTGCATGCGCGCCATGTATTCCAGGTGCCGCTTGCGGATCTTCGCATCGTCGCTGGGCAGCAGCAGAACGGTTTTTGGCAGCTTCCCCTGATCCTTCAGATAGGCAAAGTGGCTGCCCATGTCGAGTGCGGAGAGCACGGCGCCATCCAGCAGGAACTGGCCATCCTTGTAGGACTCGATGGTGGCGTCGAACTGCCCCTTCATCGAAGCGGTGCTGACGTCGCTTTTGGTGCTGCCGGAGTGGCAACCGGCGAGCACCAGCACGCCGCCCAGCATGAGCGCGGCCGCAGCTCGCTTAAGCATCGTGGAAAAACGGATCATGCGGGTCTCCTGGAAGCAATCGGACATGGAAGCCATCAAACGACGGGATCGATGGAAGTGTAGCGCGGACTGCGACGACTGACGTGCCCAGGGGGCCCGTCCGGTCACGGCATTCAGGTACGCGGCAAGGTCACGCCCTGCTGGCCCTGGTACTTGCCGCCGCGGTCCTTGTAGCTGGTTTCGCATTCCTCGTCGGATTCGAGGAACAGCATCTGCGCCACGCCTTCGTTGGCGTAGATTTTTGCGGGCAGCGGCGTGGTGTTGGAGAATTCCAGCGTCACGTGGCCCTCCCACTCCGGCTCCAGCGGCGTCACGTTGACGATGATGCCGCAGCGCGCATACGTGCTCTTGCCCAGGCAGATCGTCAGCACCTTGCGCGGGATGCGGAAGTATTCCACCGTGCGCGCCAGCGCGAACGAATTCGGCGGGATGATGCACACGTCCGCCTCGACGTCGACGAAGCTGGTCGGATCGAACGACTTCGGGTCGACGATGGTGGAGTTGATGTTGGTGAAGATCTTGAACTCGCGGGCGCAGCGCACGTCGTAGCCATAGCTCGACGTGCCGTAGGAAATCAGCTTGCTGCCGTCGCGCAGCTTCACCTGGCCCGGCTCGAACGGCTCGATCATGCCGTGACTCTCGGCCATGCGGCGGATCCACTTGTCGGGTTTGATGCTCACACTGTCTCCGCTGGTTGGCTTGGCAGCCCGGAACGGCCGGGGCGCAGTCGGCAAAAATACACGGTCAGGGCATCGCGGCGCCAGCCGAAGCCCGTCAATGCGCCGCCAACGCTTCCACCAACAGCCGCAGCGCCACCTGCAATTCGGCGCAGCGATCGGCATTTTCCAGCACCTGCGTCACCGAGCAACCGGCGCCAGGCAAGGCCACCATCACCGGCCGGGCCGCCAGCAGTTGCGCGGACATGGTGGTGAGGATCTCGGCCAGCGCCTCCTGCGCGTGATACGAACCACGCGCCGCAGTGTTCAGCAGCAACACTGGCTTGCCGGGGAAGTCCGGGCTGCCGACCAGCCAGTCCAGCAGGTTCTTGAACGCACCGGGCACGCCGTGCGCGTACTCGGGACAGGCGATCAGCAAGGCATCGGCCGAGTCCACCGCTTCGCGCAATTCGGCGACCGCGGACGGCAGCGGATCGGTCTCCGCATCGGGATTGAACAGCGGCAGTTCACCGAGCCCCTTGTAGAGCAGCAGCTCCAGCGTCGATGGCGCCAATCGATACGCCGCTTCAAGCGCCGCCGTGTTCGACGACACGCGGCGCAGGCTGCCGGAAAGACACAACACCTGCGCCGCCACCCTCATGCGGCGGGTGCGCCCTGCACCACGATCTTGCCCAGGCCCAGCGACTTGTTGCGCGGCTGGCGCGACAAGCGGCCCGCCGCGTTGCGGGCGATTTCGCGATAGCGCATGGCGAGGTCGGAATCGGGCATGGCCGCCACGGTGGGATTGCCGCTGTCGGCCTGCTCGCGGATGCGGATGTCCAGCGGCAGCGAACCGAGATAGGCCGCGCCGTACTGGCTGGCCATGCGCTCGCCGCCGCCTTCGCCGAAGATGTTTTCCTCGTGGCCGCAATGCGAGCAGACGTGGGTGGCCATGTTCTCCACCACGCCCAGCACCGGCACCTCGACCTTCTCGAACATCTTGAGCGCCTTGCGCGCGTCGAGCAGGGCGATGTCCTGCGGCGTGGTGACGATCACCGCGCCGGCCACCGGCACCTTCTGCGACAGCGTGAGCTGGATATCGCCGGTGCCCGGCGGCAGGTCGACGATCAGGTAGTCGAGCTGCTCCCAGCGCGTATCGGTGAGCAGTTGCATCATCGCCTGGGTGACCATCGGACCACGCCAGATCATCGGCGTGTCCTCTTCCACCAGGAAGCCGATCGACATCACCGGCATGCCATGCGCCTGCATCGGCAGGATGCTCTTGCCGTCGGGCGAGGCCGGCTTGCCGTGCACGCCGAGCATGGTCGGCTGGCTCGGGCCGTAGATGTCCGCGTCCATCACGCCGACCCGGGCGCCCTCGGCCTGCAGCGCCAGCGCCAGGTTCGCCGATACTGTCGATTTGCCCACGCCGCCCTTGCCCGAGGCGACCACGATGATGTTCTTCACGTTCGGCAGCGGCCCCAGCGTGCCTTGCACCTTGTGCACGTGGACGCGGCTGGTGATCGACACGGTGGCCGATTCGATCGCCGGATCGGCCTCCAGCGTCTGGCGCACCCGGCTGACGATGACGTCGATGGCGCCAGCCGCCGGATAGCCCAGTTGCAGGTCCACCGAGACCTTGCCGCCGTCCACGCCCACCGCGCGCACGGCTTCGCCCAGCGACGCGCCGGTGTGGGTATCGATAAGGTCGCCAAGGATCTGGCGGACCAGGGCTTCGTTCGCCTGTGTCATGTCTGCTCGGGGGAATGCGGGGGCGCCATTATGCCAGCCCGTTGGCATCGGTCGGCTGACCCAGATCAGCGCGAACCGGCCGTGGCCGGCGCGCCGCGGGGTGCCGCAAGCATTTGCGCAATGCAGCTTGACGGCCTTCCCCATCCTCGCCAGTCTCCTATCCATACGCTTTCGTACGGGAGGAACACCATGAAGCACGCATTTCGTTGGGTCATCGCCGCCAGCCTGCTGTTTGGCGCCGGTACCGTAATGGCAGCCAATGACACACCGGTCGGAACCTGGAAGACCATCGACGACGAATCCGGCCAGGCCAAGTCGATCGTCGAGATCACCGACAACAACGGCGAACTGCAGGCGCACATCGTCAAGCTGCTCAACCGCAGCCCGGAAGACATCACCCGCGACGGCGCCGTGGCGATGTGCCGCAAGTGCGACGGCGAACGCAAGGACAAGCCGGTCGAAGGCATGAACATCATGTGGGGCGTGCACCGCAACGACGACGTCTGGGATGGCGGCAAGATCCTCGACCCGAAATCCGGCAAGGTCTACAAGGTGAAGTTGTCGATGCTCGACGGCGGGCAGAAGCTCAACGTGCGCGGTTACATCGGCTTCTCCTGGGTCGGCCGCAGCCAGACCTGGGAACGCCAGAACTGACGCAGTTCAATCGCTCCGCCCTGCGCCAAGCCTCATGCCAGCGATCCTGGCATGAGGCTTTTCTTTTAGGCGAGCAAGCCTGCTTCACGCTGGCGCGTCGGCCCGATGCACGGTCAGGCCACGGGCACTGAAGGTCGCGCGCAGCGCACGACCGACCTCGTGTTCGACCACCAGGTGCTGCACCTCGTCGATGGCAGCCACGCGATGCGTCGCCACGGTGCCGAGCTTGTCGCTGGTGGCGACGACGACGACCTCGCCACTGGCCTCGACCATCGCCCGCTTCAGCAACGTTTCCTCGCTGTCGAAACCCCACAGCCCACCGCTCGCATCTATCGCGCAGGCGCCGGGGAAACACAGGTCGGCGCGCACGCGCTGAACTTCCTGCACCGCCTGCGCGCCAACGGCGGCGCCGATCCGTGCATCGACCCGACCGCCGATCAGCAGGATGTCGAAGCCTTCACGTTCGAGCAGGATCTGCGCGATATCCGGTGCATTGGTCACCACGGTCAGCCCCAGATTCGGCGGCAGCGCGGTGGCGATAGCTGCGTTGGTCGAACCGGCGTCGATCAGCAGTACCTGCCCCTGCCGCACCAGGGTCACCGCCTTGCGGGCGAGCGCCAGCTTGCGGCCGGCATGTTCCTGTCGTCGCTGCTTGAGCGGCGCGACGGTGGCGGAAATGGGCAACGCACCACCGTAGACGCGCTTGCACAGACCCAGCGTCGCCAGTTCGCGCAGGTCGCGCCTGACCGAATCCTCGGACACCGCGAATTCCGTCGCCAACTCCACCGCCACCACGCGACCGCGCTGGCGCAGTCGATCGAGTATCCATTGCTGGCGTTCCTGCGGCAGCATCTCGCCGGGATTCACCTTAGCCATGCTCGCGTACCTCCGGTGCCGTGCCATCGAGCAGTCCCAGCGCGAGCAGTTCCCCACGCAGCACCGCGGCATCACGGAACTGCAGCGCATGCATGCCGAGTTTCGCCGCCGCATCCACATTGCGCGGGGCATCGTCGACATACACGGCACGGCCCGGATCGATCCCGTAACGATTCAGCAGCAGCTGGAAGATCGCCGGATCGGGCTTGATCATCCGCTCCTGCCCGGACACCACGATGCCCTCGAATGCCTGCAGGAACGGATAGCGCTCGAAGGCCAGCGGAAAGGTCTCCTGCGACCAGTTGGTCAAGGCGTACAGGCGCACGCCACGCACGCGCAGTTCCTCGAGAATCGCCACGCTGTCGTGCATCGGGCCTCGCAGCATCTCGTCCCAGCGCGTGCGGTAGACGGCGATCAGGGCCGCATGTTCGGGAAACTCCGCACTCCGCAGCCGGATGGCTTCGTCCCAGCTGCGCCCTGCATCCTGCTGTTCGTTCCACTGACCATCGCAAACCTCGGCCAGGAATTGCTCCATCGATGACTCGTCATCGAACAGGTGGCGATAGAGATAACGCGGGTTCCAGTCGATCAGGACGCCGCCGAGATCGAAGATCACCGTGTCCGGCACGGCAGGTCGGGTCGTGCGCTCGCTCATGTCGTCATCCTCGCGTAGCTGTCATTCAACGCCGCACGATCCGCGCCGAGGCGGCGACCAGCATCAACATGCCGGCGACCACGGCCAGCGCGGCCGGCAAACTGCTGGCATGGGCCATGAAGCCGATCAAGGCCGGGCCGCTGAGCAGGCCGGCATAACCCAGCGCAGTCACCGTGGCGATCGAAATCGCCGGCGGCTGGCCCGACAGGCGACCCGCGGCACTGAACATCAGCGGCACGATATTGGAAGCGCCCAAGCCGATCAGCACGAAGCCGGTCAACGAAGCGGGCGGCCAGTTCGCCATCGAAGCCAGAAGAAACCCGAACGCCGCCACGCCGGCACCGGCGCGCACCGTCCACACCGGACCCAGCCGCGCGATGACCCGGTCGCCGACCAGCCGACCGCTAGCCATGGCCACCGAGAAACACGCGTAGCCGATGCCGGCGGATGCAGCGGAGAAGCCGTGGAAGTCACGCAGCAGCACCGCGCTCCAGTCGAGCATGGCGCCCTCGGCCAGGAAACTGACGAAGCACAACACGCCAAGCAGCAGCACCAGTCCGCGCGGCAGCCGGAACTTCACCGTCTGCCTGGCCACATCGCCCACGCGGGCAAGCAGGTTGCGGCGTTGGCCGAGCACGATCAGCACCAGCAGCAGCGCGATCGCCAGGGCACCGACCACCAGCGGCAGGCCGAGCGCCAGCAAGGCGCTCATCAGCGCGGCGCCGACCAGGCCACCGACGCTGAAAAGCCCATGAAAGCCCGACATCAACGCGCGGCCGTCGCGCCGCTCCACCTCGACCGCATGCGCATTCATCGCCACATCCACCGCGCCAAGCATCGCGCCGAAGTACAGCAGCGTCACGGCCAGCGTCAGCACATCCGGCACGATCGCGAGCACGGGAATCGCCACGCACAGCAGCAGCCCGGCCACGCTGATCACCCGGCGGTTGCCGTAACGATGGGTCAGCACGCCGACCAGCGGCATCGACAGCATCGAGCCACCGCCGAAAGCCAGCAGCACCAGGCCCAGAGCCGCGTCGTCCAGCCCCAGCCGCGCCTTCACGTACGGCACCATCGGCGCCCAGCTGGCCATGCCGATACCGGACACCAGGAAGATCAGGCGCGTGGCGCGGATGGCGCCGGGCAGACGCTGCTGCCCGGCCTGCAAGGACTCTCTCGACACGCTGATGGTTTCCAGTGCGTTCAAAACGTGCACAAATGTATAAGAACAGGATAAAACGTGCAAGCCAACCGATGCGTGTCCCGGCAACCGGATGGCGCGCGCCGGCATCGCCACGAGCACGGCGGGCCCGCCGCGACCCGTGCGTCGGCGCACGATCGGGATGGACCTGCATGGCATAATGCGCAGTCATCCCGGAGTGCCCGCCCACCATGAGTCGTCGCCTGCTCGTCACCAACGCCCTGCCCTACGCCAATGGCCCGCTGCACATGGGCCATCTGCTGGGCTACATCCAGGCCGACATCTGGGTGCGAGCGCAGCGAATGAGCGGCAACGAAGTGGCCTATGTCTGCGCCGACGACGCCCACGGCACGCCGATCATGCTGGCGGCAGAAAAGGCCGGCATGACGCCGGAGAACTACATCGAAGGCATCCGCCAGGGCCACGAGGCGGACTTCGCCGCCTTCGGCGTGGCGTTCGACCACTACCACACCACCCATTCGGACGAGAACCGCGAACTGGCGACGCTGATCTACACGCGCCTGCGCGACGCCGGCAGCATCGCCAGGCGCAGCATCCAGCAGCTGTTCGACCCGGAAAAGCAGATGTTCCTGCCGGACCGCTACATCAAGGGCACCTGCCCGGTCTGCAAGACACCGGACCAGTACGGCGACAACTGCGAGAACTGCGGCGCCACCTACGCACCGACCGACCTGATCAATCCCTATTCGGTGATGTCCGGCGCCACCCCGGTGCTGCGCGACTCGGAGCACTACTTCTTCGAACTGGGCAAGTTCGAGGGCCTGCTGCGCGACTGGTTCGCCGGCGCATTCACCGGCGGCAAACCGGTGGCCAACAGCGGCGTGGCCGCGAAGCTGCGCGAATGGCTGGACGGCGGCCTGAAGGACTGGGACATCTCGCGCGACGCGCCGTATTTCGGCTTTCCGATCCCCGACGCGCCGGGCAAGTTCTTCTACGTGTGGCTGGACGCGCCGGTCGGCTACCTGGCCAGCTTCAAGGCGCTGTGCGACCGGACCGACCTGCAGTTCGACGACTTCCTCGCCGCCGACAGCAACGCCGAGATGCATCACTTCATCGGCAAGGACATCATCAACTTCCACGGCCTGTTCTGGCCCGCGATGCTGCACGGCGCGAACTTCCGCACGCCCACGGCGCTGCACGTGAACGGCTACCTGACGGTGAACGGCGCGAAGATGTCCAAGTCGCGCGGCACCTTCATCCAGGCGCGCACCTATCTCGATTCGGGCCTGCATCCGGAGTTCCTGCGCTACTACTTCGCCAGCATGCTCAACGAGACGCCGGTCGACGTGGATCTCGACCTGAAGGCCTTCGAAGAGCGGGTCAATTCGCACCTGGTCGGCAAGTGGGTGAATATCGCCAGCCGCACCGCCGGCTTCGTCCACAAGTTCTTCGACGGCCGCCTGGCCGCGCAGTTCGGCGCCGAGGAAGCGGCCCTGTGGAACAGCCTGCTGGAGCACTACGACGGCGTCGCCGAACTCTACGACAGCGGCGAGTTCGCCGAAGTCACCCGCCGCTTCGTGCTGATGGCCGACATCGTCAACGGCCACATCGCCGCCAAGGCGCCATGGGCGATGGCCAAGGACGAGGCCCAGCGCGAAGCACTGCACCATGTCTGTTCGTTTGCACTGGGCGCGTTCCGGCTGCTGGCCGGCATGCTGAAGCCGATCCTGCCGGCCACGATCGGCGCTGCCGAGAAATTCCTGGCCGCACCCATCGTCGACTTCGACGACGCCCGCAGCAGCCTGCACAATCACACCATCGAAGCATTCGAGACGCTGATGGGCCGCATCGATCCCAAGCTCATCGAGGCGATGATCGAATCGTCGAAGGATTCACTCGGCGCCCCTGCCGAAGCCCCCAAAACCCCGAAGAAGAAGCCCATGACCGAAGACACCAAGCCTGCCGCACCGAATCCGGCGTCGCAGAACGCCGACGCCGGCACCATCGGCATCGACGACTTCGCCAGGCTCGACCTGCGCATCGGCAAGGTCAGCGCGTGCGAATTCGTCGAGGGCTCGGACAAGCTGCTGCGCTTCGAACTGGACGCCGGCCCGCTGGGCACGCGGCAGATCTTCTCCGGCATCCGCGCGGCCTACGCCGAGCCGGAAAAGCTGGTCGGCCGCAACGTGGTGTTCATCGCCAACCTGGCGCCGCGCAAGATGCGCTTCGGCCTGTCCGAAGGGATGATCCTGTCCGCCGGTGACGGCGGCAGCGACCTGTTCCTGCTCGACGCCGATCAGGGCGCTAAGCCCGGCGCCACCGTCCGCTGACACGACCACGCCATTGTAGGAGCGCACAGGGTGCGCTCCTACAAACGAATGACCAAAACCGCTATTGCTTCGTGTAAGTCACGAAGAATCCGACCAGGTCGCCGTTCTCGTTGTACGGCGCCATGTCCACGTAGCGGTAGCCACGCGCGGCGTAGTCGGCGTGCGACTTGGTGAGCTGGTTCGCCATGTGCTTCTTGCGGAAACCCAGGGTGGCATCGACGAACACGGTCACCGTGTCGCCCGGGACTTCGGACGACGCCGCCTGCGCGGGGGTGGCATGGGTCAGTACGATCGCACCACCGGCACCCAGCACGGCGGTAAGCAACAACGAGGCGAGAAACGACGATTTCATGGCAACACTCCAACCGGCGGCAATTGCGGGACAATGGGCGCCGATTATCGCCCGCCCCGCCATCGCGCATGAGTGATCCCGTCACCCTTCTCGCCGACCGCATCGACGCCGTGCTGCCGCAGACCCAATGCGAGCAATGCGGCTACCACGGCTGCTGGCCGTATGCGGAGGCGATCGCCCGCAACCAGGCGCCGATCAACCGGTGCCCGCCAGGCGGTACCGCCGGCATCGAAAAACTGGCCACCCTGCTCGATCGCCCCGCACTGCCACTCGATTCCGACTGCGGCATCGAACATCCGCGCATGCTGGCGCGCATCGTCGAGGCCGACTGCATCGGCTGCACCAAGTGCATCCAGGCTTGCCCGGTCGACGCCATCATCGGCGCCTCGAAGCTGATGCACACCGTGGTGGCGGACGACTGCACCGGTTGCGAACTGTGCGTGCCAGCCTGCCCGGTCGACTGCATCGTGCTCGAACCGATGCCGCCCGCGCAGATCGATGTCGCCCATGCCGATGCGGCGCGCGAACACTTCCAGCGCCGTGAATCGCGCCTCGAACACCAGCGCGCCGAACGCGAGGCCGAACTGGCGGCGCGCAAGCTTGCCGTGGAAGCGGCGGCCGGAACGGTCAACCCGGTGCAGGCCGCGCTGGCCCGTGCCAGGGCGAAGCAACAGGAGTCGAAACCGTGAAGCGCGCCGAGGTGATCGAGCTGTTCTCGCGGTTGCGCGAACTGGACCCGCATCCCACCACCGAACTGGCATACACCACGCCGTTCGAACTGCTGGTGGCGGTGGTGTTGTCGGCGCAGGCCACCGACGTCGGCGTCAACAAGGCCACCCGCAAACTCTACCCCGTGGCGAACACGCCGCAAGCCATCCTGGCCCTGGGCGAGGAAGGGCTGAAGCGCTACATCAGCACCATCGGCCTGTTCAACGCCAAGGCGAAGAACGTGATTGCGCTGTGCCGCCTGCTGATCGAGCAGCATGACGGCGAGGTGCCGCGCACCCGCGAGGCGCTGGAAGCGCTGCCCGGCGTGGGCCGCAAGACCGCCAACGTGGTGCTCAACACCGCCTTCGGCGTGCCGACCATCGCGGTGGACACGCACATCTTCCGCGTCTCCAACCGTACCGGCCTGGCGCCAGGCAAGGACGTGCGCGCGGTCGAGGACAAGCTGGAGAAAGTGGTGCCGGCGGAGTTCAAGCAGGACGCCCATCACTGGCTGATCCTGCATGGCCGCTACGTGTGCAAGGCGCGCAAGCCCGATTGTCCGCACTGCGTGATTCGGGATTTATGTCGGTACAAGGACAAGACGGTGGAGTGAGGGAGGAGCCCCGCTCCCTGCTCGTCACCCCGCCAACTGCGCCCGCTCCAGCGCCGCGATGTGCCGTTCCAGCCGCGGCCCCAGATAGCAGTGCGAGCCGCATGGCAGCAGGCCGACTTCGCCGAACTCCCGCAAGTACCAGGCCGGCGCGCGCGAGACGAAACCCTGGTGGTCGCCGGCCACGTCGTCGCGACTGGTGAACACTTCGAGGAAGGCCACGCCTTCGAGCATCTCGCCGATGCCTTGCAGGCCGGCGCGGATTTCCGCCGGCTTCAGGTAGTGCAGCACGTCGGTGCACACGACCAGGTCGAAACGCTCGTCGAAGCGCAGGCATTCCAGCTGGCCGAAGCGGGCCAGGCCGATGTTGCGGCTGCGGCCGTAGCGCGCCACCACGTACTCGCTGGCGTCCAGGCCGCGGTAGGTGATCCCCGGCCGCAACGCGCGCAGCGGCGCGCGCCAGGTCGCCTCGCCGCAGCCCACGTCGAGCACGTTGCGGATCGGACGCCCCAGGTAATACTCGGCCTGCGCCACCACCATCGCCACCTTGCGCCGCAGTTCGGCCGCCGACGCCACGGAATGTCGCGGGTCGCGGTACCACTTGTCGAAATAGGCGCGGTCGTAGGTCTTGGTCATGCAGAGGTCCGGGCAAACGTGGGCAGCGTCCATGGTATCCCGCCCGACCCGCCGATCCGGATGCGGCATCACTTTCTGCATGCGCTGCCGATGCCAGCATCGCCGCCAGCTTCCATCGCCGCCCCGAGGAGAATCCCATGCCCATGGTCCGCTTCCGCCTGATCGGCAGCCGCGCCGACGCCGATGCCGTCATCGCGACCCTGCACGGCCTCGACCGCATCGAGCACGTCGAGGAAATCGACGACCTGGTCTCCGGGATGCGCGACGACTCCAGCTCCAGCGACTCGGTCAGCGACAATGAGGGCCACATCTATCGCATCGAAGTGGACACGCCCGACGACGACGTCGCGGACGACGTGCGCGCCCGCGCCGAGGAGGCGGCCGGGGAAGCGGCCGCCGGCATCGAGTTCGTGGACGAGTTCTGAACGGCAGGAACCACGCCCGTGTCATCCGTTGGGCGGGCGCGGCGTTGAAGCCTTCTGTGGTGCCGTGACGCGCAGCGCCTCCCAGCCAAGGTTCCGCCATGCAACCCTCTACCGCCCGGTTTGAAGCTCGGCACGGCAGGCTCCATCGCCGTCTGCTCCCGTTCACCGCGGCCCTGCTGCTGTCTGTCGCCGCCTCGGCGCATGCGCCGGACTCCGCGGGCCGACCGCTGGCTCCGTCCGACGTGCAATGGCTGCAGCGGGCAACTTTCGGCATCGACTCGGCCAGCCTGGCCAGCTACCGCCAGCTCGGCCGCCAGCGCTGGCTCGATGCGCAACTGGCCGGCCGCAACGACACGCTGCCGCCGGCCATCGCCAACCTGATCGCCAGCTACCCCGCAATCAGCACGTCGCCGGAAGAGCTATTGGCCGAGGCGACCGAAGCGCGGCGCCAGCTGAAGTCGATGCCTGAGGGCGACGCCAGGGTCGCCGCGAAGAAGAACCTGCAAAAGCAGGCTCGCGAACTGGTCCAGCAGGCGCAACAGGCCGAACTGCTGCATGCGATCTACGGCAGCAACCCGTTGAAGGAGCAGGTCGTATGGTTCTGGCTCAACCACTTCAGCGTGTACGGCGCCAAGGGCCGCGTGCGCCTGGTCGCGGCCGACTATGAGGAACACCTGATCCGGCCGCATGCACTGGGCAAGTTCCGTGACCTGCTGCTGGCCACGCTGAAAAGCCCGGCGATGCTGGAATACCTCGACAACGCGAAGAACGTGAAGGGCAAGACCAACGAGAACTACGCCCGCGAACTGATGGAGCTGCACGCTCTGGGCGTCGGCTCCGGCTACACCCAGCAGGACGTGCAGCAACTGGCGCTGATCCTTACCGGCGCGGGCATCGCACCGGCGGAACCACGCCGAGCCGGCCGCTTCGGCCGCACGCGGCCAGGCTTCGTGCGCGACGGCCTGTTCGTGTTCAATCCGGACCGGCACGACTTCAGCGACAAGATCCTGCTCGGCCAGCGCATCCGCGGCAGCGGCTATCGCGAGATCGAGCAGGCGGTGGACCTGATCACCCGGCAGCCGGCCTGCGCCCGTTTCGTCTCGCGCCAGCTGGCCGAGTATTTCGTGGCCGACCAGCCGCCACCGGCCCTGATCGAAGCGATGGCGAAAACCTTCCAGCGCAGCGACGGCGACATCGCCGCGGTACTGCGCACGATGTTCGATTCGCCGGAGCTGACCGACGGCGAGGCGAGGAAGTTCAAGGACCCCACCCGTTTCCTGGTTTCCGCGATGAAGCTTGCCTACGACGGCCAGCCGATCAGCAACGCGCAGCCGCTGGTCAACTGGCTCAACCAGATGGGCGAGCCGGTGTTCGGCCGGGTCACGCCCGACGGCTGGCCGCTGGACAGCGCCAGCTGGTCGGGCTCGGGCCAGATGGCGACCCGATTCGAAGTGGCCCGCGCGATCGGCAGTGGCCGCAACAAGCTGTTCATCACCGACGAGCCGGACCCGGCCACGCCGCGGGCACGCCCGGCCGTGCCCGCGCTGGACTCGCCGCTCTACCGCGCCGTGGTCGAACCGCGTCTGTCGCAAACCACCCGGGCGGCCCTGGGCAAGGCGGCTTCGGCAGCGGAATGGAATACCTACCTGCTGTCGTCGCCGGATTTCAATTACCGCTGAGGTTTCCGCAAAACCATGATGAACCGTCGTCAATTCCTGCTGGCCGCCGTCTCCGCCGCGGCGGCCCTGCCCGCCCTGTCCTTCAGCGGCAGCCTGTTCGCCGCGCCAGCCAACACGCCGCGTTTCCTGCTGGTGTTCCTGCGCGGCGGCTACGACTGCAACAACCTGCTGGTGCCGTACGCCAGCGATTTCTATTACGAATCACGCCCCACCCTGGCGATCGCCAGGCCGGACCCCGCCAATCCCGCCAGCGCGATCGCGCTGGATGCGCAGTGGGGACTGAATCCGGTCTTGCGCGAATCGCTGCTGCCGCTGTGGCAGCGCAAGCAGCTCGCCTTTGTGCCGTTCGCCGGCACCGACGACCTGTCGCGCAGCCACTTCGAGACCCAGAACAATATCGAGTCGGGCCAGCCCACCGCGCACCGGGGCAGTTTCCGTTCGGGCTTCCTGGCGCGATTGTCCGGCCAGCTCAGCGGCGTGCCAGCGATCGCCTTCACCAAAAACCTGCCGCTGAGTTTCCAGGGCGCCGGCAAGGACATCCCCAACATCTCGATGAAGGCCGGTCCGAAGGCCCGCTTCAATGCGCGGCAGTCGGCGATCCTCGGCAACATGTACAAGGGCACGCCGCTGGCTGCCGCCACCGCCGACGGGCTCGCGCTGCCGGCGTCGATCTCCGAGGATTTGCGCAACGAGATGGTCAAGGCCAGCGGCGGCGCGCCCAGCGCCCGCAGTTTCGCCACCGAGACACGGCGCATCGCCACCCTGATGCGCGACCAGTACCGGCTCGGCTTCGTCGACGTCGGCGGCTGGGACACCCACGTCAACCAGGGCAGCGTCAGCGGCGGCCTGGCCAACAACCTGCGCAACCTGGGCGAAGGCCTGGCCGCCTATGCCGAGGCGCTTGGTGACGAATGGAACAACACCACCGTGGTGGTGCTGTCCGAGTTCGGCCGCACCTTCCGCGAGAATGGCGACAAGGGCACCGACCATGGCCACGGCACCGTGCACTGGGTGCTGGGCGGCAAGGTCAACGGTGGCCGCATCGCCGGCGAACAGGCGGCGGTGAACGCCGCCGGCCTGCTGCAGAACCGCGACTACCCGGTGCTCAACAACTACCGCGACGTCCTCGGCGGCTTGCTGGCGCGAACCTGGGAGCTGTCGAACAAGCAGTTGCAGAGCGTCTTCCCGCAGGCACGGCCGCGCGACCTGCAACTGGTCTGAGCGAAGTTCGCGCGTTCAGTCGGCCGTGCGCGGCACCAGCATGTGCTTGGCGATGTAGCCGTGCAGCCGGCCCAGGCCGCGTGCCAGATGCAGGGTGGCGAACAGCAGCACGATGCCGATCACGCACATCGCGATCGCGTCGGCCCAACCCGGCGCGTGCGCGCCGAAGCCCCAGTCCACGAGAACCTGGTGGTTCACGTACAGCCCGGGCATCCAGTCGTTGTGGAACATCATCGCCAACGGCGCGCCGATGAAGGCGACGGATACGCTGAGCAAGGTCACCGCGAGCGTGAAATACACGATGCCAAGCGGCAGCATCAGCCACATGTAGCAGAGCGTGGTCCAGGTGTGCACGTCGGTGAACATGCGACCGATGCGCCGCATCAGACTCATGCCCTGGGTGGGGTACACCGGCCGCCGCGGCATGCGCATGCCCAGCATCGCCTCCACGATGCGCCCCTCGACCAGCGACAGCACGCGCACGCTGCCGAAGAACAGCACGATGAACGGCAAGCCGATGATCAGCACCGACAGACCTGCCGACAGCGACAGTCCGGTGACGGCCCACGTGAAGTAGAAGATGCCCGTGGCCAGCGACAGCAGCATGTAGAACAGCGCGCCGTAGGTGCGCGGATCGGCCGCCACGCCGAAGAAGCGCCCCGCCAGCGAACGCCGCTTCGGCAGCGGCGGCGGACGCAGTGCGCGCTGGATGCGGATTTCCTGATCACGATAGATCTCGGCCACCTCGTCCGGCGCGCCGTAGCTGCCCACCACGTGCTCCAGCATTGCCGCTTCGCCGCGTTCGGGTTGCTCGGCCAGTTCCGAACGCAGGTGTTCCTCGGCGTCGTACAACGCATCCTGGATCAGGGCGGGGTCCGCGCCACGCAGGGCGGCGCGCAGTTGTTCAAGATACTCGGCGATGCTGCGTGGCGCGTTCATGACACCCCTCCTTGCAAGACGTTATCGACGGAATCGCGGGTGGCGTTCCACGCGGCGATCCACTCGCGCAGGACTTCGCGCCCCGGCTTGGTGATGCGGTAATAGCGGCGCGGCGGCCCGCTGACGGACGGCTCGACTTCGCTGCCCAGCAGGCCGGCGGCTTCGAGATTGCGCAGCACCGGATACAGCGCGCTCTGCTTGCCGGCCAGCACGCCCTCGCCCACCTCTTCCAGCCGCTTGGCGATCTGGTAGCCGTACATCGGCTGGCGCGACTGCCCCAACACGGCCAGCAGCACCAGCGACACGGTGCCGCTGGAAAGCTCCTTCTGGAACTTCTTCAACTGGCTGACGCTGTCGTCCATCCCGCTCACCCGCACTGCCGCTTAGACTGAGGTGAATCATAGTATTAACTTGACACTAGTACATGGGCCTGAAGTCATGCCTGCGATCAACTGGTCGCGGCACTCTGCTAAGTTGCAGCCCTCGCCTATCGGTCACCCAAGGGGAATGCCATGCATCGTCGCCATCTCATCGCCGGTCTCGCGCTGGCCAGCAGTCTGACCGCGTTGCCGGCCCTCGCCGCCGAGCAGGGCAAGCCCACGCCGACGACCAAGGAAATCCTGGCGAAATCCGCGCCGGCCGAATGGCGCAGGCCCGATCCGCAGAACCTGCTGGTGATGCAGCTGCCGACGGGTCGCGTGGTGATCGAGCTGGCCCAGGATTTCACCCCGCTGCATGCGGCGAACATTCGCACCCTGGTGCGCCAGCATTACTTCGACGGGCTGGCGATCATCCGCGTGCAGGACAACTTCGTCACCCAGTGGGGCGATCCGAACGATGACGAGAACGGCGACAAGGACAAGATCCGTTCGCTGGGCAAGGCCAGCAAGACCCTGCCGCCGGAGTTCAGCCGCGCGATCGCTGCGAAGCAGCCGTGGACGCCACTGCCGGATGGCGATGTCTACGCACCCGAAGTCGGTTTCAGCGGGGGCTTCCCGGTGGGCCGCGATCCGGCCAGCGGCAAGGAGTGGGTGGCGCATTGCTATGGCACGGTCGGCGTGGCGCGCGACGTGGCGCCGGACAGCGGCAGCGGCAGCTCGCTATACGCGGTGATCGGCCAGGCGCGCAAACTGGATCACAACCTCGCCGTCGCCGGCCGCGTGCTGGAAGGCATGCCCCTGCTGTCCGGCCTGCCGCGCGGGCCCGAGCCGATGGGCTTCTATGCCGATCCCGCCCGCCGTACCCGCATCGAGTCGGTGCGCCTGGCCGCCGACATGCCGGCGCCGGAGCGCCCGGCGATCGAGGTGCTGCGCACCGACAGCGCCAGCTTCGCGGCCCTGATCGATGCCAGCCGCCAGGGCCACAATGCGTTCTATCCCGAGCCGGTGGGCAAGGTCGGCCTGTGCAGCCTCACCGTGCCGGTGCGCGACGCCAAACCGGTGCACTGAACCGGGCGGGCGCATCCGCGGCCGCTGCGGGGATGAATCCCCGCTGACGCCAGCAGGGACTTCACCACGAAATCTTGTCACGCGGGGGGCTATGCATGGACTTCGCGACCCCGTGACAGGAGACCAGCATGAAGCGCAGCCGCAAAGTCCTCGCATGGATCGTGGGAGTCGTGCTGGCGGTGCTGCTGATCCTGGTCGTGGTGATCGCCACCTTCGACTGGAACCGGATGCGTCCGTTCATCAGCGACAAGGTGAGCAAGGCGATCGGACGGCCATTCGCGATCAACGGCGACCTCACCGTCGACTGGCGGCGCGACCGCAACGGCAGCTGGCTGGCCTCGCTGCTGCCGTGGCCCGAGTTCACCGCACGCGACATCAGCATCGCCAATCCCCCGTGGGCACAGCAACCGCAGTTCGCCCGACTGCAGGCGCTGCGCTTCAGGCTTTCGCCGCTGCCGCTGATCGCCCATCGCATCGAGGTGCCGTCGCTGCAACTCGTGAAGCCCAGCGTGGACCTGGAGCGCGACAAGCAGGGCCGCGCCAGCTGGGACTTCAGTTTTCCCCGGAACGACCAACCGTCGAGCTGGACGCTGGACGTGGGCACGGTCGGCTTCGACCGAGGCCAGCTGAGCCTGGACGACGCGCCGAGTCGCACCCGGCTCAAGGCCACCATCGAACCGCTGCAGGGAGCGATTCCCTACGACCAGATCGTGGCGCAGCAGACCGCTGACGCCCGCGAGCAAGCCAGCAAGGCCGTGGGCAAGGCTTTGCCCGAGAGCACGAACAAGGCTTTGCCGGACAGCGCAAACAACGCAGCCGCCGACAGGCAACACCGGCCAGACAGCGCGATCACCTACCAGTTCGGCTGGACCGCCGAGGGCAGCTACCAGGGCAATCCGCTGAAGGGCCGCGGCAAGACCGGCGCCATGCTCGCCCTGCAGGACGCCGGTCGGCCGTTCCCCCTGCAGGCCGACGTGAACCTGGGCGACACGCACATCGCGCTGGTCGGCACCCTGACCGATCCGCTGCACTTGGGCGCGCTGGACGTGCAGCTGTGGTTCTCCGGCTCCAGCATGGCCAAGCTGTATCCGCTCACCAGCGTCACCCTGCCGGACACCCCGCCGTACGCGACCGAGGGTCATCTCAGTGCAGAGTTGCACTCCAAGGGCAGCCGCTATCACTACCAGGATTTCCGCGGTCGGGTCGGCGGCAGCGACCTGTCTGGCGACCTGTTGTTCGTCACCGGCGGCAAGCGCCCCAAACTCACCGGCAAGCTGCACTCGAAACTGCTGCAGTTCGCCGACCTCGCGCCGCTGATCGGCGGCAGCTCGAAGGCCGCGCCCGCCGATGATCGCCCCGCCCAGCCGGCCGACAAACTGCTGCCGGTCGCACCGTTCCGCACCGAACGCTGGCAGGCGATGGACGCCGACGTGAGCTTCAGCAGCGAGCGCATCGTGCATGGCGAGGCACTGCCGATCGACTCGCTGGCCACCCACCTGGTGATGAACAACGGCGCGCTCTACCTGGACCCGCTCAGCTTCGGCGTGGCCGGCGGCAAGGTGCGCAGCAACATCACGCTGGACGGCAGCCGCACGCCGATGCGCGGCCTGCTGAAACTCAACGCGCGCCATCTCAAGCTCAAGCAATTGTTTCCCACCTTCGAGCCGATGCACACCAGCTTCGGCGAGATCAACGGCGACGCCGACCTCAGCGCCCAGGGCAATTCCATCGCCGCCCTGCTCGGCAGCGCGGACGGCGAACTGAAGCTGCTGATGAACGACGGCGCGATCAGCAAGAACCTGCTGGAAACCGCCGGCCTCAACGTGGGCAACATCGTCATCGGCAAGCTGTTCGGCGACAAGACCGTGGAGATCAACTGCGCGGCCACCGACATGGCCGCCAGCGACGGACTGTTCGACATGCGCCTGTTCGTGTTCGACACCGACGACGCGGTGATCAACGTGACCGGCACGGTGAACCTGGCCAGCGAGAAACTCGACCTGGACGTGACGCCCCACACCAAGGGCTTCCGCGTGTTCTCGCTGCGCTCGCCGCTGTACGTCAACGGCACGCTGAAGAACCCCAACGTCGGCGTGCATCCCGGCCCGCTGATCGCCCGCGGCGCCGGCGCGGTGGCGTTGAGCGTGGTCGCGGCGCCGGCTGCCGCCCTGCTCGCGCTGGTCGCGCCCAGCCATGACGACGACGGCGAGAACACCTGCCGCACCGTGCTGCAGCAGTTGCGCAGCTCGGGCAAGATGATGCCAGCGGGCAAGCCGGCGGCGAAGAAGTAAGCGCTGCGGCAGCCAGGCGCCAATGGCCAGGCGACGCCTCGTCAACGCTCCTGCGTTGATCCGCGGCGGGTAAACCGCCGCCACAACCGACGCCACAGCAGCGCCAGCGGGAAGGCCAGCAGCAGGAATGGCAGGCCATAGCCCAGCAAGCCCAGGGCATCGGTCACGCCCTCGGTGGCTTCGTCGAGCAGGCTGGAAAAACCATCGCCGATACGCCCGCTGCGCGAGTAGGTGCCGGCATCGCGGAAATGCAGTTCGAGCCGATTGGTATCCAGCCGGCGCTGTTGGTTGGCGGCCACCGCCTGCAGCGATTGCAGTTGGCTCTCTACCGAAGCCTGCTCGTGGCTGAGCGCAATCAGATCGGCAACGGCGATGTCCTTGCGTGCCGCCAGATCCGCCAGGTGCTGTCCATGCTTCTCGAGCAGTTCGCGCTGACGCTGGTTGTCGTTGACGGCATCGGCGAGATCCTCCGCCGTGGTCTGCCGGAATCCGACCGTGCCGCCCTGCGCGGCCAGCTTCGCCATCGGCTCGACGCCGTCCGGAACGATCCGCACGACAAGTTCGGCATCGTGTTCGGCCTGCTCGATGCGCAACACATTGCAGGCGCCGAAGCGGGCCGTCTCACAGGCCTGCCGGGCCGCCGCCAGGCGACCGGCGATCTCGGCGCCGGGCAGCCTGATCCGCAGCACGTGCTCATACGCCAGCATCGCGCCGGCCTTCGACTTTGCCCCGCTGATCGGTGCCGGCGAGACTTCCTGCTTCTTCGAGCATCCGGCGAGAACCTGCAGCACTCCCAGCAGCAACAGCGCCATCCAGGCACAACGGTTACGTGACATGCGATTCCCCCGGCGCAGGACAGTCCGGGCAATCTGCCACAGCCGCAGGCAAACTCAAACCACGATGCAGCGACAGGCCCGGCCAAACCGGTCATTGCACGCGCCTTGTGAGAATCCGCCTGCCCCGATGCGGACGCTAGAATGTCGCACCGCCCTTCCCTGCGAATACCCATGCAACCCGTCAGCCAGGCCCGTCTGCAGATTCACTTCTGCGTGTTGCTGTGGGGCTTCACCGCGATCCTGGGCAAGCTGATCACCTTGCCGGCCCTGCCGCTGGTGCTGTGGCGGATGGCCCTGGTCACGCTGGCGCTGCTGCTGGTGCCGCGGGTCTGGCGCGGCTTGCGTGTGATGCCTGCGCGGCTGATCTGGGCGTACGCAGGCATCGGCGTGCTGGTGTCGCTGCACTGGCTGAGTTTCTACGCGGCGATCAAGCTTTCGAACGCCTCGGTCGGTGCCACCTGCATCGCGCTGGGCCCGGTGTTCCTGGCTTTCATCGAACCATGGATCGCCCGACGCAGGTTCGATGCCCGCGAACTGCTGATCGGCGTGGCGGTGGTGCCGGGCGTGGTGATGGTGGTGGGCGGCGTACCCCACGACATGCGCCTGGGCATCGCCGTGGGCGTGTTGTCGGCGCTGTTCGTGGCGTTCTTCGGTTCACTCAACAAGCGCCTGGTCGAACATGGCGATCCGCTCACGGTGACCTTCATCGAGCTGGGCACCGGCACCGTGTTCCTCGCCCTGCTGGCGCCACTGCTGCCGCACGTCGGGCCGGCCTTCGTGCTGCCGGGCCTGCATGACGCGCTGCTGTTGCTGGCGCTGTCGTTCGGCTGCACCCTGCTGCCGTTTGCGCTGGCGCTGGTGGCGTTGCGCCACATGAGCGCGTTCGGCACGCAGATGGTGACCAACCTGGAACCGGTCTACGCGATCGTGCTGGCGATCGTGCTGCTGGGCGAGCAGCGCGAGCTGGATCAGTGGTTCTACGCCGGCGTGGCGGTGATCCTGGCCGCGGTGTTCATGCACCCGCTGCTGCATCGGCGCCGGCGCATGCCGGAACAGGCCGAGCTGCTGGGTACCACCGAAAGCCACAACATCATCGACTGACCGTCAGTCGGCACCCGCTGCCTCGACCACGACGCGATCGCGACCGCCGCTCTTGGCCTGGTACAGCGCCGCATCGGCGCGCCGGATCAGGTCCTCGACCGAAGTCGCCTCGGCGCCGATCCAGACCATGCCGATGCTGAGCGTCACCGCAAACGCATGCCCGTTCCAGTGGTGCGGCACCGCGCTCACCGCCGTCTGGATGTCGCGCATGCGCTGCTCGGCATGCGGGCGATCGATGCCGGGCAACAGCAGCAGGATCTCCTCGCCACCGTAGCGTCCCAGCCGGTCGTCACCGCGCACGTGCAACTGCAGGTGACGGGCGATCGCCAGCAACGCGGCGTCGCCAGCCTGGTGGCCCAGGGTGTCGTTGATGCGCTTGAAGTGATCCGCATCGATCAGCCCCACGGCGAGCCCGGGCAGCGGACGCTGGCCCGGTTCCAGCAGCGCCGCCAGCTGGTCGAGGATTGCCCGCCGGTTGTGCATGCCGGTGAGGCTGTCATGGGTGGCCTGGTGATACAGCTCGGCGCGGGCCCGTTCCAGCTCGCGCTTCTCCTCGGTGAGCTCGACAGTGCGATCGGCGACCATCGCTTCCAGCCGGCGGTTGTGCCGACGCAGGCGGCGCGAACGCCAGCGCCAGCTGAGCGCCATCAGCAAAGCCAGCAGCGAGACCGCCAGCAGGCCGACCCACCAGCTCAGCCACCACGGCGGCGGCACGCCGAAATCGAATTGGGCCGGCGGCGAGACGGTCCGGTGGTCGTCGTCGATCGCCTCGATCTCGAGGCGGTAGTCGCCGGACGGCAGGCCGGCGAGATTGATCACGTTCGCGCCGGTTTCGATCCACTCCGAATCCTGCAGTCGATACCGATAACGCGGCTGTCCGCCCGAGGATTTCCCCAGCAGCGCGTAGTGCACGGTCAACGCGGCGTGCCGGCCGCCGAGACGGATGCTGTCGCCGGACTTCACCGGCGCCGATCCCTGCATCACCGAGGTGATCAGGACCTTGCCGGGCTGATAGGCCAGCATGGCCTGCGGCTGCAGGATGTGGCTGGCGCCGATCGCCGTGGCGATCCAGATCGAGCCATCGCGATCCTCGAAGAATCCGTTCTGGCTGGTCTCGTCCCACAGCAGGCCATCGGCTTGCGACAAGTGCGTCCAGCGCGCGCCGTCGTACACGTCCACGCCGCCGCTGCCGCCCACCCAGATCCAGCCCCGATGGTCGCGGCGCACGAAGTACACCAGGGTGTTGTCCAGCCAGGTGTCGACGATGCGCGTGAGCGACAGCCGGCTGCCGCTCACCGCGGCGTGGAACAACCCGGGCTCGTTCGCGCCCAGCCACAGGCTGCCATCGGTGCCCACCGCCACCGCGCTGAAGCCCGAGGCGATGCTCGTGCTGCCGGTGTCCATGCGCGTCCACTGCCCGCCGGCAAAGCGCAGCAGTCCGGCGTTGCAGGCAAACCACAAGGTTCCGTCGGCGGCCTCGGCGATGTCCGAGCACTGCTGGTCGGTGGTCTGCGTCGCCGGAACGCGCACGGCCGGCGCGTCGACGTGATCGATGCGGTAGATGCCGTTGACGGTGGCGATCCACAGCCGGTCCTGCTGATCGAAATGCAGGAACTTCACGAATGCGGGCAGTTCGGCCGCCAGCGTGGTGCGTTGGCTGGCCGGGTCGTAGCGCAGCACGCGGCGGTCGTACAGGCCGGCCCAGATCGCGCCGTCATTGGCGCGGGCAAGGCTGAGGATCTGTCGCGGCGCCGGATCGAAGCGGATCGGCCACGGCTGCAGGCGGGTCTGGCCGTCGGCCAGCACGCTGCCGCCGAGCTCATTGGCGAACCAGATGTGCTGCGCATCGAAGCGCAGGATCGACCAGTTCGGCACGCTGTCGAAACCCTGCCTGCGGCCCCAGCCCTCGACCAGTCCGTAGCCGTTCCAGCGCGAGATGCCGCGCCCGTAGGTTCCCAGCCAGAGCGTGCCCTGGCGGTCGAACAGCAGTGCGGTGATCTCGATGTCGGGCAGGCCGTTGGTGCTGTCCATCAAGGTCCAGCCCGCACCCTCCCAGCGCGCCAGGCCGCGATTGGTCGGCGTCAGCACGTGCCCTTGCGCATCCTCCACCAGGATTTCGTTGTCGCTCACCACGCCCATGTCCCCCGCCGGCAGGTCGCGCGGAACGAAGCGGGTGGCGCCCGCCGGCAGCGTGCGCAGGTGATGCACGCCGCGCAGCCACAGGCTGCCGTGGCTGTCCAGCAACAGGCCCGTCCAGCTGTCGCGGGGCACGCCCTCGGCCTCTCCGTGCACTGTCACCTTGCCCGCGTCATCGACACTGCACAACGAGCCATCGCAACCGATCCACAGGCGTCCGGGCGTGGCGTGGATCACGGTGATCCGGCGCAGCTGCGGCACGGCGGCGAGCTGCGCCTCGTCGAACATCGGCCGCAACTGCCAGTCGTGGCCGCCACGACCACCGGAAAGCACCATCAGCCGGTCGTTCTTCACCAGCAGCAGCCGTCCGTCATCCAGCGCGACCATCTGCCGGCCCACGTCGACCACCAGCGGTTGTCCCGCCGGCTCCACCTTGCTGAAGTGCAGGCCGTCGCCGACGCGCAGACCGGACTGGGTGGCCACCCACAACAGGTCGATGCGCGGGTTCTGCACCATCGCGGTGACGTACTCGCCCCGGGCAAAGCCCTGCGCCGCACCCATGCGCTCGAAGCTGCCGCCGTCGAAGCGGTACAGGCCCATCTCGGTGCCGGCCCAGACGAAGCCGCGCCGGTCCTGCAGCAGCACGTTGATGGCCTGGCTTTCCAGGCCCGACTTGCGGTCGTAGGTGGTCAGCGAATGCTGCTGGGCCGACGCGGACAGGCCGAACAGCGACAGCAGCGCGGCCATCAGCAGCAGCACGCAGCGCTGGCTCCACCCCGGTGAGGTCCGTCTCCGTCGCATCAGTTGCAAGCTCGCCTGCCGTTGGGTTCGTCGAGGGCACGCCACGCGTGCCATGCCGTTATACGTCAACCGGCCCACAAGGGTCGACTCACCCTGACGATACGCGATCTCAGAACCAGAACCGTACCCCGGCCAGCCATTGCCGCTCCCGCACCGCCCGCTGGTCGTGGCGTGCATAGTCGGCGGTCGCGCCGACCCGACGTATCCAGTTCACTCCGAGATAGGGCGCAAACTCCCGCCGGATCTCGTAGCGCAAACGCAGGCCGAACTGGATGTCGGACAAGCCCTCACCCAAGCGGCGCTGCGGATCGCGCCGGCCGTACAGGTTCACCTCCAGCTCCGGCTGCAGCACCAGCCGCTGGGTCAACAGCAACTCGTAGTCCACGCGCAGGCGCGCGGCCGTCCGCCCGCCGGCCCCTGCGTAACCGGTGGCCTCCAGCTCGAACCAGTACGGAGCGAGCCCCTGCACGCCAACGGCGATCCAGCTGCGTGCCGGACCGTCGCCGATGTCGTGGCGGACACCCAGCTGGCGACTCCAGTAGCTGCTGGTGGCGTGGTTCCAGAGCAGCTCCAGTTCGCCGTCCTCGAGCTTGCCTTCGCTGCGCACGCCTTCGCTGCGCAGCCACAGCTTGTCGCTGTCGCTGCCGTACCAGCCCCGGATCTCCCAGCGCTGGCCGTTGCCTTCGCCACCGTGGAAAGCCTCCAGCTGATCGATCCGCAACAGGCCGGACGCTGCGCGTCCGTGCACGGGCATCGCGTGCATCGGGCTGGCGGCGATGCCGTCGGAGTAATCGCCGCTGCGTGCGTCCGCAGGCGGGCGGCCGCCCTGCATCGGCGCCATGGGCATGCCCGGCATCGGCGGCGGCTCCAGCGCCGGCATGTCGGGTGCCGCCGGAGCGATGGGCACCGCAGGGTGATCCATCCCCGGCATCTCGCCGTGATCCATCCCGGGCATCGCCGACATGGCCATGGGCGCCGTGCTGCTCGACGTGGCGGGTGCGCTCTGCGCCTCGACCGCCGGCGGCAGCGCCAGCAACAGCGCGATCAGCCATGCCGAGTGCGATGGAATGAGCCAGTGTTCGCGACGATGAATGGTCATGACACCACCACCTCGCGCATCATCCCCGCCTCCATGTGGTACAGCAGATGGCAGTGCCAGGCCCAGCGGCCCGGCGCATCGGCGGTCACCGCGTAGCTGATGCGCTGCGCGGGTTGCACGTTGACGGTGTGCTTGCGCACCTGGAACTGCCCGTCGGGACTTTCCAGTTCGCTCCACATGCCGTGCAGGTGGATCGGGTGGTTCATCATGGTGTCGTTGACCAGCACGATGCGCAGGCGCTCGCCGGTGTTGAAATGGATGGGTGTGGCGTCGGGGTACTGGATGCCGTCGAACGACCACATGAAGCGCTCCATGTTGCCGGTCAGGTGCAGTTCGATCTCGCGACCGGGCTCGCGTGCGTCGATCGGACCGCCGACGGTGTGCAGGTCGGCGTAGGTCAGCACCTGGCGGCCATTGTCGCGCAGGCCGATGCCCGGATCGTCGAGGTTGCTGCGCGGCGTGTCGACGCGCATGTCCACGCCGGGGCCGTATTCGCTGCGGGCGTGGTGCACGGCAGGTGCGGTGGCCATGCTGCCGTGATCCATCCCCGCGTGATCCATGCTGCCATGATCCATGTTGCCGTAGTCCATGCCGGGCATCGCGGCATGGCCACCGCCGTGCCCGGCGTGCGGCATCGCGCCCATCATGTCGCGCATGTCCAGCCACACGCGCCGGTCCACCGGCGGCAGTTCCGCCGTCATTCCTACACGCGGTGCCAGCGTGCCGCGCGCGTAACCGCCGCGATCGATCGACTGGGCAAACACCGTGTATGCGCGCTCCTCCCGGGGCTCGACGATCACGTCATAGGTTTCGGCCACCGCGATGCGGAACTCGTCGACCGGCACGGGTTCGACGTCCTGCCCGTCGGCGGCGATCACGGTCATCTTCAGTCCGGGTATGCGCACGTCGAAGAACGTGGACGCCGAGCCGTTGATGAAGCGCAGGCGCAGCTTCTCGCCTGGCCGGAACAGGCCGGTCCAGTTCTGCGCGGGGGCCGCTCCGTTCATCAGGTAGGTGTAGGTGTAACCGGAGACGTCGCCCAGGTCGGTCGGGTTCATGCGCATCTCGTTCCACATCCGGCGCATCGACAGCGCGCGGGACAATCCCTTCTCGCGCACGTCGCGGAAAAAATCCGCCGCAGTCGTCTGGGCGAAGTTGTAGTAGTCGCTCTGCTTCTTGAGTTTGGCGTAGATGCGCGCGGGGTCCTCGTCGGTCCAGTCGTTGAGCATCACCACGTAGTCGCGGTCGGTCGGATGGCGCTCGGGGCCGGCCGGCTCGATCACCAGCGGACCGTACAGCGCGTTCTGTTCCTGGAAACCCGAGTGCGAGTGATACCAGTAGGTGCCGCTCTGACGGAGCTGGAAGCGGTAGAGGAAAGTTTCGCCCGGCGCGATGCCGTCGAAGCTGAGGCCGGGCACGCCATCCATCCGGAACGGCAGCACGATGCCGTGCCAGTGGATCGAGGTGGGCACGCGCAGGCGGTTGCTCACGCGCAGGCTCACCGTGCTGCCTTCGCGCATGCGCAGCAGCGGACCGGGCACGCCGCCGTTGACGGTGATCGCCGGCCGCGCCGCACCGGTGAAGTTGACGGTTCGCTCGACGATGTCCAGCGCGAAGTCGGTGCCGCTCAACACCGCCGGTTGCCCGGGACTGTTCAGCGCCCAGGCGTCGGAAGGCCGCAGCAGTCCCGCGCCGGCAGCCACGCTGCCCAGCGCGACGCCCTGCACGAAACGCCGCCGCGACAGATCGGGGCGGGAAGAAAGAGGTTTCATGGAACTCTCCATCACGGCGTCGACGCTCGACGCCGGTCACGGTTGCCCGGCACGCTCGCCTCGACAGCTCGAGTCGTCACCAGGGTTGGGGACACGCAGGAAAGTCAGGCGGCGGGTGGCCGCAGCAATCGCATGTGCACGCCGTGTGGCATGAACGGGCTTCGCGGCCTCGCCCGCGGCGTCTGCATGGCGACGTGATCGGGCATCGGCAGCGCCCATGCCGGCAAGGCGCTGCCGCACCATGCGGCGCAGTGACAGGCGTGCTGCGCGACATCACCCGCCGGAAGCGGTTGCGCCGCACAGCAGCCGTCCGCCATCCCGGCATCGGCGGCAAGCTCGCCATGCTGCGCCATCGCCGCATGGCCACCATGCGCAACACCGGCAGCCATCGCCATCGGTGCAGCCTGCAGCGGGCTGACCAGCAGGAGCAGCCAGGCCAGCCAGGCCAGTGCAAGGCAGGGACGGGAATGCGACAGCTGGCGCCGGGGAAAACTCATCGCGGCAGCTTACGGACTGCTGCGGACGAGCTCAACTCTGGAGCAGGCTCCGCCCGGACTGCCCGGTCGATCACGGGGAACATCGCGCCGGGCGCTCTATACTCGGCCACCCCGCCCGCCGTGACCGCCATGAATTACCGCCACGCCTATCACGCCGGCAATTTCGCCGATGTCCTGAAACACGCCGTGCTGTTCGCCCTGATCGAGGCGATGCAGGCCAAGCCCGCGCCGTTCTGCTACATCGACACCCACGCCGGCAGCGGCAACTATCCGCTGGACGGTTTCGAGGCGAAGAAGACCGGCGAACACAAGGACGGCATCTCCCGCCTGCATCCGGCCGAGAAGGTGCCGGCGCTGCTGCAGCGCTGGCGCGCCAGCATCCTGGGTGGCGAAGGCAACGAGCAGGGACTGAAGCAGTACCCCGGTTCGCCGCTGCAGGTCGCCCGCCTGCTGCGCCCGGACGACAGCGCCCAGTTGTGCGAACTGCACACCGAGGAAGCGTCCAAGCTGCGCGACCTGTTCCGCGGCAATCCCCAGGTGCACGTGCACCAGCGCGACGGCTACGAGGCGCTGAAGGCGCTGCTGCCGCCGAAGGAGAAGCGCGGCCTGGTGCTGATCGATCCGCCCTACGAGGCGCAGGAAGCCGAATACAAGCTGATCGAGCAGGCGTTGAAGACCGCCCTGCTGCGCTGGCCCACCGGCGTGTATGCGGTGTGGTATCCGATCAAGCTGCGCAGTCAGGTGCAGCCGTTCCTGCGCAAGCTGCAGCACAGCGGCGTCAAGCGCATCCTGCGCGCCGAATTGCTGGTGCACCCGGACGATTCGCCGCTGCGCCTCAACGGCTCGGGCATGGTCATCCTCAACGCGCCGTGGAACCTCGACGACAGCTTGCGCGAACCACTGCGCGTGCTGGCCAGCCTGCTGTCACAGGAGCGTCCGGCCGAAGTGAAACTCGATTGGCTGCTGGACGAAGCCGGCAGCCAGCTGAACGTCCCCAGCCCGCTGCCCGCCTCGCGACTACCGCGGCCGCCGGGCCGCCGCTAAGCTCGGTGCATCCACCCATCCGGCTTCCTCCAGGAGCACGTCCATGCGCATCCGTCCTGCTTCCCTGCTGACCCGCCTCGCCATGCCCGCCGCCCTGCTGATGCTGGCCGCCTGCGCGCCGGCGCCGATCTACAAGACCAGCACCGGCACCGTCACCGCCGCACCGTTCGAAGTGGCCCAGACGCCCGAGAAGTTCAGCGGCAACGAGGTGGTCTGGGGTGGCCGCATCGTGCAGGTCAAGGTGTTCGCCGACCACAGCGAGATCGAGCTGCTGGCCTACCCGCTCGACTCCTCGCAGAGGCCGAAGGCGAACGACAGCGGCAGTGGCCGCTTCGTCGCGGTGATGCCGGGCTACGTGGAGCCGCTGGACTATCCCGCCGGCGCGATGATGACGGTCGACGGCAAGCTCAACGGCAGTCGTGCCGGCAAGGTCGGCGAAGCGGATTACGTGTTCCCGCTGGTCAGCGTGACGCACTCGCACGTCTGGACCGCCGAGGAAATGAACAAGGGCCGCAACAACATCCGCTTCGGTCTGGGCGTGGGCGTGGGCATCCACTGATCGCCTGTCATCACTCACCCCCGCAAAATTCTTCGCCACCGGTAAACTGGGCAGCCTCATTCCATGGATTGAAGCCGCATGTCTTCCGGCCACGCCAACCCGATCAAAGCCATCCTGCTCGCACTGGGTGCCAACTTCGCCATCTTCGTGGCCAAGCTCGTCGCCGCCATCGTCACCGGCTCCGGCGCGATGATGGCCGAGGCCGTGCACTCGCTCGCCGACTGCAGCAACCAGGGCCTGCTGCTGCTCGGCATCCGCCAGGCCAAACGGCCGCCGTCGGACGAATTCCCGCTGGGCTGGGGCCGCGCGCTGTATTTCTGGTCGTTCCTGGTCGCGATCCTGCTATTCAGCGTGGGCGGCATGTTTTCGATCTACGAAGGCGTGCACAAACTCACGAATCCCGAGCCGCTGAAGTGGCCGTGGCTGGCGCTTGGCGTGCTGCTGTTCGGCATCGTCGTCGAAGGCATCTCGATGCGCGGCTGTCTGCAGGAAGTCAACAAGGCGCGCGGTGAGCAGAACCTGTGGACCTGGTTCCGCGAAACCCGCTCCAGCGAACTGCTGGTGATCTTCGGCGAAGACCTGGCCGCCCTCATCGGCCTGTGCCTGGCCGCCCTCGCCGTCGGCGCCACCATGCTCACCGGCAACCTGATGTTCGACGCCGCCGGCACCATCGCGATCGGCCTGCTGCTGATCGTGGTGGCGGTGCTGGTGGCGATCGAGGTGAAGGCCCTGCTGATCGGCCAGGGCATGGAACCCCGCCGCCGCGACGAGCTGATGGGCTTTCTGAAAAACCGCCCCGAAGTCGCCGACGTGCTGAACCTGATCACCCTGCAGATGGGCCCCGACGTGATGGTCGCGGTGAAGGCGCGTATGCAGCCCACCGCCGGCAACCCCGAACTGATCGCCGCGATCAACATCGTCGAGGCCGCGATGAAGGCGGAATTCACCGACATACGCTGGAGCTTCTTCGAGCCGGACAACGCGGATTGACCGGTTGCGCCCGAACGGCGTCGACGTCAGTCACGCCCCCGCGGCCGTTCCCGCCACCGGCAGTCGGGCACCGAGCAGTCGGCCGACCACGGTCTTGCGCACCAGCAGGTGGTAGCTGAGCAGGCAGATCGTGAAGGTCGCAACGACGGAGATCGCGAACTTCGCACCCCACCCCCACGCCATGTCCATCAGCCGGTACTGGATCACGAACAGGATCGGCAGATGGACGATGTAGACCCAGTACGACGCGTCGGACAGGTAGCGCAACAGGCGGTTGCTGCGGTTCAGCAGTGAGCGGCCGGCGACCAGGCACACGCAGGTCATCCAGACGCTGATGCACGCCTCGATCATCGCGATGGGTAGGCTGGCGGACGGATCCGCGGCGGTGGGCACGTGGCGCTTGAGCAGATACAGGAACGCACCGTAAAGCGCGACGCTGGCCAGCAGCAGCCACGGCGCGAAACGACGGAACCGTTCGATCAACGCCTCGTGGCCAGACAGCAGGTAGCCGAAAACGAAGAACGGCCCGTAGAAGCCGAATGCCCAGAACTGGGGAAACAGGCTTTCCGGTGCCGGATGCGGCGCGCTCACCGAAGCCAGCGCCGGCACCAGCAGCATCGGAAACAGCAGCAGTTGCCACGCGGGATTCAGGCCGCGCACGAAGTTGCCCGGCTTGCCCAGCTCCAGGCTTCTGGCCACCCAGGTCAGCACGTAGAAAAACAGCAGGTAGTAGAGGAACCACAGATGCCCGGTGCCCGGCGGCAGCGCTGGCGGGTTCGCCATCTGCGAGAACTGCCGGATCATCAGCAGCACCGGCGACGGGTTCTGCACGTACGCCGCGGCATGCAGCGTGCTGTAGCTCATCGCGGCGATCACCAGCGGGCAGAAGATCACCAGCGGCAACCCGATGCGCCTTAGCCGATTGAGAATCAGGCCACCCATCCCGCGCTTGTTCAGCAGCATCGCGGCGAAGAAGCCGGCGACCACGAAGAACAGCGGCATGCGGAACAGGTGCAGCAACCAGATGACCAGGTCGATGGCCGGCGACTGCGCGCGGTCGGCCGTGGGGAAATACGGGTGCAGCAGCGGGCTGTAGGCCAGCGCGGCGTGGAAGACCACCCCGGCCAGCATCGCCAGCGCGCGCAGGTTGTCCATGTAGTGAAAACGCACGGTGTCGTGCATGGCGAAACCTCCGAACGGATCTGTCGGACTCACGAGAGGGTTCTTGCCTTGCGCCCCGCCTTTTCCCTGGCCGGATTCCAGCACGGCCAGGGACGCGAAGGCACTTCGACTCCGCCCGCTGCGCGGACTGCGTTCAGCGGGAACGGTGGATCAGCTCAGTAGAAGGATTTCTTCCGGCAGTGCACCCAGCCGGTGGCCGCCAGCACCACCACGCTCAGCGTCGCCTGGGCCAGCAGGATCGCCACCGCGACGGGAGCGAAATAAATCGTGTCGGCCTTGACGTGATCATTGATCGCCGGGATCTGCCCCAACAGCATGATCAGGGGATTGATCAGCAGCATGCTGCCGATCATCGCGAAGATGTTCCAGCCCTCGGACTCCACCGCCATGGCCACGCTCAGGGACACGGCATAAGCCAGCAACACGTGTCCGAAGATCAGCAAGGACAGCACGACCAACCCGTCCGGCAGCGGCGTGTACAGGATCACCAGCACGGTTCCGGCCAGCATCGCCAGGAACGGCACGAGGAAGGTGACCAGGTTGCCGACCAGCTTCGACAGGTAGTAATCCAGCGGCGTCACCGGCAGGCTCATCACGAAGGCCAGCGTGTGCTCCTTGCGCTCGACCAGCAGCGAATTCGAAATCGAGAAGCACGAGGTGCACACCAGCATGATGATCAGCAGCAGCGAGCCCAGGTAGAAACTCCAGCCGGTGGCCATGCCGATCAGGCACAACGCCACGATGCCGCCGAGCACGCACGCCGCCAGCTGCTTCTGGAACAGTTGCCAGTCCTTGGCCACCAGCAGCCTGATCACCGGCCAGTTGAGTCGGGAACGATTCATGCCGCACCTCCGGCGCGTACGGTGGTAACGAAGATGTCTTCGAGGTTCATCGGATCGGCGCTGCGGATTTCCGCGCCTTGCGTCTGCATGCGCTGCAGCAGGCCCTCGCTGAACTGGCGCACCTTCAGTTCCACGATCGAGCCGTTCTGGCGCACCGCGGCGATCTCCGGCCACGCGGCCTTGTCCGGCACCCACGACCCGTGGCAGATGACACGGCGCCAGTCGTCGAGGAAGGATTCCTTGTCCCGCGAGGCGAGCAGCGTGCCGTTGTGGACGAAGGTGATGGTGTCGGCCATCTGCTCGATGTCCTTGGTGTTGTGCGAGGAGAACAGCACGCTGCGCGCCTCGTCGCGCAATACGTCGGCGAGCGCCTCCAGCACCTCGTCGCGGGCGACCGGGTCCAGGCCCGTGGTGGGCTCGTCGAGCAGCAGCAGTTTTGGCCGGCGGGCGAAATTGAGCATCAGCAGCGCCTTGACCCGCTGCCCGTGCGAGAAGCCGGCCAGCTTCTGCTCCGCGCGCAGGTCGAAACGGCGCAGCAACTCGGCCGCGTAGACCTCGTCCCAGCCCGGGTAGATCGAACGCACGAAATCCATGTGCCAGCGCAGCGTGCGGGTCCTGAACAGGCGCATGTCTTCCGTGGCGAATCCCAGGTCCGCCTTCGCGGCCACCTGCTGCGTCGGCATGTCGTGGCCAAGCACTTCGACCGTGCCCGCGTCGGCCAGCGCAAGGCCGCCGAGGATGCGCAGCAAGGTGGTCTTGCCGGCGCCATTGACGCCCACCAGCCCCATCACCTGCCCCTCGGGCATGCTGAGGTCGATGTCCCGCAGCGCAAAGTTCTCGTAGCGTTTGGTCACCCCGGACAGGGCGAAGGCGGTGCTCATGGTGTTGATCCCCTGGTGGGTTCGGCAGACCAGTCGGCCTGTTCGTCGTCAAGCAATTTGCGGATGTCTTCGGCAGACAGGCCCAGCCGTCGAGCGCAGGCCCGCATGGCCTCGAAGTGCTGGGTGAACTCGGCCTGCAGCAGGCTGTGGGACAGGTTTGGCGAGTCGGCCACGAACGAACCCATGCCGTGCCGCGTCACGATCACCCCGGCCTGGCCCAGTTCCGCGTAGGCGCGCTTGACCGTGATCACGCTGACCCGGCTGGCGCTGGCCAACTCGCGGATCGACGGCAACGGCTGGCCCGCCGGCCAGTCGCCGGCCATCACCTTGGTGGTGATCTGGTTGACGATCTGCTGGTACATCGGCGTGCTGTCGCTGGTCGACAGAAGCAGTTCGGGGTCGATCTGTGTATACTTCATATACACAGTATGCACACCGGATATCGCGCTGTAAAGCCTCCGTTCCGACCGCCGGCAACGGCCGTCCGCCAGCGCGCATCCGGGACGCGCGGCGAGGCGCCGGACGGCGTGGCGACGAGCAGGCTCCGGCGCCGTCCGCGGCCAGCCGCCGAATCCGGCCAGGCCGCGCGGCAGTCCGCGCGGTCTACAATGGCCGGCCCAGTACAGCCGGGATCTCCCGAACATGCGCAATCCGCTGCAGGAACAACTGCTCAAGGCCGGCCTGGTCAACAAGACCAAGGCCGCGCAGGTCGTGCGCGAACAGGCAAAGAAGCACAAGGGCAAGGCGCCCGCAGCCGCCAGCGCCGAACAGCTCGAGGCGCAGCGCCTGCAGGCGGAAAAGGCCGAGCGCGACCGGGCCATCGCCGCCGAGCGCAATGCGCAGTTGCGCCTCAACGAGGCACGCGCCCAGGTGCGCCAGATCGTCGAGGCGCACAAGGTGAAACGCGAAGGCGAGATCGCCTACCGCTTCACCGACGGCGACCGGATCAGGGACGTGCTGGTGAACGAACCGCTGCGCGCGCAGCTGGCCGCCGGCACGCTGGTGATCGTGCGCCACGGCGAGGGCTACGAATTGCTGCCCCGCGTGGCCGCCGACAAGGTCCGCGAACGCGACGCGGCGATGATCGTGCTCGACCACGGCCGCACGGAGACGACGGCCGGCAACGACACCGACGACGAGTATTACAAGCAGTTCGAAGTGCCGGACGACCTGATCTGGTAGCCCTGCTGTTGCCGTCGGCGCCGCGGCTTTCTCAGTAGCAATCCACGAACGCCCGGCAATGCTCCGGGTGGGCATCGCAGCCATAGACGTAGCCGACGCCGCAGTCACCGAGCTCGTCGTTGTCCGTGACGTCGCAGAACTGCAGAAGAAACCGCATCGGCGCCTGGCAAAGTTCGCAATGCGGTTCGTGTGGCCCCTGGATCAACTCGGGCTCGCCGCCCACCAGGATGGCGTTTTCCACCGCGAAGTCGGCTATGGCGTCGTCCCCGTCCAGCAGCATCGACAGCACGCGCAGCGGCTGCGCGGTCAGCGCGGACAGCCTTTTCCCGAGCCCCGGAACGGTCTCCAGCAGCCATGCGCCATCCAGCGCGCCGTGCCCCCGCTCATCGTCGTCACCGAGGGATTCCATGATCGGCATGGCCAGCGGTTCCAGTGCCCGGGCGGCGAGTTTCGTCACGCCGTTGGGAGCAGCGGTGACAACCAGGTCCGCCGCACCGGGATAACTTCTGACGAGCAACTCGTGCTGCCCCAGATAAATCGTCAACCATCGGTCGTTCCAGGCCGGGTGCGCCACGCCCGCAAGCGGCAACTGGAGCAGGAATTTGCCGGGCTGTCCCTCGTCGTCGAGGGGCCACATCTCGTCTGGCCCCGCCAGGGGTTCGCCACCTACGCGGGCAAGCGAATGAGCATCGCCCTTTTCGCTGGCGATGCGATACAGCAGCCTGAACGTGCCCCGGCGGGCGTGGCTGTCGATCAAGGCCAGCAGTGCCGCCCGCGTCGCCGCGCCGATCGCTTGGTAGTCGGCCAGGGCTTTCCTTCGCGCCTTGCTTTCGGAGCGCGTCGAAAGCCACAGGAGGCCGGCAAGAATGCCGCCCGCGCCCAACAGTATTCCCAGCACCTCCGCAGCACCGCGCAATGACACGCCGAGCGCCACCGCATTGATGTTGCGTACAAACACCAGGGCACAGACAAGCGTCCACGCGATCATCAGCGACCACCACGCCACGGCGCGCAACCTCGGAGCAGCCCCCGTGCCCCTCAGGGGCAGCCGCCTGCCCCACAGGGCAAACGTCTGCAGTCCGGCCCCGCCGACCCAGGCGAAGCACAGTGGCCAGAACGAACCCATCCGGGGCGGGCAGTTCCTCCGGTAGATCACGAACACGTCGGTCCTGGGCAGCCAGTCGTGGATGAGCGCGACCAGGATGAGCGCCCCGGCCGCGGCAGCCAGTTGTCCAAGCCATGTCGCGGACCTGCCGACCCAGCGTGTCCAGCCGAGGCTCACGGTAACGATCCAGGCCAGGGCTGCGCCCGCCACCTGGGCCACGTTGTGCGGCTCGGCCTGGCTCAGGCTGATCGACACGAAGCATGCGGCGATGATCGCCGGCCAGAACACCCAAGACCTCATCCCCTTCCCTCCGATGGAAACCCGCGCCGCCACTCCCTGCCTGCCGGCAGCATGATCATGCCAGCTGCAGCAGGTCCCAGCCGTTGCCGTACAGATCCTCAAACACCGCCACCGTGCCGTAGGCCTCGTGGCGCGGTTCCTCGCGGAAGTGCACGCCGGCGGCGCGCATACGCTGCCAGTCGCGCTGGAAGTCGTCGGTGTGCAGCAGCAGGAAGACGCGGCCACCGGTCTGGTTGCCGATGCGCGAGACCTGTTCGTCGCCGTTCGCTTTCGCCAGCAGCAGGCGCGTTTCGTGCGAGCCCGGCGGCGCCAGCAATACCCAGCGCTTGCCGCCGCCCATGTCGGTATCCTCGATCAGCTCGAAGCCCAGCGCGCGGGTGTACCAGGCAATCGCTTCGTCGTAATCGGCGACCAGCAGCGCCAGGGCGCCCAGATGCTGTTTCATGCCTTTTCCGCCTTGAGTGTCGGCAGCGGCCCGAGCTCCGCCTGCAATTTTTTGGTGAGTTTCGCGCGGACCAGGGTGTACGCGTCGAGGATGTACGCGGCCAGCTCGGCGGTGGCGAAGCGCTGCGGTTCGGTGATCGATATCCAGTGCGCCCGCGCCAGGTACGGCGCCGGAATGATGCCGGGTTGATCGGTGAGCGCGAGGAAACGATCGTCGCCCACCTTGAACGACAGCCGCCCGCCCTCGCTGCCATCGGACGGCATCACCGCAAACATCTTGCCACCCACGCTGAACACCATGTCGACACCCCATTTGGTATCACGGGTGACCCCTGGCCACTGGCCGCAGAGCGCTTGCAGCTGGGCCGCCGTGAGGCCGCGGACGGGTTTGCGGGCCATGCCATCGCTCCGGGGAATTCCGACCCGCATTGTGCGGGGCCACGGCGTTTCTGTCTGCATCTCCCGTGCTGCACCATCCGCAGGCCGGTCGATGCCATGGCGCGGAACCATGTGACAGCCCACCGCAGCGCCCGTCATTGCAAATTCATGCTGCGGTGCACACAATACGCAAAAGTATGGAGCTGCCATGATCCCTGCCATCGACTTCGCCGCCCCCACCCGCTACGCCGCACTGCCGCCGCGCAGCAGCGAACGCTTCGCCCGTCCCCGCGTGGCGCCGTCCCTACGGGGTGAGCAGGTGCATACCCAGGATGGACGGGAGCTGGTGCTGCGCCCGATCGAGGCCGGCGACGTGGCCGCGATGCAGCGTTGCTTCACCCGGCTGTCGCCGGAAGACATTCGCCGCCGCTTCCTGCATGCGATGTCCGAGCTGCCCGCACCGATGGCCCAGCGCCTGTGCCGCATCGACCCCGCGCTCGAAACCGCCTATGTGCTGATGGACGAATCCGAGCAGCCGGCCGAGATGCGCGGCGTGGGGCGGATCTATGTCGACGAAGCCACCGACAGCGCCGAGTTCTCGGTGCTGGTGGAACAGGACTGGAGCCGCCGCGGCTTGGGCGCCCTGCTGATGCAGCGGCTGGTCGACGACTGCCGCCGCCGCGGCCTCGCCGAGCTGTGGGGTTACGTGCTGCTGGAGAACCGGCCGATGCTGCAGCTGTGCCGGGAGCTGGGCTTCACCCAGCGGATGATGCCGGACGAACCGGGCACGGCGCAGATCACGCTGAAGCTCTGAAAGGCTATACCCCATCCCGGCCCTCCCCTGCTTGCAGGGGGGAGCAAGACATCAGCGCCGCTCCACGGACGCTCGGGCACATCGCGTTACACTTGCCCGCTTTCCCCGGCGCGGCACTTCTGGCGGCGCCCTGCACACGCGTCCCCATGACCAGCCCGATCAAACACCCGCCCCTGCCGACCACCCCGAAGCAACGCCGCTACTGGACGCCGCCCCACGGCTCCGGCCGAGCGCTGCTGATTGCCGAAGCGGCGCGTTCGCACGAAGGCCTGCTGGTGGCGGTGACCCGCGACACCCAGCGCGCCCAGGCGCTCGAATCGGAGCTGAAGATCTTCGCCGGTGGCCTGCCGGTGCTGCATTTCCCGGACTGGGAAACGTTGCCCTACGACGTGTTCAGTCCGCATCCGGAAATCGTCTCGCAGCGCATCGCCACCTTGTACCAGTTGCCCAGCGTGAAACGCGGCGTGCTGGTGGTGCCGATCGCCACGCTGATGCAGCGGATTGCGCCGCGCTCGCACATCACCGGTTCCGGACTGGTGCTGTCCAGGGGCCAGAAGTTCGACCTGGCCGCCGAGCAGCGCCGGCTTGAGGCATCCGGTTACCGTCACGTGCCCCAGGTGGCCGAGCCCGGTGACTTCGCCGTGCGCGGCGCCCTGCTCGACGTTTTCCCGATGGGCACGGCTGAGCCGTATCGCATCGAGCTGTTCGACGATGAAGTGGATTCGATCCGCAGCTTCGATCCGGAAACCCAGCGCTCGCAGCAGCAGGTGGACAAGGTCGAGCTGCTGCCGGCACGCGAGTTTCCGCTGACCGACGAAGCGGCGAAGGAATTTCGGGGCAACCTGCGCGAACGCTTCCCGATCGACGTGCGCCGCTGCCCGCTGTACCAGGACATGAAGGAAGGCGTCACGCCCGGCGGCATCGAGTACTACCTGCCTTTATTCTTCAAACAAACCGCCACGCTGTTCGACTACGTCGCCGACGACGCGCTGTTCGTGCTGGGCGAAGGCGCCGGCGAAGCGGCCGAGCAGTTCTGGACGCAGACCGCCGAACGCTACGACCAGCGCGCGCACGACATCGAGCGCCCGGTGCTGCCACCGGCCGAGCTCTACCTGCCGCCGGAAAAGCTGCGCGAACAGCTCAACAAGCGGCTGCGGGTGGAAGTGGTCGAGGCCGGCCACGAGCATGCCGTCGACACCGGCACCCAGCCGGCGCCGGAGCTGCCGCTCAATCGCAAGGGCGAGGAGCCCGGCACGTCGCTGCGGCATTTCCTGTCCAGCTATCCCGGCCGCGTGCTGATCGCCGCAGATTCGGCGGGGCGACGCGAGGCGCTGATCGAGACGCTGGCAGCAGCGGGATTGAAACCCGAAGTCATCGAGGGCTGGGGCGCTTTTCTCCTCCCCAACCCTCCCCTGCAAGCAGGGGAGGGAGTCAAGTTCGCGATCACCATCGCGCCGCTGGAACAGGGCTTTGCGCTGACCAAGCCCGCGCTCGCCGTGCTCACCGAGCGCGAGCTCTACGGCGAGCGGGTGCGCAGCGAGCGCGACCGCAAGCGCCGCCGTGGCACCGCGCGCGATCCGGAAAGCATCATCCGCGACCTCACCGAGCTCACCATCGGCGCACCGATCGTGCACGTGGATCACGGCGTGGGCCGCTACCAGGGCCTGGCCTCGATGGACGTGGGCGGCATGGATGGCGAGTTCCTCACCATCGAATACGCCAAGGGCGACAAGCTCTATGTGCCCGTCGCACAGCTGGGCCTGGTCAGCCGCTACTCCGGCACCGCGCCGGAACTGGCGCCGCTGCATTCGCTGGGCGGCGATGCGTGGGAACGCGCGCGCCGGAAGGCCGCGGAAAAAGTGCGCGACGTGGCCGCCGAACTGCTGGCGATCTACGCCCAGCGCCAGGCACGCGGCGGCGAGTCGATGCCGATCGACCGGCAGATGGTCGAACAGTTCGGCAGCACCTTTCCGTTCGAGGAAACCCCCGACCAGGAAACCGCGATCGAGGCCGTGCTGGAGGATCTGGCCGCGCCCCGCGCGATGGATCGGGTGATCTGCGGCGACGTGGGTTTCGGCAAGACCGAGGTCGCGCTGCGCGCCGCCTTCGCCACCGCCACCGCGGGCAAGCAGGTCGCCGTGCTGGTGCCGACCACCCTGCTCGCCCAGCAGCACTACCGCAACTTCGCCGACCGCTTCGCCGACTGGCCGGTGCGGGTCGACGTGCTGTCGCGCTTCAAGTCGGCCAAGGAAGTGAACGAGGCGCTGAAGCGCCTCGCCGACGGCCAGATCGACGTGATCGTGGGCACCCACAAGCTGCTGCAGCCGGACATCCGGTTCAAGAACCTGGGCCTGGTGATCGTCGACGAGGAACAACGTTTCGGCGTGCGCCAGAAGGAGCAGCTGAAGAAGCTGCGTGCCGAGGTCGACCTGCTGACGATGACCGCCACGCCGATCCCGCGCACCTTGAACATGGCGATGGCCGGCCTGCGCGATCTTTCATTGATCGCCACGCCGCCGGCGCACCGCAGCGCCGTGCGCACCTTCATCTCGGCGTGGGACCCGGCGACGATCCGCGAGGCGCTGCAGCGCGAGCTGTCGCGCGGCGGCCAGGTTTACTTCCTGCACAACGAGGTGCAGAGCATCGAGCGGATCGTGCGCGAACTGGAGGAGCTGGTGCCCGAGGCGCGCATCCGCATCGCCCACGGCCAGATGCCCGAACGCGAACTGGAAGGCGTGATGGCGGATTTCCACCGCCAGCGCTTCAACGTGCTGGTGTGCACCACGATCATCGAAACCGGCATCGACATCCCCAGCGCCAACACCATCATCATCAACCGCGCCGACCACTTCGGCCTGGCCCAGCTGCATCAGCTGCGCGGTCGCGTGGGTCGCTCGCATCACCGCGCGTATGCGTACCTGGTGGTGCCCGACCGCAAGTCGATCACCGCCGATGCGCAGAAGCGGCTGGAAGCACTCGCCTCGCTGGAGGAACTCGGTGCCGGCTTCACCCTGGCCACCCACGACCTGGAAATCCGCGGTGCCGGCGAACTGCTCGGCGATGAGCAGTCCGGCCAGATCCAGGAGATCGGCTTCGGCCTGTACACCGAGCTGCTCGATCGGGCGGTACGCGCGCTGAAGTCCGGCAAGGTGCCGGATTTCGACCTGAGCTCCGAGCACGAGACCGAAGTCGAGCTGCACCTGCCCGCGCTGATCCCCGACGATTACCTGGGCGACGTGCATCACCGCCTGACCCTGTACAAGCGCATCGCCAGCGCCCGCAGCGAGGACGACCTGCGCGACCTGCAGGTGGAGATGATCGACCGCTTCGGCCTGCTCCCCGATGCCACCAAACAATTGTTCGCGGTGGCCAGCCTGAAGCTGATGGCCACTCCGCTGGGCATCCGCAAGCTGGATTTCGGTGCCAACGGCGGTCGCATCACCTTCCGCGAGAAACCCGAGATCGACCCGATGGCGATCATCAAGCTGATCCAGCAACTGCCCCGCGTGTACAAGCTGGACGGCCAGGACAAGCTGAAGGTGATCCTCGACCTGCCCGGCGCCAGCGAACGCATCCGCAGCGCGCAGGAAGTGCTGGTGCTGCTGGGCGCGCGCCGACCGGGCTGATGGCGCCACATCGCTGACGCCCAGGGTCCGGACTGGACCCGCCCCAGCGCCTGCGTCCTGCCGGGTGCCATCGGGCCGGGGCGCCCCCGGCCCCGCCAGGCCGAGGTTTGCGCCGGCCGTCGATTCGCTGGCACGGGGCGTGCTTGACACTGGCCTCAAAGGTCGGCAGGTTGGATAGTCAACCCGCCGGGGACATGCTGCACGGCAGGTCGGGGACCCGTCGGCCGGCGCATCGGGATGCGCCGGTGCCCATTCGCCCATGTTTTCGGCAACACGATCCAGCACGTGCAATCCCGCAGGAATTCGGCAGGGCGGAGAGAGGCAGATGGAGAGGCTGCTCACACTTCTGACACCACGGCGTCGGCCACTTGCATGGCGCGCCCTGCTGTCGGCCCTGCTCTGGCTCACCCTGGGGGTCGCCCACGCTGCCACACCGCTGAATGGCGCCTGGCGCCAGGTGCGCGCCGGCGACACGCCAGCCTCGGTGATGGCGGAATACCACCAGGGTGCGCTGAAGAGTTTCGACCCCTCGCTGCTGCAGCGCTTTCCCCATGACGGCGCCGGCAGTTGGGTGGTCATCGCGCCGCAACCGCCCTGGGACAACAGCGGCCGCGTACTGACGATCTATCCGCCCACCCTGGCCAATGTCACCGTATTCGCCGGGAGCGTGCCGACGACGCTGGCGCTGGACGACTTCAGCGCGCCCTTCCACGGTCATGGCCGGCTGGCATGGCAGGTTCCCGTCGGCATGGCGGCGTCCACGCCGATCCTGCTGCGCTTCGATCCCTCGGCAACCCTGGTGGCCCCGGTGCGTTTCCAGGTCGAGCCCATGCGCGACTACGTGCAGCAGGACGCGCGCTGGCTGGTGTTCGCCAGCGCCTGCTTCGCGGTGATGCTGGCGATGGTGCTGATGGCCCTGTGCTTTGCCGGCATGCTGCGCGACGTCACCTATGCCTGGTACGCCGGCTACATCCTCTGCTACTGCCTGATCCAGGGCATCCAGACCGGCTTCGTGTTCCATCCGCTGGAATGGGAGTGGCTGTCGGGCATGGCCGTGATGGTCGGCTCTGCCGCGGTCGCGCTGTCGGTGGCGTTTGCCTCGCTGTTCATGACGCGATTCTGCGAGCTGCAGCGTTACGCGCCCTTGCTGCGGGTGCCGATCACCGCACTCGCGGTGGGCATGATCCAGCTGGTGCTGATGCGCAGCAGCCAGGTCCCGCTGCTGGTGCATGTGGCGCAGATCCTGCTGAACCCCCTGCTGATGATCGGCGCGGCGCTGTTGCTGATAGCCGCCATCGTGGCGGCCGCCCGCGGTTCGCGGCAGGCGTGGTTCTTCCTGGCCGGGTGGACGCCGCTGCTGCTGCTCACCGCGCTGAGCAGCGCCCAGGTCAACGGCGCCCTGCCGCAACTGGACTGGCTCAACGACGCGAGCGTGGCCGGTGGCGCGTTCGAGGCGGTGGTGCTGTCGCTGGGACTGGCCGACCGTGCGCTGCGCCTGCGCCACGACCGCGACGTGGTGCGCGTGCTGGCCGACCGCGACGCGCTGACCGACGTGCTCAACCGCCGCGGCTGGACCGAACGGGTCAACACGCTGATGTCGGCCAGCACGACGCGACCGATGGCCCTGCTGTTCCTGGACCTCGATCATTTCAAGCTGCTGAACGACCGCCAGGGCCACAACACCGGCGATCGCGCCTTGGTCGCGGTGGCCAACGCGCTGACCGCCGAACTGCGGCCCGGCGACCTGTTCGGCCGCTACGGCGGCGAGGAATTCGTCGCCCTGCTCGACAACACCCGGCCGGAACAGGCCATGCACGTGGCGACCCGATTGTGCCGTCGCGTCCATCGCCTGGAAATTCCGGTGAATGCCGAGGCGCTGCTCAGCATCAGCATCGGCGTCACCATCCGCCACCACGACGACGACGTGGAATCGCTGGTCGAACGCGCCGATCAGGCGATGTACGACGCCAAGCTCAAGGGACGCAACCGGGTCTGCATGTATCGCCAGGACGATGGCGAGGTGCGCGGCGCCAACCCGTCTCCGGGCCGGCGCCTGCATATCGTGGAACGGCGCGAATCGGACAAGTAGGCCAACCCGCCGGACCGTTCATCAGGACCTTGCCGCCAGCTCCTTCGCCGCGGCCACCACGTCAGCCTCGCCCGGCAACACCAGCAGCGCCGCACCGGCCAGCGGCGTGAACGTGTCGGCGCCGACCACGCGATGCAGCGGGGTGGCGCCGCTGCCGCCTTCGACGATCGCGGTGATCACACCCTCGCCCACGCCCGCGCTCTTGCGGCCCTCGTCCAGCACCAGGATGCGCTTGGCGGTTTTCGCCTGGGCCGCGATGAAGCCGTCGTTGAGCGGTGCCAGCCAGCGCAGGTCGACCACGCGCACCTTCCACTTCAACTCCGCTTCGATCGTGCGCGCGGCGCGCAACGCCATCGGCACGCCGTTGCCGAAGGTGAACACCACCAGGTCGTTCGCCGCGTCGTTGTAGACACGGCCCTCGCCCAGCGTCATCGCCTGGTCGGGCGCGGGATAGTCGAACTGCCACTGGCCGTCGCCGGCCTCGTACAGATCCTTGGTCATGTACAGTGCGATCGGTTCGAGGAAGGCGCAAACGCGGCCATCGACCTTCGCTAGCGCCATCAGCGTGCGCAGCATCATCGCCGCGTCGTCGCCGCGGCTGGGGCAACCGACCACCAGGCCGGGGATGTCGCGCAGCGCGGTGATCGAGTTGTCGTTGTGGAAGTGACCGCCGAAACCCTTCTGGTAACCCAGCGAGGCCACGCGCATCACCATCGGGTTGCGGTACTGGTTGTTGGAGAAGAACTGCAGCGAGGCCGCCTCGCCGCGGATCTGGTCGCAGGCGTTGTGGAAGTACGCCAGGTACTGGATCTCCGGCATGGGCAACATGCCCATGTTGGCGTAGCCCTGGGCCAGGCCCAGGATCATCGTTTCATCGAGCAGCGTGTTGAACACGCGGCTGCCCTTGAAGGTCTTGTTGAGTCCCTTGGTGACGGTGTACACGCCGCCCTTCTGCGCCACGTCCTCGCCGAACAGCAACGCCTCGGGATACTTCGCCAGCAGGTCGTGCAGGGCCTGGCCGATCTGGATCGCCAGGTGCCGCGGCGGCAGTTTCTCGGGCAACTTCGCCTCGCCGCCGAACACGGCCAGACGCTTCTCCGCGTAGTCGACGCGCGTGGCTTCGGCCTTCACCGCGGCCGGCGTGTATGGCGCCAGCGGGGCCATCACGTCGTCCAGCGAGGTCAGCCGATGACGCGAATCCGCATCCTCGGCGGCGGCGAAGCAGCGCTTGCGGGTGGCTTCGTAGAGGTTCAGCAGCTCGTCCTTCGAGTACAGGCCCGACTCCAGCGCAATGCCGGCCGAGCGCAGCAGCGGATCGGAGCATTCGACCGCGAACAGTTCCTCGATGCTGCGCCACTCGATCTCGAAGTCGGTGCCGGCATGGCCCATCACGCGGGTGGTCTTCAGGTGCAGGAAGGTCGGCCGGCGCGTCGTGCGGCAATGCTCCACCGCGCGCTGCACCTGGGCGTAGCCTTCGGCGAGATCCAGGCCATCGGCGAAGAAGTAATCGAGGTTGGCGCGATGCTGGTAGTTGTTCGCGACCCAGCCCGACGGCGTCTTCACCGAGATGCCGATGCCGTTGTCCTCGCACACGAACAGCACCGGTGCGGGCAGCTTCTGGTACGCCGTCCACGCCGCGGTGTTGAACGCGGTCTGCGCGGTGGCGTGGTTGCTGGAGGCATCCCCGAACGAGCAGATCGTGATGCTGTCGTCGGGGATCGGCAGTTGATGGCCGATGCGCCGTGCCTGCTCGATCGCCACCGCGGTGCCCAGCGCCTTGGGCAGGTGCGAGGCGATCGTCGAGGTCTGCGGCAGCACCCACAACGGCTTGCTGCCCCATACCTTGTGGCGACCGCCGGAGGCCGGATCGTCCTTGCTGGCGGCGAAAGACAACGCCGAGTCCATCACCGGGTCCATGCCCGGGATCTTGCGGAAGCGCTCGGCCATGAAGCCACCGGAGCGGTAGTGCAGGAAGGCCGGATCGGTGTGCCGGGTCAGCCGCGCCACCATCGCGTTACCTTCGTGGCCGGACGAACCGATCGTGTAGAACACCTTGTTCTGCACGCGCAGCACGCGGGCCATCAGGTCGAGGTGGCGCGAGATCAATTGGGATTCCAGCAGCTCGCGGAAACCGCGCGCATCCAGCGCACTGCCCGGCAGCACGGCGGCGTCATCGCGCGGCGCGGCGCGCACCTCGCCGTTCCACAACTGCACGAACTCGATGAAGTTCTGGTCGACGACCTCGGCACGGTTGAAACCCTTGTGGCGAGCGCTGATGGCAAACGGAATGGCGGTCATGGCGAATTCGTGTGGGTGGACAGGCAGCCGCGACGCGGCATCAATGGAGGGATACGACCGGCATGCTGAAGACCGGAGCGGCCAGGGCGCGCAAGGCGGCAACGCGGGGCGCATCTTTTTCGCGACCGAAGCTTTCAAGCAGCCGGATCTGGTCGTCGGCCGACGGCACCGGCACGGCGAGGCCATTCACGCCGGCCAGCACCAGCTTTCCCGGCAGCACGGGCTGCCAGCATTCGTCGACATGGAGTTCAAGCGCGCCCATCACTTCGACAGGCGCGCCGGGAAAACGGAAACGGGCGAAATGCGAGCGGAAGCGATCGTCATCGGGCGGCGCAAACGCGGACTCGCGGCGCGCTGCCCAGTGCGCCATCAGACGCTCCGCGTCCGCCCGCGAGGTCAGCACATCCACATCCGCCGCGCTGGTCTGCGCGCCGAGCAGCAGCGCCGCGGTGCTGCCGATCACGCACCACGGATCGACGCACTGCACGTGCAGGTCCGGCACGATCTCGGCCAGGGTGGTGTACAGCGCGGGCGACAGGTGGCTCATCCGCGACGCCGGCGCCACTGCTCGTGCGTCTGCACCCAGATTTCGGTGGGCGAATCCTCATACGGCGCGGGCAGCTTGCCGGGGCCGCGGCAGGTCGAACCCAGCCGCTGCGCCAGCGCCTGCGAGGCGTGGTTGTCGGGGTGGATGGAATGGATCATCTCGTCCCAGCCAAGCTGGTCGAAGGTCCAGTCGATCGCGGCGGTGCAGCCTTCCAGCGCGTAGCCCTTGCCCCAGGCGCTGCGGGCCAGGCCCCAGCCCACCTCGGTGCCGGGCCAGCCTTCCGGATGCCAGGGGCCGAGCCGGCCGATCCACTGGCCGCTGCTTTTCTCGATCACCGAAAACATCGAGAAACCCTGGATCATCCACGCACCAGCCAGCGACAGGAAACCTCGCCACGCCGCCGCACGCGCCTGCTGCCCGCCGATGAAGCGGGCCGCTTCGGCATCGGCCATGTTGGCGGCATAGGCGTCGAAATCCTCTGCCCGCGGCGGCCGCAGGATCAGGCGTTCGGTGTCGATGCGCAGCGAATCGAAATCCATGCGCGGCAAACCCCTTTCAGAACGCGTTGATGCCGGTCAGTTCGCGGCCGACCACCAGCTCGTGCACGGTCTCGGTGCCTTCATAGGTGATCACCGATTCCAGGTTCAGCGCGTGGCGGATCGCGCCGTGCTCGGTGGTGATGCCGGCACCGCCCAGGATGTCGCGGCACTGGCGAGCGATGTCGATGGCCATGCGGCAGTTGTTCCACTTCGCCAGCGAGACCTGGGTCGGCTGCATCTTGCCCGCATCCTTCAGCCGGCCGAGCTGCAGCGACAGCAGCTGGGCGGTGGTGATGCGCCTGGCCATGTCCGCCATCTTCAGCTGCACCGCCTGGTTGGAGGCCAGCGGCTTGCCGAACAGGATGCGCTCGGCCGTGTAGTCGAGCACTTCCTTCAAGCAGGCCTGCGCCGCGCCGATCGGACCCCAGGTGATGCCATAGCGCGCCTGGGTCAGGCAGCCCAGCGGGCCCTTCAGGCCTTTCACGTTCGGCAGGCGCGCACTGTCCGGCACGCGCACGTTGTCGAAGAACAGCGCGCTGGTGACCGAGGCGCGCAAGCTCATCTTCTTGTGGATTTCCTGCGCCTTGAAGCCGGCCGTGTCGGTCGGCACCACGAAGCCCTGGATGCCGTCGTCCGTCTGCGCCCAGACGATCGCGATGTGCGCCAGGTTGCCGTTGGTGATCCACATCTTGGCGCCGTTGATGACCCAGTCGCCGCCGTCCTTCCTGGCGTTCGTCTTCATGTTGGCCGGGTCGGAGCCGCCGTGCGGTTCGGTCAGGCCGAAGCAGCCGATCACTTCGCCGGCCGACATCTGCGGCAGGTAGTGCTTCTTCTGCTCCTCGCTGCCGTAGGCGAAGATCGGGTACATGCACAGCGAGCTCTGCACCGAGGCGAAGCTGCGCAGGCCGGAGTCGCCGCGCTCCAGTTCCTGGCAGATCAGGCCGTAGCTGACGCCGTTCATGCCGGCGCCGCCGTATTCCTCGGGGATGGTGGCGCCGAGCAGGCCGAGGCCGGCGATCTCGGGGATCAGCTCCTTCGGGAAGCGGCCCTGGTCGAAGCAGTCGCCGATGATCGGCAACACGCGCTCGTCGACGAAACGGCCGACGGAGTCCTGCACCATGCGCTCCTCGTCGGTGAGCAGCGAGCGGACATCGTACAGATCGAGCGGATTCAGACTGACAGCCATGGAAGCTCCGGCAAGGGCACGTAAAGCGGGCATTGTAGCGCGGGCGGACCTGCCCCGCAGGCCGAAAGCGGGCTTGCGGCGCGTACAATTCCCGCCGGTCACCCCGCCGCTCCGGAATCCCATGTTCAAAGGCGTCTTGCTCGGCTTCATGGCCTTCGCCGCGTTCGCCCTCAGCGATGCCTTCGTGAAGCTGCTGCGCGGCTCGCTGCCGCCCTACGAGGCGGTGTTCTTCGGCGCGATGCTGGGGCTGACCGCCCTGCCCTTCATCAAGGGCCGCGGCGATCGCTGGCGCGACGTGGTGCGGGCGCAGCGCCAGGGCCTGTGGCTGGTGCGCGCGGTGGCCAGCGCGATCGGCAGCATTTCCGCCGTGGTCGCGTTCACCGCGCTGCCGATGGCCGAGGCGTTCGCGCTGATCTTCCTGCTGCCGATCTTCGTCACCATCCTGTCGGTGCTGGTGCTGAAGGAGCACGTGGGCTGGCGCCGCTGGTCGGCGGTGGTGGCCGGCTTCATCGGCGTGCTGGTGGTGCTGCGACCGGGTTTCCGGGTGCTCGGCATCGGCCACCTGGCCGCGATCATCTGCGGGCTTTCGGGCGCGATCTCGATGATCGCGCTGCGCATGGCCGGCCCCCACGAGAAACGCATCACCCTGTACGGCGCCGGCATGATCGGCTCGCTGCTGTTCGCCGGGCTGATGATGCTGGCCGATTTCCGCTGGCCCGGACTCGTGCAGTGGCTGTTCCTGCTCGGCTACGGCCTGCTCGCCGCGCTGGCCTCGGTGCTGCTGATGCTGGCCACCCAGCGCGCGCCGGCCAACCATGTCGCGCCGACCCAGTACAGCCAGATGCTGTGGGCGGTGCTGCTGGGCTACGTGCTGTTCCACGACGCGCTGGACTGGCCGATGGCGATCGGCATCGCGATCATCCTGGGCGCCGGCCTGTTCACCTTCGTGCGCGAGGACAAGGTCACGCGCTGGTGGAAGCGCACGCGGGTGGTGTGAGGGTCGCTGCAGCTCAGCCGCCAGCGGTCGTGGCCAGATGCTGCAGCCGTGCCGCGCAACGGGCCAGTTCGACACGGAGCTTCGCGGGCGTGCGGACCTCGAAGTCGAACGCCAGTCCGGCCAGCTGGCGGGCGAACCAGTCGAGATCATCGGCGCTGGTGCGCAGGAGCACGCCGCCTTCGACCGGCTCGAGCACGCCGAAGGCAAGCGAGAACACCCGGCGCGCCGTCTGCAGGTCCGTGTGCAGCAGCACCTCGATCGGGTGGGTGTAGGCGATCGCGCCGATGGATTGCAGCAGCTGATCCAGCGCATCGAAACCCGGCGGCCGCCGGAACGACGGTTCGAGCAGGCTCACCTCGCCCACGCGATCGAGCCGGAACGAACGCAGGCCATGACGCAGGTGGCACATGCCCAGCGCGTACCAGGCACCGGCCCGCCAGGCCAGGCCGTAGGGATCGAACTCGCGCTCGGTGCGCAGGCCCGCGGCCGATTCGTAATGCATCCGCACGCGCCGCTGCGCCTGCGCCGCACCCGCCAGCGCGATCAGCGCCGCGTTGCTGCCCGGCGTGCCCGAGGCCGGCAACAAGTCCACCTTCACCGTGTCGGCAATCGCATTCGCGTGGCGCTTCAACTTGTCGGGCATCACCCGCGCCAGCTTGGCCTGCACGCTTTCCACCGCCGGTGACGCTTCGGCCAGGCCCAACCCCCGCGCCGCCACCAAGCCGACCGACAGCGCCACCGCCTCGTCGTTGGTGAACATCATCGGCGGCAACTTGAAGCCGGCGACCAGCATGTAGGCACCGGCGCGGCCGCGCTCGGTGGTGAGCGGGATGCCGAGGTCTTCCAGCGCCACGATGTAGCGCCGCAGCGTGCGCACGTCGACGCCGACCCGGCGCGCCAGTTCCGGCCCGCTCATGCGGCCGTGGCTCTGCAGCAGGTCGAGCACCGCCAGCACGCGGGTGGTGGGTTTGGCCATGGCCGCCATGGTAACGGCAAATCAGGGCGATTATTGCCCTGTATGTGCCTTAGCGTAGGTCTCGCGCGACTCGGCGCACAGCCAGGAATCCCCATGAACCACGTCCAACGACTGTTGTCCGGCACCGTCGCGGCCATCGCGCTCGGTACCGCCCTGTCGGCACACGCCACGAACGAGGCCCCCACGATGGAAAGCGTGCAGCATCTGCAGGATTACCAGGTCGTCGAGTTCCGTCGTTACGTCACCAGCGACGGCGAGCTGGCGCACTTCGTCAAATACTTCGACGCGTATTTCCCGGAGGCCTTCGAGCAGCTCGGCGCGATGGTGTTCGGTCAGTTCGCCGAGCGCGGCCATCCGGACCGCTTCACCTGGCTGCGCGGCTTCCACGACATCAACGCGCGGCCGATCGTCAACGCCGCGTTCTACTACGGGCCGCTATGGAAGGAGCACCGGGTCAAGGTCAACGCGATCCTGCCGGACAGCGACAACGTGATGCTGTTGCGCCCGCTGCATGCGGATCAGGGCGTCAGCGTGCTGCCCGCGGTGGACCCGGTGACCGAACAACGCGGCGCGCAGGGTGTCGTGGTCGCGCAGATCTTCGCGGTGAAGAAAGGCAGCGAGGAAGCCTTCGCGAAACAGGCCGAGGCGGCGTTCGACGCCTACCGTGTCGACGGCGTGCACCCGGCCGGCGTGCTGGTGTCGCTGGACGTGCCGAACAACTTTCCGCAGCTGCCGATACGCAGTGATGGGCCGTTCCTGGTGTGGCTGGGCGTGGTCCGCGACAACGCCACGCTGGACAAGCAACTGATGCCACGGCTGGCGGCCGCCGAACAGTCGCTCGCCGCCAGCGGCCTGCTGCGCGGCACGCCGGAACGCGTGGTGATGGACCCGACCCCGCGCTCGCGCCTGCGCTGGTTGCCCGATGCGAACGCGGGGAGCGCGCCATGAACCACTACGAACAACTGTGGCTGTTCTTCGCCCTGGTCTTCGGCATCATCGTGTTGCCGGGCCTGGACATGGCCTTCGTCATGGGCAGCACCCTGGCCGGCGGGCGCAGCCGCGGTTTCGCCGCGGTGGCCGGCATCATCGCCGGCGGGGTCTGCCACGTGTTGATGACGGCGCTGGGCATCAGCGTGCTGATCAAGCTGGTTCCGGGTGCGTTCAACGCGCTGCTGCTGGCCGGTGCGCTTTACATCGCGTGGATCGGCATCTCGCTGCTGCGCAGCGAGGCCTCCCTCGGCCTGCACACGGACGTCCCGCTGCGTTCGCGCGCGGCGACGTTTCGCCAAGGTGTGCTGACCAGCCTGCTCAACCCCAAGGCCTACCTGTTCATGCTCGCCGTGTTCCCGCAGTTCCTGCGGCCCGAATACGGCCTGATCTGGCTGCAGGCGACGCTGATGTGGCTGATCATCGCGATCAACCAGTTCTTCATCTACGGCGGCGTGACCGTGATGGCCGACCGGGCACGACGGTGGCTGCAAGGCCGGCCGGCAGCCAGCATGCTGGCGAACCGCTGCGTGGGCGGCCTGCTGATTGCCGCGGCGATGCTGACCGGATTCGAAGGCTGGCAGCGGATCTGAGCAAGAAACGGATGGCGGTGACGAGGCAGACAACGGATCGTACGGCCAAACCAGCAGAGCGGAGCACCTTGAAGATGAAGTCGGCAAGAACCCCATCGCCGCGACGACGATGTTTCACCCTGTCCCGCATGCTCGTCGGCATCATGCTGTCGCCGGCCGTGTGGGGCCAGGCCGCGGCAAATCCGGCGGCGCCCTCCGAAGCCCCGCCCTCGCCCCCTGCGCGACAGTCGCTGGACGACGCGTGGTGGACCGGTCCGATGCTGGCGAACTCGGCCGCGACGTTGCCGCGTGGCCATTACCTGATCGAGCCCTATGTCTACGACGTGTCCTCGCCCCACTCGGATGGTTTCGGCTCGCTGACGTACATGCTCTATGGACTCACCGATCGGCTGACGGTGGGCCTGGTTCCCGTGCTGGGCTACACCCGGCTGGATGGCCCGGGCGACAGTTCGGGCGTCCGAATGGGCGACGTGAGCGTACAGGCGCAATACCGGCTCACCGAATTCCACGAAGGCAGTTCCCTGCCGACGATCTCGCTGCAATTGCAACAGACGCTGCCGAGCGGAAAGCATGACCGGCTGGGCGACCGGCCTGGCGATGGCCTCGGCAGCGGGGCCAGCACCACGACCTTGCAGCTCAACACGCAGACTTACTTCTGGCTTGCGAACGGCCGCATCCTGCGCATGCGTCTCAACGTTGCGCAGTCCGTTTCCGGCCATGCACACGTCGAGGACGCAAGCGTCTATGGCACGGCCCAGGGCTTTCGCGGCAACGCCCGGCCTGGCTACTCGTTCTTCGTCAACGCCGCCTGGGAATACAGCCTGAGCCAACGCTGGGTGTTGGCACTGGACGTCACCTATCGCCGCAGTCACGGCAGCAGCGTGAACGGCGTGATGCTGCCCGGCTACGGCGATGCGCGCATCCATCGAAACTCGGGGACCAGCGAAGCGTTCGGCTTTGCGCCGGCGATCGAGTACAGCTGGAGCGCCAACCTGGGCGTGCTGTTCGGCACGCGGGTGATTACCGGCCATCGCACGACGACCACGATCACGCCGGCCATCGCGATCAATTACGTTCATTGAAACGAGACGCTTCGTGCCGGCGGAAGCCTTTCCGTACCGAACCCGATCAGCGATTGCTCACGCCGTGCGGTACGTGTCCCGTTGCCACATGCCGGCGCGCGGATTCCACATTGGCCGGCGAGTCGTCGAAGAAGATGTCGGCACCGAATGCGTCGAGGAACGGCCCCTTGTCGCGGCCGCCGAGGAACAGCGCCTCGTCGATGCGCACACCCCAGCGGCGTAAGGTGAGGATCACCCGCTTGTGCGCGGGCGCGGAGCGCGCGGTGACCAGGGCGGTGCGGATCGGCGAGTTCTCGGCCGGAAACGCGGCCTGCAGGCGATGCAGCGCGGTGAGGAAGCCGCGGAACGGCCCCACAGACAGCGGCTCGGCGGCGTGTTCGGTCTCGCTGCGATGGAAGGCTTCCAGACCTTCCTCGCGTGACACCCGCTCGCCCTCGTCGCCGAACAGCACGGCATCGCCATCGAAAGCGATGCGCAGTTGTTCGCTGGCCCGCGGCGGCGCGGTGCTGGGCAGGATCGTGGCCGCAGCCACCCCGGCGGCGAGCGCGCGGCCGACGTCCTCGGCGTTGGCGGAAAGGAACAGATCGGCCTTGAACGGCGCGATGTAATCGGAGGTGGGCGCGCCACTGGTGAACGCGGCACGGCTGATTTCCAGGCCGTAGTGCTGGATCGCGTTGAAGATGCGCAAACCGGTGTCGCCGGAGTTGCGCGACAGCAGGATCACCTCGACCGGCGGCACGTCGCCGGCGAGCTTGTTGAGGCCGAGCAGCTTCTGCACCAGCGGAAACGCCACGCCGGGCTGCAGGATCTCGTTCTCGTGATCGATCTGGAATGCGCGGTAGGCGTCCAGGCCATCACGCTCGAACAACGCGTGGCTGTCGCCAAGGTCGAACAAGGCGCGCGAGGAAATGGCCACGACGAGCCGGTTGTCGACGGGCGAATCGGGAGCATGGATGGTTGGCTGGGTCATGACGCGAATCTACTGCATCGGCGAGGAGCGGGGAGTGAGTGGAGAGAAGTGAGAGAGAGCCGAGGTCTGTGCTTTTGCCTTCTCTCACTCCTCACTCCTCTCCACTCACTCCTATTCAGCGGCGAACTGCTCATCCAGGATGCGTTGTTCCAGGTTGTGCTCGGGATCGAACAGCAGCCGCACGCCCTGCCCTCCGGATTGCTTGATGGACACCGTGCGCACGTCGCGCACTTCATGGAAGTCCGCGGTGGCGCTGACGGGGCGCTTGCCCGGATCGAGCACGCGCAGAACGACCGCGGTGCGGTGAGGAAGGATCGCGCCGCGCCAGCGACGCGGGCGGAACGGACTGATCGGGGTGAGCGCCAGCACGTTGGCATCCAGCGGCAGGATCGGTCCGTGCGCCGAGAGGTTGTAGGCGGTGGAACCGGCCGGCGTGGCCACCATGATGCCGTCGCAGATCAGGTTCGGCAGCTTGACGATGTCGTTGAGCTGCACTTCCAGGTGTGCCGCCTGATTGCTCTGGCGCAGCAGCGAGACTTCATTGAAAGCCAGCGCCGCGTGTTCGTTGCCGGCGCCGTCGGTGACCTGCATCTGTAGCGGGAACAGCGATGCCGTGTGGGCACGGGCGATCCGCTCGGGCAGGCCATCGAGCTTGTGCTTGTTCATCAGGAAACCGACCCGACCCAGCTTCATGCCGTACACCGGCACTTCAAGTTCGCGCCAGTCATGCAGCGTGCGCAGCATGAAACCGTCGCCACCCAGCGCCACGATCAGCTCGGCCTGTTCCGGCGGCACGTCGCCATAACGCTCCACCAGCTTGCGCCGCGCCTGCTGCGCGACGCCGGCATCACTGGCAACGAAAGCTAGGCGCATGGAAACCCCGAGGTGGCGGAAAGAGCCCAAGAGTACGACAGAGCGGCTAGTTCGTGACTCTCCGCAAAAGAGCACCCCCTCCCAACCTCCCCCTGCGACCGAAGGAAGTCCCTTTGGGGCAAGCAGGGGGAGGGGCAAAGCCAAACAGAGGCGAAGCTGGATCGTGCCGGGACACCCTCCCCTGCTAGCAGAGGAGGGAAGGGGTGGGGTCCACGCCGCGCCGAACCCTCAGTGCGGGCAGCTCAAACCGGCACCTGCGCCAGCTGCGCCAACCGCCGCACCGCCACCGAGGCGATCGGGTAGTCCGCGTTCTGGGTGAGGATTTCCGCCAGCATGCTGCGGGTGTACTTCAGGGTGGCGTCGTCGCGCTGCAGCCATGCCTGCACTGGCGAAACGTCCTTGCTGGCGCCGCTGAGGTTCAACACCTGCAAGGCCAGCGCGCGGTGCTGGTGGTTGAGTTCGTCCAGCAGCGAGCCGCGTGCCTGCGCATGCCAGTGACCCTCCACCGGCAAGGCCTCGATCTGGTCGCGCAACCACTCCAGGTCCAGCGCCTGGCCCAGCTCGTAGAACACGCCGGCCACCTTGTCCACCGGCTGGCCGCTCTGCTGGGCCACCTCGACCATGTCCAGCGCGGCACGCAGCACCGGCATGCGGGCCAGGCGCAGCGCCAGGTCGGCGGGCAGGCCCAGGCCTTCCCATTTTTCGCGGTTGCAGGCGAAGTCACCCTGGCCGGTCGGCGTCAGCACCTGCGGCAAGGCATTGCGCAGGTTCGACACCACCGACTGGTAGCGCTCCACGTTGGCCGCGATGTCCAGCGAACCACCCGGGCGGTTGAGCAGCCAGCGCGTCATGTGCCGCAGCAGCGACCAGATCTGCTTGATCGCGTCGATCTGGGTATCTTCGGCCACCTTGGTGTCGAGCGCCTCGATCTGCGCCCACAATGCGCGCGCGTCGAGAATCTCGCGCGCGGCGGTGTATGCCTTGGCGATGGCCGCCGGACCCTGGCCGGTGTCTTCCTGCATGCGCATCATGAAGGTGGCGCCCATGCGGTTGATCGTCGAGTTGGTCACCGAGGTGGCGATGATCTCGCGCTTCAGGCGGTGGCGCTGCATGTGCTCGGCGTACTTGTCGTGCAGCGGCAGCGGGAAGTAGCGCACCAGTTCTTTCGACAGGTACGGATCTTCCGGCACGTCGGAGTCGAGCAGCTGCTGGAACAGGCGCAGCTTGTCGTACGACAGCAGCACCGCCAGTTCGGGCCGGGTCATGCCGATGCCGCGGCTCTTGCGTTCGGTCAGCTCGGCTTCGGACGGCAGGTTCTCGACCTGGCGATCCAGCGTGCCTTCGGCTTCCAGCGTGCGGATGAAGTGCGCCATCGAACCGATGCGGCCCACCGACTGGTGTTCCATCAGGGTGATCGCCTGGTTCTGCCGGTAGTTGTCCCACAGCACCAGCTCACCCACCTCGTCGGTCATCGCGGCGAGCTGGGTGTTGCGCGCATCGAAGCTCAGTTCGCCACGCTGTACCGCATCGTTCAGCAGGATCTTGATGTTCACCTCGTGGTCGGAGGTGTCCACGCCGGCCGAATTGTCGATGAAGTCGGTGTTCAGCAGCACGCCCTTCTGTGCCGCCTCGATGCGGCCCTTCTGGGTGAAGCCGAGGTTGCCGCCCTCGCCCACGATCTTGCAGCGCAGGTCGCCACCGTTGACGCGCAGTGCGTTGTTGGCGCGGTCGCCCACATCGGCATGCGTCTCGGCGGATGACTTCACGTAGGTGCCGATGCCGCCGTTCCACAGCAGGTCGACCGGCGCCTTCAGGATCGCGCTGAGCAGGTCGCTGGGCGCCATCTGTTCGACGTCGGGCTTCAGGCCCAGCGCCGTGCGCACTTCGGGCGAGATCGGGATCGACTTGGCGCTGCGCGGATACACGCCGCCACCGGCGGAGATCAGCGACTTGTCGTAGTCGTCCCAGCTCGAGCGCGGCACCTTGAACAGGCGCTGGCGCTCGACGAAGGTGCGCGCCGCGTCCGGGTTCGGGTCGAGGAACACGTGGCGATGGTCGAACGCGGCCAGCAGGCGGATGTGCTCGGACAGCAGCATGCCGTTGCCGAACACGTCGCCGGACATGTCGCCGATGCCGACGCAGGTGAAGTCCTGCGTCTGGCTGTCGCGGCCGAGCGAGCGGAAGTGGCGCTTGACCGATTCCCACGCGCCCTTGGCGGTGATGCCCATGCCCTTGTGGTCGTAACCGTGCGAACCGCCGGAGGCGAACGCGTCGCCCAGCCAGTAGTCGTGCTCGATCGAGATCGCGTTGGCGATGTCGGAGAAGGTCGCCGTGCCCTTGTCGGCGGCCACCACCAGGTAGGGGTCGTCCGCGTCGTGGCGCACCACGTCATGCGGATTGACCACCTTGCCTTCGATCAGGTTGTCGGTGATGTCGAGCAGGCCGTTGATGAACAGCTTGTAGCAGGCAATGCCCTCGGCCAGCTGCGCGTCGCGGTCGCCGCCCACCGGTGCCTTCTTGACGAAGAAGCCGCCCTTGGAGCCGACCGGCACGATCACCGTGTTCTTCACCATCTGTGCCTTGACCAGGCCCAGCACCTCGGTGCGGAAATCCTCGCGACGATCCGACCAGCGCAGGCCGCCGCGGGCCACCGCGCCGAAGCGCAGGTGGATGCCCTCGACACGCGGCGCGCACACCCAGATCTCGCGATACGGCACCGGCTTGGGCAGCTCGGGCACCTTGTGCGGATCAATCTTGTAGCTGATGTAGTCGCGGTAAGCGCCCTCCCATTGCTGGAAGAAGCTGGTGCGCAAGGTGGCACGGATCAGGTTGACGAAGCTGCGCAGGATGCGGTCTTCGTCGAGGCTGGCGACGTTCTCCAGCAGCACGTGGATGGCGCTTTCGACCATCGCCACCTGGTCGGCGCGCGGCTTCGACAGCACCGCGCCCAGGCCGTCGATCAGGCCCGGCTGGGCAGCCTGCACGTTGGCCGGAATCAGCGCGTGCATCTCGGCGGCCAGGGTCGCACCGGCGCCCTTCAATTCGTCGGCGGACAGCGCCTCGCGACGCGGATCGAACTTGGCCAGGAACAGCTCGACCAGCAGGCCGGCGATCGCCGGATAGCGGTTGAGGGTTTCCTCCATGTACGACTGCGAGAACGTGGCGCCGGTCTGCAACAGGTACTTGCAGTAGCCGCGCAGCATCGCCACCTGTCGCCAGCTCAGCTTGGCGCCCAGCACCAGCCGGTTGAAGCCGTCGTTCTCGGCGTGGCCGCGCCAGATCTGCTCGAAGGCTTCCTCGAACAGCGCACCGACCTGCTCCACCCCGAAGGTGAGCTTGCCGACCGGCTGCACTTCGAAGTCCTGGATCGACAGCGAAGCCTCACCGGTGATGTCGTAGACATGCTCGGTCAACACGCGCAGGCCGAGGTTCTCCAGCTGCGGCAGCACTTCGGAAAGCGCGATGTCGCCACCGGAGCGGTAGACCTTGAAGCGCAGCGTCTCGGGTTCCTCGGGCGGGTGGTAGAACGACATGCGCAACGCGTTGTCGCCCTGCAGCAGGGACAGCTGATGCACGTCCGCGGCGGCCACGGCCGGGCTCACGTCCTCGACGTAACCGGCGGGCAGCGAGCGCGCGTAGCGGTTGGCCAGCACCACGCCCTCGTGTTCGCCACGCTGGGCCACCAGCGCATCGCGCACCTCGTCGTGCCAGTTGCGCACGATCCCGGCGACGCCGTTTTCCAGCTCGGCGAGATCATAGTTCGGCTGGTCGCCGATCTTCGGCCGCAGCACGATGTGCAGGCGCGCCAGGGCGGCCTCGCCCATCAGCACCGACGAATCGATCTGCTCGGCGTGCAGCGCCGAACCCAGCAGCGCCTCGATGCGTTCGCGCACCGAAGTGTTGAACCGGTCACGCGGCACGAACACCATGCAGGTGAAGAAGCGGCCGTAGCGGTCGCGACGCATGAACAGGCGCGTATGCGCGCGCTGGCGCAGCTCCAGGATGCCCATCGCGGTGGCGAACAGCTCGTCCTCGGTGCCCTGCAGCAGTTCCTCGCGCGGCAGCGTTTCGAGGATGTGGCGCAGCGACTTGCCCGAGTACGAATCGCGCTTGAGGCCCGAACGCGCCAGCACCGCCTCGACCTTGTGCCGCACCAGCGGCACGTCCTGCGGGCGGGCCATGTAGGCATTGGAGGAGAACAGGCCCAGGAAGCGCTGCTCGGCCACGGCGCGACCGTCGGCACCGAACTGCAGCACGCCGATGTAATCCATGTAGCCGGCGCGGTGCACGTGCGAACGGGCATTGGTCTTGGTCAGGATGATCGCATCGGTGGAACCGGACTGCGGCAACTCGCTGGCCGCCAGCGTGCGCAGCGAACGCGGCGCCATCGAGCGCTCGTTGGCGCGCAGGATGCCCAGGCCGGACGCATCGATGGCACGCAGCACGCGATCGCCTTGGGCGTCGGCGACCTCGTACTCGCGGTAACCCAGGAAGGTGAAGTTGTCGGCCGCGATCCAGTTCATGAACTCGCTGGCCTCCTGCACCGAGGCGGCATCGATCGGCAGCTTGCGCTGCGGCAGCTCGTTGGCGATCGCCAGCGCCTTGTCGCGCATCGCCGACCAGTCGCTGACCGCGGCGCGCACGTCATCCAGGGCGGCCTCGACGTGGGCGGTCAGCTGCTCCTGTTCGGCGGCATCGGCGACCCGGTCGATCTCGAAATGCATCAGCGACTCGCCCTCGCCGGCCGCGTCGCCCAGCGACAGCAGCTTGCCCGAGGCATCGCGGGTCACCTTCAGCACGGGATGGATCACAGCGTGGATCTGCAACTTCGCCGACACGATCATGCTGACCGTGTCGACCAGGAACGGCATGTCGTCGGTGACGATCTGCAACATGCTGCGGCCCGAATTCGCGTCCACGGGATTGAGCACGCGCACGCTGGCGCTGCCGCGTTGCCGCTGCTGCATGAACTCCAGCAGGCTGCCGACCAGTGCGGCCCATTGAACGGGCGTGTGCAGATGCGCGTCGCCGCCCCCCACTCGTGCAAAGAAAGCCTCGCAGAAAACCTGCGCCTCACCGAGGCGTTCGGGCGAGAAACCGCCCATTTTCAGCTCTGCAAGCACTACTGACGGAAGGGAAGGATCGTTCGCCGCATGGGTCGCATTCATGGCATCTACTGTTCAGTGGAGACGATGGTGGGTAACACGGGTAAAAAGCCTTGAAAGGATACGCCGCGCACCCGGGCGAATCCACCCACGCAGCGCCCGCCCGACCATGCTGCGGCGCATGTTCGGGGCTCATCGTCAGCCCTGGTACAGCTGGCGCGGCATGCCGGTGCAACGCACCTGTCGATGCACGCGATGCACCTGTCGCTTGCTGCGTCGCAGCCGCTGCCGCAGACCATCCCCGTTCTTGAATGGACGCCGTGCGGAACAGCGCTGGCGCTGTCCACGGTTTGAAACGACTGTCAATGACTGGATTCGCGGCCCGGATAAAATGTAAACTCGCCGGTATAGTCTTGTTGGCAAAGCGCTTCGCATGGCGCTTCCCGCCGTGTCGGCGGGTTTGAAACGCGGGCCGACACGTCCGCAACCTTTGACACAGGACATGTGACGCAAGATGCGGTATTCCGTTTCTGACGACATCGCAGCGCGCGTCGGCACCCCCTCCCCGTACAAGCCAGTTCTGGAGCTTCCATGAATTCCTCGTTGTTGCGCACGCCATTGTTGTGCCTGGGCCTGCTGGCGTTGACCGCCTGCGGCAAGGGCAAGGAACAGGGTCCGCCGCAGATGCCGCCCCCCGACGTGGGCGTGATCAAGGTCCAGCCGCAGACCTCGCCGCTGACCCGCGATCTGGTCGGCCGCCTGTCCGCCTATCGCAGTGCCGATGTCCGCGCCCGCGTGGCCGGCGTGCTGCTCAAGCGCACCTATGAGGAAGGCACCAACGTCAAGCAGGGCCAGTTGCTGTTCCAGATCGATCCGGCGCCGCTGAAGGCCTCGCTGAGCGCGGCCCAGGCGTCGCTGGCCCAGGCACAGGCCACCTGGACCAACAACAAGGTCACCGCGCAGCGGGTGCGCGAGCTGGCGCCGAAGGGCTATGTGTCGAAGTCCGACCTGGACAATGCGCTGGCCGCCGAACGCAGCGCCGCCGCCGCGGTGCAGGCAGCCCGCGCCAACGTCGAGACCGCCCGCATCAACCTGGGCTACGCCAACGTGACCTCTCCGATCGATGGTCGCGCCGGCCAGCAGCAGGTCACCGAAGGCGCCCTGGTCGGCAACGGCGAAGCCACCCTGCTCACCACCGTCGACCAGATGGACCCGCTGTACGTGAACTTCACCATGGGCGTCGACTCGCTGGAACAGATGCGCCGCGCGCAGAGCAGCGGCAACGTCACCCTGGCCGATCCGAACAAGGCCAGCGTGCAGATCACCCTGCCCGACGGCAGCGACTATTCCGAGCCGGGCGTGCTGGATTTCTCCGATACCACGGTCAACCCGTCCACCGGTTCGGTCAACCTGCGTGCCAAGGTGGCCAACCCGAAACGCAGCCTGTTGCCCGGCATGTACGTGACGCTGAAAGCGAACCTGGGCCAGCAGCACAAGGTGTTCCTGGTGCCGCAACAGGCCGTGCAGCGCGACACCGTGGGCGCCTACGTGATGACCGTCGGTGCCGACGGCAAGGTCGTGCGCAAGGACGTCAGCACCGCCGACATGGTCGACGGCAAGTGGGTCATCAACGACGGCCTCGCCGCCGGCGACCAGGTGGTGGTGTCGGGCATCCAGAACGTGAAGGCCGGTGCACCGGCCAAGGCCAGTCCGTGGAAGCCCGCCAGCTCGTCATCGAGCCAGCCGCCAGCCGCGCACAGCAGCAAGTAACGGAGCCGGACGATGCCGAGTTTCTTCATTGACCGCCCGATCTTCGCCTGGGTGGTGGCGATCCTGATTTCCCTGGGTGGCGTGCTGGCCATCCTCAACCTGGGCGTGGAGTCGTATCCGACGATCGCGCCGCCCTCGGTGACGGTCAGCGCGACCTACCCCGGCGCCAGCGCCGAAACCACCGAGAAAACCGTCACCCAGGTGATCGAGCAGCAACTGACCGGCATCGACCACCTGCTGTACTTCAGCTCCTCGTCCAGCGCCAGCGGCCGCGCCAGCATCACGCTGACCTTCGAGTCCGGCACCGACCCGGACATCGCCCAGGTGCAGGTGCAGAACAAGGTGGCACTGGCCACGCCGCGACTGCCGTCCGAAGTGACCCAGCAGGGCGTGGTGGTGGCCAAGGCCAACGCCGGCTTCCTGATGGTCGTCGCGCTGACCTCGGACAACAAGAACATCGACCGCGACCGTCTCAACGACATCGTCGGTTCGCAGGTGCTCGACCAGATCTCGCGCGTGCCAGGCGTCGGCAGCACCCAGCAGTTCGGCTCCGAATACGCCATGCGGATCTGGCTGAACCCGGACAAGCTGCACGGTTACAGCCTGTCGGCCACCCAGGTGCTGGCGGCGATCAAGGCGCAGAACGTGCAGTTCGCGGCCGGTTCGCTGGGCGCGGACCCGGCCCTGCCCGGCCACGGCTTCACTGCCACGGTGTCCACCGAGGGGCGCTTCACTACGCCTGAACAGTTCGCCGACATCATCCTGCGCGCCGATCCCGACGGCACCACCGTCAAGCTGGGCGACGTGGCGCGGATCAGCTTCGGTCCCGGCGGCTACGGTTTCGACACGCAGTACCAGGGCAAGCCGATCGGTGCGTTCGCGATCCAGCTGCTGCCCGGCGCCAACGCGCTCAACGTGGCCACCGCGGTGCGCGGCAAGATGGACGAGCTGGCGCCGAGCTTCCCACAGGGCGTGACCTGGTTCAGCCCGTACGACAGCACCGCCTTCGTCACCATCTCGATCAACGAGGTGGTGCACACGCTGATCGAGGCGATCATCCTGGTGTTCCTGGTGATGTTGCTGTTCCTGCAGAACATCCGCGCCACCATCATCCCGACCCTGGTGATCCCGGTGGCCCTGCTGGGCACCTTCCTGGGCATGCTGGTGCTCGGCTTCAGCATCAACCAGCTGACCCTGTTCGGCATGGTGCTGGCGATCGGCATCGTGGTCGACGACGCGATCGTGGTGATCGAGAACGTCGAGCGCATCATGACCGAGGAAGGTCTGTCGCCGAAGGACGCGACGCGCAAGGCGATGGGCCAGATCACCGGCGCGGTGGTGGCGATCACCGTGGTGCTGGCTGCCGTGTTCGTGCCCTCGTCGTTGCAGCCGGGCGCGTCGGGCATCATCTACAAGCAGTTCGCGCTGACCATCGCGGTGTCGATGGGCTTCTCGGCCTTCCTCGCGCTGTCCTTCACGCCAGCGCTGTGCGCCAGCTTCCTGCAGCCGGAACACCACAAGAAGAAGAACGTCGTCTTCCGCAAGTTTAACGAGCTGTTCGACTGGACCACGCACACCTATACCGGCCACATCGGCGGCGCCGTGCGCCACGCGCCACGCTGGATGCTGGTGTTCGTGCTGCTGGCCGTGCTGGGCGGCTTCCTGTACACGCGCCTGCCCGGCAGCTTCCTGCCCGAGGAGGACCAGGGCTACGCGCTGTCGGTGATCCAGCTGCCACCGGGCGCCACCAAGCAGCGCACCTCGGCGGTGATGACGCAGATGCGCGAGATCCTGAACAAGGATCCGGCCGTCGAAGGCGTGCTGCAGGTCACCGGCTTCAGCTTCATCGGTTCGGGCGAGAACGCCGGCATGGCCTTCATCAAGCTCAAGGACTGGGCCAAGCGCGACGACACGGCGGCCCAGTTCATCCAGCGTGCCAATGGCTCCATGCAGCAGATCCACGACGCGCGGATCTTCGTGGCCAACATTCCGACGGTGCAGGGATTGGGCCAGTTCGGCGGTTTCGACATGTACCTGCAGGACCGCGGCGGCGCCGGTCGCGAGGCGCTGACCCAGGCCCGCAACATGCTGCTGGGCAAGGCCAGCCAGGACAAGTCGCTGGTCGGCGTGCGCCCCAATGCACTGGAAGACTCGCCACAGCTGCACCTGGACGTGGACCGCGTGCAGGCGCAATCGATGGGCTTGCAGGTCGGTGACATCTACAACGCGATCGGCCTGATGCTGGCGCCGGTCTACGTCAACGACTTCACCTACGGCGGCCGCATCAAGCGGGTGATCATGCAGGCCGATGCGCCCTATCGCATGGGTCCGGAGGCACTGCAGCACATCTTCACCCCCAGCACGCTGGGTGCCGCCGGCGCCGCGCCGGAGATGATCCCGCTGTCCACCGTGGTGCGCAGCCAGTGGCAGGTGTCTTCACCCTCGCTGACCCGCTACAACGGCTATTCGGCGGTGGAGATCGTCGGCTCTCCGGCGCCCGGGCACGCCTCGGGCGAAGCCATGAGCGAGATGGAGCGGATCGTCAACAACGATCTTCCCAAGGGCTTCGGCTTCGACTGGACCGGCCAGTCCTACCAGGAAATCCTGTCCGGCAACGCGGCCACCCTGCTGATGCTGCTGTCGATCGTGATCGTGTTCCTGGCCCTGGCGGCGTTGTACGAGAGCTGGTCGATCCCGGTGTCGGTGATGCTGGTGGTGCCGCTGGGCCTGCTCGGCGCGGTGGTGTTCTCGCTGCTGCGCGGACTGCCCGACGACATCTACTTCAAGATCGGCCTGATCACGGTGATCGGCCTGGCGGCCAAGAACGCGATCCTGATCGTGGAGTTCGCGGTGGCCGAGCAGAAAGCCGGACGCACCCTGCGCGAGGCCACCGTCGACGCGGCCCGTCTGCGCCTGCGGCCGATCCTGATGACCTCGCTGGCCTTCATCCTGGGCGTGTTCCCGCTGTTCATCTCCAGCGGCGCCGGCGCCAATGCACGCCATGCGATCGGCACCGGCGTGATCGGCGGCATGCTGTTTGCCACCTTCCTCGGCGTCTTGCTGATCCCGGTGTTCTACGTGGTGGTGCGCCGCCTGCTCGGCGACAAGCTGGACGGCGATACACCGGCTGGCACAGCGAGCCATAACGGCATGCAGTCGTTCGATTCGGATCCCCGTCGCGGACACTGATATGAAGAAGGAATGGAGCCATCTCCGGAAGTCCCGCTTGTTCAGTCTTTTCTCGGGATTTCTTTGGATGGCTCTGGCGCGACTGGCGTTTCAGTTTTTGCCAGGCACACTTGCCTTGCTGGTGTCTGTCGCCCTTTTCGCCGTGCTGGTATCACTAGTTCCTTTTCCAAAGAAGCAGGAGTTGGAAAAGGATTTCAGGGAAGAAATCGCCGAGAGCAAAAAGACATGGCGACGCTGGAATAAGTGAATTTGACAAAAAAAGGCCCGGACAGGCTTCCCCTGTCCGGGCCTTTTTTTGAATCGTTGGCGTTTCAGCGCAGGCCCGTCTCCGCCCGCGCGATCACCATCCGCTGGATTTCGCTGGTACCTTCGTAGATCTCGGTGATCTTCGCATCGCGGAAGTAACGCTCCAGCGGCATTTCCTTCGAATAGCCCATGCCGCCATGGATCTGCACCGCCTGGTGGCTGATCCACATCGCCGCCTCCGAGGCGACCAGCTTGGCCACCGCGGCCTCGGTGCCGAAGCGTCCACCGTTCTTCTCCGCCTCGCCCTTGGCCCAGGCCGCGCGCAGGGTCAGCAGCGTGGCCGCGTCGAGCTTGCACTTCATGTCGGCGATCTTGGACTGGGTCATCTGGAACGTGCCGATCGGCGCGCCGAAAGCCTTGCGGTCGCGCGACCACTGCAAGGTGGCCTCATACGCCGCACGGCAGATGCCCACCGCCTGCGAGGCGATGCCGATGCGGCCGGCGTCGAGTACGCCCATCGCCATCGAGAAGCCCTTGCCCTCCTCGCCGAGCAGGTTCTCCTTGGGCAACACGTAATCGGTGAATTCGATCTCGCAGGTGGCCGAGGCGCGGATGCCGAGCTTGGGCTCGCTCTTGCCGGCGTGGAAACCCGGCAGCTGCGTGTCGACGATGAAGGCCGACACGCCCTTGGCGCCGATGCCGGGCGTGCTGATGGCGAACAGCACGATGTAACGCGCCACCGGGCCGGAGGTGATCCAGCTCTTCTTGCCGTTGATCACCCAGTCGCCGTTGGCGTTCTTCGCGGCGCGCGTGTGCATCGCCGAGGCGTCCGAACCGGACTGCGGCTCGGTCAGCGCGTAGGCGCCGATCGCCTCGCCGGTGGCGATCGCGCGCACATACTTCTGCTTCTGCTCCTCGTTGCCATGCTTGAGGATGCCGTTGCAGAACAGCGAGTTGTTCACCGACATGATGGTCGCGGTGGCCGCGTCGGCCGCGGCGATCTCGATCATCGCCAGCACATAGGCCACCGGGTCCATGCCGGCGCCGCCGTACTCCTCGGGCACCTCGATGCCCATCAGGCCGAGCTGGCCCATCTCGCGGATGTTCTCCAGCGGAAACTCGCCCTTCGCGTCGAGCTCGGCGGCCACCGGTGCGATGCGCTTCTGCGCAAAATCACGGGCGATCGACTGGATCGACAACTGGTCTTCGGTAAAGCTGAAATCCATGGGAAAGCTCCGGCAACGGGGAAAGCCGGACATTTTAGCCGGGATGCCCGGTGGCGGGGCGCGCGACGCGGCAACCACCCGGCGCGTCGACGCTTGACGCTTGCATCAACGGGGCCTAGCCTACACATCTTTGTATCGCGATACAGGGATGATTATGGATCTGGCAACCGCTTCGAGCGTGCTGCGCCTGCTGGCCGACCCCACCCGGGTCCGCCTGCTGGCCCTGCTTGAACACGAGGAACTCACGGTGGCCGAACTGGCTGCCGTGCTGCATCTGGCCCAGCCGCGCGTATCGACCCACCTGGCCAAACTGAAGGAAGCCGGGCTGGTGCGCGATCGTCGCGCCGGCGTCTCCGCCTATTACCGCGCCAACAACGAAGGCGACGAGGCGCAGCATGACCTGCTCGCCTCGCTGCGCGCCAGCATCGACGACGCCCTGCTGCGCGAGGATGCCGCCCGCCTGCCCGGCGTGCTGGCCAACCGAGCCCGCGAGGAAGGCTGGGCCGACACCGTGGCCGGCGACATGGAGCGCCACTACTCGCCCGGCCGTACCTGGGAAACGCTGGCCCGCTCGCTGCTGCAATTGCTGGGCACCGGCGACGTGCTGGACATCGCCTCCGGCGACGGCATCACCGCCGAACTGCTGGCGCCCCACGCGCACTCCATCGTCTGCGTGGATTCCAGCGAGCGGGTGGTCGAAGCCGCCGCGAAGCGATTGCAGGCCTTCACCAACGTGCGCGTGATCCAGGGCGACATGCACGCGCTGGAGCTGGGCGACCAGCGCTTCGACCTGGTGCTGATGCTGCACGCGCTGACCTATGCCGAACACCCGGCCAGGGCGGTGGCCGAGGCTGCGCGCCTGCTGCGCCCGGGCGGCCGCCTGCTCGCCGTCACCCTGGGCAAGCACGACCACGGCAAGGCGGTCGAACCGTTCGACCACCGCAACCTCGGCTTCAGCAGCGATCAGCTGGACGGCTATGCCCGGGCCGCCAGGCTCGACGTCCTGAGCTGCAACCGGCTCAGCCGCGAGCGCAAGGCGCCGCATTTCGAAGTGATCAGCCTGCTGGCGCGCAAGCCTGCCTGAACCTGCAAGGAAGTTCGATGAGCACCCTCCCCTGGCTCCACCCCGAACGCGTCGCCTTGCTGGAGCACGCACTGCGCCAGCGCATCCTGATCCTCGACGGCGGCATGGGCACCATGCTGCAGGCACACGAGCTGGACGAAAGCGGCTTCCGCGGCGAACGTTTCGAACACGGGCACGATGGCCACGCGCACGACCACGCCGGCAGTTGCGACCTCAAGGGCAACAACGACCTGCTCACGCTGACCCGGCCGGACATCATCCGCGGCGTGCACGACGCTTATCTCGAAGCCGGCGCCGACCTGATCGAAACCAACACCTTCAATTCGACGCGGATCAGCCAGGCTGACTACAAGCTGCAACACCTGGCACACGAGCTGAACCTCGAAGGCGCGAAGCTCGCCCGCGCCGCCTGCGACGCGATGACCGCGAAGACACCGGACAAACCGCGCTTCGTGATCGGCGTGCTCGGCCCCACCAGCCGCACCGCTTCGCTGTCGCCCGACGTCAACGATCCCGGCTTCCGCAACGTCACCTTCGAGGAACTGGCGGCGAACTACACCGAGTCCGCCAATGGCCTGATCGACGGCGGTGCCGACGTGATCATGGTCGAGACGATCTTCGACACGCTGAATGCGAAAGCCGCGCTGTTCGCCCTCGCCGAACTGTTCCACCAGCGCGGGGCGCGCCTGCCGGTGATGATCTCTGGCACCATCACCGACCGCTCCGGCCGCACGCTCTCGGGCCAGACCGCCGAAGCGTTCTACTACTCGGTGCGCCATGCGCGCCCGCTGTCGGTGGGCTTCAACTGCGCGCTGGGCGCCGAGGACTTGCGCCCGCACGTGCAGACCCTGGCCAACCTCGCCGAAAGCTACGTCAGCACTCATCCCAACGCCGGCCTGCCGAATGCCTTCGGCGAGTACGACGAAACGCCCGAGCACATGGCTGGCGTGATCGGCGGCTTCGCCCGCGATGGTTTGCTGAACCTGGTCGGCGGCTGTTGCGGCACGACGCCCGCGCACATCAAGGCGATTGCCGAAGCTGTGCGCGATTGCGCGCCAAGGACGTTGCCTGCGCATGACGCGGAGGCCGCATGAACGCACCGTCGCTCCTCCCCCTGCTTGCAGGGGGAGGTTGGGTGGGGGTCACGCTTTTGACTTCCATCTCAAAAACCAGGTCAAAAGCCTTACCCCTCCGCAACCCTCCCCTGCACGCAGGGGAGGGAGCAACAGCATGGTGTCGCCGCACATGAGTATTCGCCACACCCGCCTCTCCGGCCTCGAACCACTGGTCGTCACCCCCGACCTGCTGTTCATCAACGTGGGCGAGCGCACCAACGTCACCGGCTCGGCGCAGTTCAAGAAGCTGATCAAGGAAGACCGCTACGACGAGGCCGTCGAAGTCGCCCGTCAGCAGGTCGCCAACGGCGCGCAGGTGATCGACATCAACATGGACGAGGGCCTGATCGATTCCGAGGCGGCGATGACCCGCTTCGTCAACCTGATCTCGTCCGAACCGGACATCGCCCGCGTGCCGTTCATGATCGACTCGTCGAAGTGGACGGTGATCGAGGCCGGCCTGCGCTGCCTGCAAGGCAAGGGCATCGTCAACTCGATCTCGATGAAGGAAGGCGAGGCGGCATTCCTCGAACAGGCGCGCAAGGTGCGCCAGTACGGCGCCGCCGCGGTGGTGATGGCGTTCGACGAACAGGGCCAGGCCGACACCATCGAGCGCAAGGTGGAGATCTGTTCGCGCGCCCACGAGCTGCTGACGAAGGAACTCGACTTCCCGCCCGAAGACATCATCTTCGACCCCAACATCTTCGCCATCGCCACCGGCATCGAGGAACACAACAATTACGCGGTGGATTTCATCGAAGCCACCCGCGAGCTGAAGAAGCGCTTCCCCGACTGCCACATCTCCGGCGGCGTCTCCAACGTGTCGTTCTCGTTCCGCGGCAACAACATCGTGCGCGAGGCGATCCATTCGGTGTTCCTGTATCACGCGATCCGTGCCGGCATGGACATGGGCATCGTCAACGCGGGCGCGCTGACCATCATGGATGACATCGATCCGCCGCTGCGCGAGCGCGTCGAGGACGTGGTACTGAACCGCCGCGAGGATGCCACCGAGCGCCTGCTGGAGATCGCCGACAACTACAAGGGCAAGCGCGGCGCGGCCGAAGTCGAGACGCTGGCCTGGCGCGAGAACGACGTGCGCGCCCGGCTCAGCCACGCACTGGTGCACGGCATCGACCAGTACGTGGTCGAGGACACCGAGGAGGCCCGCCAGCTGTCCACGCGCCCGCTCGACGTGATCGAAGGCCCGCTGATGGACGGCATGAACGTGGTCGGCGACCTGTTCGGCGCCGGCAAGATGTTCCTGCCCCAGGTGGTGAAATCCGCCCGCGTGATGAAGAAGGCGGTGGCCTATCTGCTGCCCTACATCGAGGCCGAAAAGGAGCGCACCGGCGACACCGGCAAGAACAACGGCAAGATCGTGATGGCCACGGTCAAGGGCGACGTGCACGACATCGGCAAGAACATCGTCGGCGTGGTGCTCCGCTGCAACAACTTCGAGGTGATCGACCTGGGCGTGATGGTGCCCGCGCAGAAGATCCTCGAAACCGCGATCGCCGAGCACGCCGACATGATCGGCCTGTCCGGCCTGATCACGCCATCGCTGGAGGAAATGAGCCAGGTCGCCCGCGAGATGCAGCGCCGGGACTTCCACATCCCGCTGCTGATCGGCGGCGCCACCACCTCGCGCGCGCACACCGCGCTGAAAATCGAACCGCACTACAAGGCCGGTACGGTATGGGTGAAGGACGCCTCGCGCGCGGTCGGCGTGGCGCAGTCGCTGGTCAGCAAGGAACTGGTCGACGACTTCCTGGCCAAGGTGCGCGCCGACTACGCCGACGTGCGCGAACGCCATCGCAACCGCGGCCCCGGCAAGAAACTGGTGTCGCTGGAAAAAGCCCGCGCACAGCGCTTCCGTTGCGACTGGGCCAACTACGATCCGCCGCAGCCGGCCAAACCCGGCATCACCGTCTTCGACGACTACGACCTGGCCACGCTGCGCGACTACATCGACTGGACCCCGTTCTTCCAGGCCTGGGAACTGGCCGGCCACTACCCGGCCATCCTCACCGACGACATCGTCGGCCCCCAGGCCAGCGAACTGTTCCGTGACGCCCAGGCGATGATGGACAAGATCATCGCCGAGAAGTGGCTCACCGCCCGCGCCGTGATCGGCCTGTGGCCCGCCGCCAACGTCGGCGACGACGTCGAGGTGTATGCCCCGACCTCCCTTCCCCCGCAAGCGGGGCTCACCTCGACTTCCCTTCCCCCGCAAGCGGGGGAAGGTGCCCGAAGGGCGGATGGGGGCACGTCCCTGGCCACCCTCCACAGCCTCCGCCAGCAAGCCGACAAACCCCCCGAGCGCCCCAATCTCTGCCTCGCCGATTTCATCACGCCAAAGGAATTCGCCAAACCCGACTGGATCGGCGGCTTCGCGGTCACCGCGGGGATCGGCATCGAGGAACACCTCAACCGTTTCCTGGCCGACTACGACGACTATTCCTCGATCATCCTCAAGGCCCTGGCCGATCGCCTTGCCGAAGCCTTCGCCGAGCACATGCACGAACGCGTACGCAAGGAATTCTGGGGTTTCGTGCCCGACGAATCGCTCGACAACGACGCGCTGATCGCCGAAAAATATCGTGGCATCCGCCCCGCGCCCGGCTATCCCGCCTGCCCCGACCACACCGAGAAAACCACGCTGTTCAAGCTGCTCGACGTCACCAGGAACACCGGCATCGAACTCACCGAAGGCTTCTCGATGTATCCGGCCGCCGCCGTCTCCGGCTGGTACTACTCGCACCCGGACAGCCAGTATTTCGTGGTCGGCCGCCTCGGCAAGGAACAGGTCGAGGATTACGCGAAGCGCAAGGGCTGGACGCTGGCCGAGGCCGAGCGCTGGCTCGCCTCCAACCTCGACTACGACCCGGAGTGACTTACGCGGTCGCGTCGCCGGTCATGCTGTGCTTGCGGTGGCGCAGATGCACGATGAGGTTGTAGACCGACACGAAGACCGGGAAGAAATTCGAGATGATGCCCACCGAGTCGTTCTTGCCCAGGGTGAAGTACGCCAGCAACAGCACACTGCCGCATACCGACAGCCACCAGAACGCCAGCGGCATCACCACGCGCTTGTACTTGCGTGTGTAGTAGAGCTGCACGAACCAGCGGCTGGTGAACAGCAAGGTGCCGGCGAAGCCGACCATCTTCCACGGCGTCAGCTCGAACTGCTGCAGCGCGTGGAGGATGTGATCGAAATGGGGGCTGAAAAGAAGCACGGCGGCGCGCCTGGGCGGAAGACAGGGGCGCAAGTCTAGCAAGGCCACCCCAAGGCCCCGTGACCGTCGCGACGGTCGTCGCTGCAAAAGGCATTGACCCGCCCCGCGACTATCCCTAAAATTGCGCGTTCTCGGCGGGCGATTAGCTCAGCGGTAGAGCACTGCCTTCACACGGCAGGTGTCGCAAGTTCGATCCTTGCATCGCCCACCATCGTTACAGGAAACCGGCCTTTCATGGCCGGTTTCGTCGTTTGGGCACCTCGAAAGTGGGTGGCACGAAAAGCGCAACGTGCGTGCAGCAACGGGCACTTCACACGGCAGGTGTCGCACAACGGTCCCTGCCTCGCCCGCCACCTCCTGATTCATCTGAAGCCATCCGCAGCGATGGCTTCTTTCGTTTGCGCACGAGACATCCAGCTGGCCCATCGCCGCGGCACGGATCGCGGCGACAGCCGCGGCCCCGGCAGCATGTAAACTGGCGGTTTTCTCAAGCGAAACGCATGGTGCAAGCTCCTCAACGGCCCCCGGTCCATGGCCCGACGTTCATTCGCCTGCTGGCGAACCTGGTGGGCGCCGACGTTCCGCCCTCACCGCCATCGCTCGCCGACCACCTGGGCCGGTGGCTGGACTGGAGCCACGCGATTGCCCTGTCCACCGCGCTCGACGGCAAGCCTGCCGCGACCGACTCCGGCGCGCATGACTCCGGCAGCGAGGAGCACGAATGCACCCGGATACGCCGCTCATTGGCCGGCACCATCGTCGGCGACCGCGTGCCGGCCGGCCCGCCGCGGCGCGCCGGCGGCGAGGCGCGGAAAGCCGATGCATCGGAAGCCGTCGACTACCCGATGTTCCGTCAGCGCCATCTGTCCCTGCAGCGGTCGATGCAAGCTGCCACCGGTGAGCTGCGCGGCCGCCTGCGCGACACGCTGACCGGGAAGTCGGCCGCGATGGCGCGACTGGCGGCCGTGGATGCCGCCATGGAAGCGGCGCTGAGCCCGCGCGAGCAGTCCCTGCTGGCCCACGTGCCCGACCTGCTCGGGGAACATTTCGAGCGCCTGCACCAGGCTGCCTCGGCGCAGGCCACCCCGACCTCGCCTGACGCCTGGCTGGAGGTCTTTCGCCAGAACCGGCAGAGCGTGCTGCTCGCCGAACTGGATGTTCGTTTTCAACCCGTCGAGGGTCTGCTTGCAGCCCTTCGCACCTGCTAACCGGGAAGTCATGTTCAGAAATTTTCTCCACCTCGCCGTGTTCTGCGCAGGCCTCGCCGTGGTCTGCTGGATCGGCGCCGGCTATCTCGGCTCCAATCCGGCGGGCGCCGCGGTCGCGGCGCTGATTGCCGCGTGCTACCTGGCCGGCGCCCTGGAATTGCATCGCTATCGGCAGGCCAGCTCGACCCTGACGCGCGCCGTCAGCGGGCTGTCCGCCACGCCGGACCACCTGGCTGACTGGCTCGCGGAGCTGCACCCGAGCCTGCGCAACGCCACGCGCCTGCGCATCGAGGGTGGCCGCGTGGCCCTGCCGGTGCCGGTGCTGACGCCGTACCTGGTCGGCCTGCTGGTGTTGCTGGGCATGCTGGGCACCTTGCTGGGCATGATGGCGACGCTGCGCGGCACCGGCATGGCGCTGGAAAGCGCCACCGACCTGCAGGCCATCCGCGAGTCGCTGGCCGCGCCGGTCAAGGGTCTGGGTTTCGCGTTCGGCACCTCGATCGCAGGCGTGGCGAGTTCGGCGATGCTGGGCCTGCTTTCCGCGCTGTGCCGGCGCGAGCGCCTGCAGGCGGTGCAAGCGCTGGACACGAAGATCGCCACTACCCTGCGCGTCCATTCGCAGAGCCACCAGCGCGAAGCCTCGTTCCAGTTGCTGCAGCAACAGACCGAACTGATGCCGGCGCTGGTCGATCGCCTGCAGGCGATGATGACGGCCATCGAGCAACAGGGACTTGCCGCCAGCGAGCGCCAACTGGCCAGCCAGCAAAGCTTCAACGCCGCCGCCGAGGCGACCCACACGCGCCTGGCCCTTGCCATCGAGGCCGCCATGCAGGACAGCATGGCGGCGAACGCGAGGGCCGTCGGCGCCGCGCTGCAGCCCGCGATGGAAGCGACGATGGCGGGCCTGGCGCGCGAAACGGCCGCGCTGCACGACAGCGTGAGCCGGGCTGTGCAGCAGCAGCTGGACGGCGTGTCGAGCGGGCTCGCCGCGAGCACCCAAGAGCTGGCGGAACGCTGGCGCGATGCGCTGGACGCGCAGCGCCAGTCGAACGGTGCGCTGAACGCGGAGCTGCATCGCACGCTGGAGCGCTTCGCCGAGACCTTCGAGCAGCGCTCAGCCAGCCTGGTCGAAAGCGTCTCTGCACGGCTGGACGCCACCGCGGACAGCACGGCGGCAGCGTGGAGCACGGCGCTGTCGACGCAGCAGGCCACCAACGAGAACCTGGTCGCACGCAACCAGCAGGCCATGAGCGGGGCGGCTGCGAGCTTCGAGGAACACGCGACGTCGCTGGTGCGCGTCGTGCAGCAGTCGCACGCCGACCTGCAGACGACCCTGGAACAGCGGGACAGCGCACGCCTGGCGCAGTGGGCCGAGCAGCTCGCGGCGATGACCGCCGCCCTGGGCCGGCAATGGGAGCTTGCAGGCGAGCAGACCGCCAGCCGCCAGCAGCAGATCTGCGACACCCTGGCCAGCACCGCGCAGGACATCTCGGCGCAGACCCGCGCCCACGCCAGCGACACCATCGCCGAGATTTCCCGACTGGTGCAGGCGGCCTCCGAGGCGCCTCGCGCCGCGGCCGAAGTGGTCGCCGAGCTGCGCCAGAAGCTGTCCGACAGCATGGTCCGCGACAACGCCATGCTGGAGGAACGCAGCCGCCTGCTGGCCACGCTGGACACCTTGCTCGACGCCGTGAACCACGCTTCCACCGAACAGCGGACCGCCGTCGATGCACTGGTGGCCACCTCGGCGGACCTGCTGGAACGGGTCAGCAGCCGCTTCACCGAGCACGTGGAAAACGAGACCGGCAAGCTCGGCGCGGTGGCCGCCCAGGTCAGCAGCAGTGCAACCGAGGTGGCCAGCCTGGGCGAAATGTTCGCCGGTGCGGTGCACAGCTTCGGCACGGCCAACGACATGCTGATGGATCGCCTGCTCGGCATCCAGGCGGCGCTGGACAAGTCGCTGGCGCGCAGTGACGAACAGCTGGCCTATTACGTGGCGCAGGCCAGGGAAGTCATCGACCTCAGCATGCTGTCGCAGAAACAGATCATCGGCGAGATGCAGCAGCTTGCCGCCAGCGCGGGAGCCGAAACCGCATGAGCGGGGAGACCGATGGCATCGAGGAAACGGGCGCGCCGATCTGGGCCGCCTTCGGCGACCTGATGTCGGTGTTGCTCGGCGTGTTCGTGCTGATCCTGGTGGGCGTGATCGGCATGCAGCTGCAGCTGTCCAGCAAGTTGCAGGAGGAAGTGCGCCAGCGCCAGATCGAGGCGCAACGCCGCATCACGCTGGAGCAGGCGCTGGCCGTGCCGCTGGCCGCCGGCCGGGTCACCCTGGTCAACGGACGCATCGGCATCCGCGGCAGCGTGCTGTTCGCGCTGAACTCCGACCAGTTGCAACCCGCGGGCCGCGAACTGCTGAAAAGCCTGGCCGCGCCGCTCGCCGCGTATCTCGCTTCGCGCCATGAAATCCTGATGGTCAGCGGCTTCACCGACGACCGGCCGATCAGCGGCGGCAATCGCCAGTTCGCCGACAACTGGGAGCTGTCCGCCCAGCGTGCCCTGACCGTGACGCGCGCCCTGATCGCCGATGGCCTGCCCGCTTCCGCGGTGTTTGCCGCCGCGTTCGGCGCGCAGCAGCCGGTGAGTCCGAATGTCGACGAGGACGGACGCGCGCGCAATCGGCGCGTGGAGATGTCGCCGATCCCGAAGCAGCCGGCCACGCCCCGTGACTGACACCTGCTCGCGAACCCGGGCGATGCTCGACGCGTGGCGCGAGCGGCAGGCCGATCGGCTGGACCCCGTCCGCTTCCAGCTCATCGACGCGCTGGAGCGGCACGCGGCAGATCAGCAGGGCACGGCGCGCTGCATGCTGGACGAACGGCTGGCCAGCCTGGTCGATGCCTATGCGAACGAAGTCGAGCACTCGACAGGCGCACTCGACGGCGCCACGGCATTCGCCCAGCCATCCAGGCCTGGCGCGCTGGGCCGGCTGGTCGAGGAAATCGCCGCGGTTCGTGCCGACTCCGCCGTCACCGGAAAAGCGCCCGCGCCGGCCGCCCTGCCCGTGCTCGAATCACTGGGCGAATTCAGGAGCCTGTGGACGCATGTGCGCGCCCGCAGCCAGTTGCGGCAATCGCTCGAGCAGGTGCCGGCCAACGCCGGCCCGCTCAACTCCGGCAGCCTGGTGCACCGTTCGCTCACCCTCATGCGCGAACTCTCGCCCGGTTATCTCCAGCATTTCCTGGCCTACCTCGACGCCTTGTCGTGGATGGAGCAGATGAAGGAAGCCGGTGCGTTCGGAGCACCGCAGAGCGCGCGCGCCAGCGGCAGCAGGAAACGCGTCCGCGGCAAGCGCGCGGACTGACGCGCGCCGACGCAAGCCCGCTCAACCGCCTTCCCGCTCCAGCACGTGTTCGACCAGCAGCGCGAGGAAAGCCTCGCGTCGACGGCGATAGACCGGGTCCAGCGGACCGGCCAGAGCTGCCTCGTGCATCGCCTGATGACTCGCGTTCAGCGCCGCGCCCAGGTTCGCGCCGTGCAGGTACTCGCCCGGATCGCAGTTGCCTCCGGCATGCCTTGCCCAGAACGCCGGCTCCGGCGGCAGCGCCACGAACTGTTCTTCCCAGCGCAACTCGCCGGCCAGCGCACCGAGCCCGGTTCGCGGCCCGCCCCGGCGCGGCGGATGCCGATGGCCGACCAGCCAGTTCGCCAGCGCATCGGTCGGCATCGGACGCGCCAGCGCATAACCCTGGCCGAAGTCCGCGCCCAGGATCGCGGCGGCCTCGAACAGCTCGGCGGATTCCAGCCCCTCGACCACCACCTCCAGTTGCAGGTCGTGCCCGATGCGGATCAGCTGGCGGATGAAGCGCAAGGTACCCAGCGGGTCCTGTCGCACCTGCAGCACGATGGCCTGATCGATCTTGATGCGGTCGAACGGCCACTGGCGCAGGCGGATCAGCGAACTGTAGCCCGCGCCCAGATCGTCTTCGACCAAGCGTATGCCCAGCGCCCGCAGCGACTGCATGCCGGGGCCATGCAACACCACGTCATGTTCGGTGCCGATCGGCGACTCGAGTATTTCCAGCAGCAATGACGGCGGCGGACAGCGGCTGCCGGACAGCAGGCCGGCGAGCACCCCGGCGTAGCGCACGTCCTCCAGCGCCGCCGCGGGCACATTCACCGACATGTCCAGCGGGTGGCCGGCCTGCAGCAGCGCCTCGCGGCAGGCCAGCGCCTGCCGCACGCCCTGGCCGAACAGCGCCAGCAGATCGTCGGCGCCCAGCGCGGGAAGAAAGCGCGCCGGCGACAGCAGCTCGCCGCCGTCGTCGCGCAGGCGCGCCAGCGCCTCGAACTCGCCGACCGAGCCGTCGGCCAAGCGGATCAGCGGCTGGTAGTGCATCTGCAGCGCGTCGGTCGCGACCAGCGCACGCCAGCGCTCGCGCACGAAGAACGGCAGCAGCTCGGTGCCCTGCCGCGGTGGCGCCAGGCGGGCCAGCGCAAGATCGAGCACGCTCTTGATCTGGCCAACGAAGGCTTGTTGATCCTCGCCCTGGAAACCGCCGGCATACGGGCTGTACAGGGTAAGCAGCACGGCCGGCGTCGCCGGCACCGGCGACAGCGGAATCGCCACGTTGGAAACCACGCCCAGGCTCAGCGCGATGTCGCGCCAGCCGAGCATCGACGGATCGCTGCCGTAGTGCGTGCAGCGCTGGATGGTCGCGCTGCGCCAGGCCCGCCCGCTCGGCCCCTCGCCGTCCGGGCTGCCGGCCTGCACCCGAATCGGCATGGCCTTGCCGGTGCCCAGTGCATGCAGGTATTCGGCGAAGGCGACACCGGCCACCGCCTCGTAAGTCAGCTCGCCCGACGCGTCGGGGCGGCCCACCGCGCAGGCGGCGATTTCCCGATGCGACACCAGCGCATCGACCACGCCCTGGATCAGTTCGAGATAGCCTTCGGCCGACCACGCCAGCGCATTCACCCGGGCCAGCAGGGCGACCCGGCGACGCTGCAGCTCGCGCATGCTCTCCAGCTGCCATTGGCGCTCCATGCCAAGACGCTGCAACAGGATCGCCAGTGCGCGGCGATCGTTCGGGCCGCTGCCGCCCAGCTGCATCGCCAGGATGTCGCGCAACTGCTCGATCGCCTCCAGCAACCACACCTCCTCCAGTCCGCAACCGGCGTGGAACAGGCCGGTCCGGCTGGCCCGCTTGCGATGGGTGTCCACATCCAGGTCCGGCCGCAACAGGAACTGCAGGTGCTGCAGGATGCGGAGCTTCAAGGTTTCCAGGTCGGCCGCCGGCAGCACGTCGAGCAGCCGGGCAATGCCTTCGTGCAGGCGCAACCCGGCGTGGAACTGCTCCACCACCGCCGGCAGCTGGCGCTCCCAGATTTCCCGGCAGGCCTGCAGCAGGTCGCCGGCATGATCGCCATAAGGGGCGGCGACCACGTCCAGCTCGACCGTGTGATCCCGCTGGCCTTCGGGCAAGGCCATGCCCCACCAGCGCGAACGGCTGCGCTTGCGTGCCTTGACCTGGTACATCGCCTGGTCGGCGCGCCGCAGCAATTGTTCGCCGGTGGCGATCGTCTGGCTGGAATACATCGCGATGCCCAGACTGGCAGCGACCGAAAACACCGCATCGTCGATACGTATCGCCCGGCGCAGTGCAGCGTCGACGCGCCCGAGCAGCTCGTCCAGGTCGGACTCGTCCTCCAGATCGCCGAACACCAGCACGAACTCGTCGCCGCCCAGGCGCGCCACGTAATCGTTGGCGCGCAGCACCTGCTGAAAACGGCTCGCCACTTCGATCAGGATGCGATCGCCCACCGCGTGGCCGCAAAGATCGTTGATCGGCTTCAGGTCGTCCAGGTCGAGCAGGCCCACGGCGACCTGGCGGGAGTGCCGGCGCGCCTGCGCCAGCACCTTGTCGAGGTATTGATCCAGCGCGCGCCGGTTGGGCAGCCCGGTGAGGTCGTCATGCAGGGCCAGGTAGGTCTGCCGCTGCTGCTCCTGCAGCAGGGCGTCGCGCTGGGCATGCTGCTTCAGGGCCAGCCCGGCGGCGTCGGCGATCTCGTCCAGCAGGCGGCACATCTCGTCGTCGAACGCATCCGGCTCGACGGTGGCCACGGCAAATACGCCAGCCGGCACCCGCATCGCGGCAGTGTCGTTCGGCGCGGAAAACAGCGGCCAGCAACCCAGCGCCCCTGCGTGCGCGGGCAAGTCGCCGCAGACGTCGGCATCGGCCGGCGGCGCGCCCAGCCGCCGGATCACCGGCGCACCCTGCATGAAGGCCAGCGTGGGTACCGGCACCGCGCCGGCGTCCATGCGCAGCGGCGGCAGCGGCAAGGCCAGCATGACCTCGGCGAGCGGGCCGACCAGGGCCACCCGGCGCAACAGGCCGTCCTCGCCATCGGCGGCGAACACGTCGACCGCGGCCGCGCCGGCGATCCCGGCCAGTGCCTGCGCCAGCGTGCGGTAGACCGCCTCGGGATCGGGCTGCTCCAGCAGCGCGCGCTGGATCGTGCGCTGCGCATCGCGGTAGCGGCTCATCCGCAGGCTGCGCTGGAGCAGCATGTGGTGGTCCCAGAAGCGGGCCAGTTCATCGACCAGCCGTTGCTCCCAGTCGAGCAGTTCCGCGCTCAGGCTCGGGCCACCGTCGCCGGAATAGGCCACCAGCACCAGCTGGCCATGATCGCGCGTCCTCGCCGCAGCCGCGATGCAGGAGCCGAAACCCCAGGGTTGTGCCGCCTCGCGCCACGGCCGGAACTCCGGGGCATCGACCGAGGTGGCGCGAGCCTGCTCCTGTCGCAACACGATGCCCACCGGGCCACGGCCACCAGGCTGGGAGGCATCCGCACTGAGCTTGAGCGCCGTCGCGTAAGCCGCCGCCGGGCCGGCGGCGGTCAGCACCTGGACCGCATCGCTAGCCGACTCGCGCCGGCCAATCCAGACCAGCGGCAGATCCATGGTCGACGCCAGGATGCCGGCGATGGTCTGCATGACTCCTTCGCGATCGCGATCGGGCTTGGCATGCAACAGCGCGAGGGTTTCCGCCACGCTCCGGTAGAAGCGTTCCCTGAGTTCGGCGCGGGCCTGTTCCTGGTTGTTCATTCGCCCGCCAGTGTCCCGTACGCGTGGACGAGGGTTCCCCTTCCGGCCTACTTCAGCACGGCCGCCGGCAGGAATCCATCACGGCGTGCAGGCGCGCGGCAGGATGGCGATGTCGGCGGCTCACGCCGGTGGCGGGTCGCCTGCACAGAGGCGGGCGCGACCGAGCATCAACTCGCGTTCGCGCCGATTCATGGTCAGCGCGGCCGCCTGCTCGAACGCCTCCCGCGCCTCGCCACGACGGCCGAGCCGTTCGAGCAGGTCGCCGCGCACGGCCTGCAGCAGGTGGTACTTCTGCAGGCTCGGCTCGTCGACCAGCCCATCCGCCAGCGCCAGCCCGGCGGCGGCGCCCGCCGCCATGCCCACCGCCACCGCCCGGTTGAGCTCGACGATGGGCGAAGGCGCCACTTCGGCCAGCGTCGCGTACAGGCCGGCGATGCCATTCCAGTCCGTCTGCTCGCTGGTCGAGGCGCGCGCGTGACACGCGGCAATCGCCGCCTGCAGCGCATACGGACCCTCGGCCCCACCCAGCCTGCCCGCCTGCTCCAGTGCAGCCAGTCCCCGGCGGATACGCAGGTGATCCCACAGGTTGCGGTCCTGTTCCAGCAGCAGGATCGGTTCGCCCTGCGCATCCACGCGGGCGGCGGAACGTGAGGCCTGGATTTCCATCAGCGCGAGCAACCCGTGCACCTCGGCTTCGCGCGGCATCAGACCGGTCAGCACGCGCCCCAGCCGCAGCGCGTCATCGCACAACGCAGGTCGCATCCAGTCATCGCCGGTGGTGGCCGAATAGCCTTCGTTGAAGATCAGGTAGATCACCCCGAGCACGGCGGAAAGGCGTTCGTGCAGTTCGTCGCCCCTTGGCACCTCGTAGGCCACCTCGGCCTTGGCCAGGCTGCGCTTGGCCCGCACGATGCGCTGCGCGATGGTGGGCTCGGGAATCAGGAAGGCGCGCGCGATTTCCTCCGTGCTGAGGCCGCCGAGCAGGCGCAGGGTCAGCGCCACGCGGGCCTCCATCGACAGCAGCGGATGGCAGGCGACGAAGATCAGCCGCAGCAGGTCGTCGCCGAACGGATCATCCAGCGCCGCCTCCGCCGCCGCGTGGGCGTGCTCCTGCTCGTGCTCCAGCTCATGCACCAGCTGTGCATGCTTGCGCTCCAGCAGCTTGCTGCGGCGCAGGCGGTCGATTGCGCGGTGTTTGGCCGTGGTCATCAGCCACGCACCGGGGTTCTCCGGCACACCGCTGCGCGGCCACTGCTCCAGCGCCGTCACCAGGGCATCCTGCGCCAGCTCCTCGGCCAACCCCACGTCACGCAGCATGCGGGTCAGCCCCGCGATCAACCGCGCGGATTCGCTTCGCCACACGGTATCGATGGCGCGATGGGTATCAGTCTGGCTCATGACCGTCGATCAAAGCATTGCCACGGCGCCAGCGCAACACATCCCGCCGCGCTCGCATGGCGAACAATGCCGGATTCACGCAAACCCACGACACCCCGCAGGGCGGACCACCGTCCGCCGCCCCCGCATCGCGACGCGAACGACGGTTCGTGTCCGGCTTGGCAGCCCGGAGAAAACGGCTGGCGACAGCCCAAAAAGAAACCGGCCCTCCGCTGTTGCAGCGGAAGGCCGGTGGTTGAAGCGCTATCGAACCGTGCAACGCGCCGTCATGCGCGCGTCGCGTTCCTCGTCACCAGCATGAGCCCGGGTCGGTGCCGTCGGCAGTGCGCGCGCCGGTGTTGGTCAACTTCAGATTGCCGCACTTTGCGTCTTTGGTCTTCTGAGGTTCTATCGGCGTGGCCTGGATCGTGTACTTGGACGTACTCGCCGCACCAGTGGGAAACGCATAACTGTAAAAGCGCCCGGTCTGCGCAGCGGCGGCACAATCCAGATTGGCCAGTGCAAGTTTGTTACCGGTACCTGCAGCATCCTGATCATAACGAAGGTTGGTCGTGTAATACCGCTCCATGTAGTTCGCGTACTCCGACAGGCAACCCTCGGCTGCCACGCGGCGGGTCTTGGTCACGTACTTGCTGTAGATCGGCCAGGCGATGGCCGCGAGGATGGCGATGATCAGCACCGTGATCATCAGCTCCATCAAGGTGAAGCCGCCGATGCGGCACGACCCACCCTCGCCTCGGGTCGCCGGCGACCCGAGATTCGAGAAACAACTGCCTTCATTCGAGAGCGATTTCATCATTCAGTCCTTTACTGGGCGATCATTTCGCGCCATGAAACGCGCTGCAGGGTGTTGGATGTGCCGGAGGTCTTGATACTGCTGGCACTGCCGTTGTCGAAGCTCACCAACATCGTGCCGCCCATGAAGATCGGGTTGTTCGGCAGCGAGCTGAAACCGATGCCGCTGGTGGCCACCGCGACTCCGTTCACCATGATGTAATCGGCCGGCTGGTTGATCTGACCGTCGCCATTGAGATCGAAGAAGCTCGACTTCGGATTGGTACCGGTGAACGGGTCGACAGCCATGATCCAGCCGCGTCCGGAAGGGTTGCACAGGTCGGCCGCCTCGGGGATGCGCGTGGTGGCCAGCAACTGGTTGCCCTGGAACTGGCTGGGCGTGACGATCCGCTCGCCTTGGGCGGTCTGATTGGCGGTGTATGTCACCTTGCCATCGGCGGTCGTGCTGGTCGGCGACAGCAAATCCATGTACCAACCCGACATGTCGGTCATGTCGGAAGTAGTCGGCAACGCCGTCACTGCCCGCGCCGGCGCGATCGCCGCCGTCTTGATGGTGCCGTCGTCATTCAGAACCGCGTCGGTTCCCGGCGTTTCCGCGATGATCGAGCGCCGCTTCAGCTGGGTGGTGGTCGATGTGCGCGTCGTGCTGGTGGTCACGACCTTGCTGCCGCTGCTCGGTCCCGCCTTCACGATCAATCCGTACCAGGACTGGGTCGTCTTCGTGGCAAGGTCGCCGTTGCCCAGGTACTGCCCGGTGCCGAAGAACAGCCACAGGTCCTGGGTGGTCGGGTTCTTGCCCACCAGCATGCCGGCCGTGATCGGCTGTGCGTTCGTGCCATCGGTGGCGGTGAACAGTTTGGTGCCGGTGCTGTCGGGATAAGCAGTGGGGGTGTAGACGGCATTGTTGCCGTTTCCGGACTGCACGATGGCGTTGAGCAGGAACGACCACACCCGGCCCTGCGCATCACCCGCATACGCCGTCGTGCTGATACCCGTGGACAGGTCATCCATCCATACGGCCGGTGCAGCTAGGCCGTTATTGGTCGTGGAGTCCGTTTGATGCACGGTAAGAGCGCCATCGGAGATATTGAACTGCAGCAATGCTGCTACGTTGTTCTTGCTGTTGTAACCATTGCCGATCAGCACCGACCAGTTGCTGTTGCCCGTCAGATCCGCGCTACCCTTATCATTGGTCTGGGCGATCACCGGCTTACCGGTCATCTGGCCGATGTAGTCGGCATTGGTCTTGCCGTCACCGGCGGAGCGCTCCCACAGCAGCTTGGGCGTCGAACTGGTCACGTCCAGCGCATAGACCGTCTTGGCCAGGCCACGACCTGTGGTGCCCACGGCCACGGTATGCCAGGCCGATCCGAAATACACATCGGCCACGGTCAGCTCGCCGTCGTTGAAGTACTGGTGCGGCACCGCCGTCGTGGTGCCGTAGCCAGGGTCTGCCAAGGTGGTCAGGTCGCTGGTGGCCCGCGCCGGCGTGGTCGTGCTGGTATTGGTGGTGATCACGGCCGACGGCAGGTAGGCATAGGCCTCGGTGCCTGCGGCGATGGCCGCCGTGGTATCGGTCGCGGCGATGTCATCGGTGTAGAACGCATGCAGCATGCCGTCGTTGGCTGCCACGAAAATCAGGCCATTCCGGACGGTCGAGGCATAGGAAAGATAGGTGTCCGATCCCGTGAACGACTGGCCGACAAACTGGTTCGCGTCGGGCTGGCCCACGAAGACCGGCTGCGAATCGACGATATCGCCCAGCGGCGTGGTACGGGGACGGTAGACGCCGCCCGTCTTGCCGACCTCCTTGGAGCCGTCACCGCGCAGATAGTCGATCATGTTCTGCTGCGCCGTCGCGTCGCTGCCCAGTGCGGTCTGTTGGGCACTCGACAGATCAGTGACGGTCTTGAACGCCACAGCCGTCGCCGACGAGGTCGTGCAGGTCACGCAGGTATAGATCTTCCGGTCGGTGGCCGCAGGCATTTCGCTGGATACGGTCCACGACGCCGACGTGGCCAGCGTGCCGTTGTTGGGATCCACCTTGATTGCCTTCAGGTCGCCTTTCCAGTCGCCCGTGTAGTAGTTGGCCTGGTAGGCGAACGCACCGGTTTTCAACTGGGTGGAGTTGGCCGCCAGGCTGGCGCCCGTACCCACGCGGTCGGAGGCGCGTTGCAGCGCCTTCTTCAAGGCATTGCTGAACTCGTCGGGTGTCTTCGCGGAGGCGAAGCCGCCGTGGCCGTTGACCGCGGCATGCTCCAAGTCGGCAATATTGTTTATGTTGTCCTTCGAAGGCGTCGGCCACTTGAAATTGGCAATGGCGGAGCCGCCATTGGCCCAGGCGAAGATGTCCTTATCCGCCGTGCTGTCACCCAAAATATTGACCGGCGAAAAGCCCATGCCCAAAGTGAATGTAACCATGTGCTGCCAGTAAGCCGGATCTTCCTTGCTGGTCGGCACCTCGTTGGAGGCCGTGCGCAAATCGGTAACCCAATACTTCATGGCGACGTCGGCCAGCGTACTGCTGTTGCTGTCCGAATAAGGGGAGGCAGGGGTGTAAGTAACGGTAGGCAGATTGTTGGGCCTTGGAATGGGACCGGCCTTGGTGTTGTCCACATTGCCGATGTTGGCGGGCGCATCGTCGTTCCAGAAGCCATCCGTGGTCAGGATGGTATACGACTGCCGGCAGGCCAGTTCGGTATTGGTGCCGCTGACGTACCCGGACTCTCCATTCAACGTCAGCCAGGGCTGCTGGGTACGATAATATTTACCTAAGGCGTCCAAGGCGCCGCGCAAAGGTGTCCAGCTGCTAGGCGTCGTGCCCACCAGCCAACTCCATAGCCTGCTCTTTTGAGTACCGGTGGTACCGTCACCAAATGGCTTTACCTGCGCGATACCCGTCTGGTATGTCACGTTGTGCGCAGAAGTGGTGAAGGCGTAGTAGTCATCTCCCAACGAACTCTTGCTTGCATTACTTCCTCCAATGGAACCGAAGCCCACGCGAAAGTTCGACTCCACCCCGGAAAACGCATTCATGACACCGCTCTTGGCCATCAACATGCGCGTGCGGTAGAACGAAAACCACGTTGCCACATTTTTCTGGGTTGTTGCGTCATCCTTGCAGACGGCCTTGGCCGTCGCCGATGTCAAACTGGCGCAGTCACCGGCGGTCTTGCCAACGTAATTCCGGACAAGCGTGCCGTCCGAAAGCTTTCCCGTTGCCGTACCCGTGTCGTAAGTGAAGAAGTTTTTATTGGCCGTTCCGATCAGGACACATTTACCGTCAGCATTCTTCGAATCAGTGCCATTGCATGAATAACCCGAAATGGTCGCCGTTGCGACATAATAATTGCTGTAACTTATTACGCAATAATTAGTTCCGCCAAAGCTATTTAACGCCCCTCCCTTCGGGCACGAATAAGTATAGACGGGAATTGGGTCATAGGGAGTCGTCGTGGTGACTTGAAGACTCGTAAAATAATCGTAAGTCCCGCCGTTGTAGGACGTAACGTCTTTCGTGCTGGTACCACTGAATCCATTATTGGGAGCGGCGCCAATATTGGTCGGCACCGGGTAATTGGTCGAACCATCGCTTTGCTTCGTCGCATACGGTGGCGTTTTGTAAGTGATCGTTGGGTCGTAATAGGTTCCGTTATTGGAAGCAATGCGGTACGAGTCCGGATTGGATGTCGTCCCGGCTGTATCGCTTGGAAGAGACCCACTATCCGGCATGAGATCCGAATCCATCGACCCCGAGTCATCCAGCATCAGCACGATATTCGGTGGCAGCGGCTTCTGGATGATCAGCGGGGCCTGTTCGACCACCGGGTTCTGCGTGGCAGCCAGCGCCGGCGTGAAGGCGACGCCCAGCAGCCAGACGGATACACCGGTGGTCAGCAGTCTGCCGATGAGGTTGCCGGACTTGCTGTGCAGACGGGGAATGATGTTCATGTCGGTTCCGCTCTTGGCGATGGTGCGGCATGGGAAGGCCCATGCGCCCTTGGTGAAGTCGGCCTGTGGCCGGAAGCTCAGCCCTGCTTGATCATGGCCTGCAGCACGACCACGGCACGGTCACCCACGACCGCAGGATCGGCACTGCGGACAGTGACGCGGTAATAGATGTTGGTGATGGTGCCGCCGTTGACGCCATAGTTGTGCGAGTTGGCGCTCTGGTTGAACCCGGTGCTGGCGCTCGGATCCTGGAAGTTGCCCATGTTCTCGATCACGTACTGCGGCTGGCCGACGGCCAGCGCACCTGCCGTGTACAGGGTTTTGCTGAGCGTCTTGATGCCGTTTGCGGGCAGGTTCTTGTCTTCGAACGGGTTGGTCAGACAGATCACGGCCGGGGTCTGGCAATTGCGCGCAATGTCGCCCGGATTGTCGGGGATGCTTGCCGCCGCCGCACGCATGGCTGCCTCGGCGTTCTGGAAGGCCAGCTGTCGGTCGTACATGTTGCCAGCCATCTTCTGCTGCATGATGGTGCCGCGCACGGCGGCCAGGCCGACCAGGGTAATCACCAGTAGCAGGATCATCGCCACCACCAAGGCCACGCCACCTTGAGCGGCATGGGGATGGAGCCTCGCGCTGCGCTGACGCCGCGAGCGGCTGATGGAACCCGAGGGATCGAGAGTCTTGTGGTTCATCTCATGGCACCCGGTTGCGAATGGTGGTGGTGGCCGTGAAGTCGCGCGAGATCGCCTTGGTATCAGTACCTGCGCGCTTGTCGACGCTTTCCAGCGTGAGCTTGACCTGCACGGAGTCGACGGTGGGCCAGTTGGCCGCCACGGTGGCTGCATCCACGAAACTGGCGCCACCGGCCACGTGATAGCGAAGGTTCATCGCCGTGACGTCACGCACCATTTCCTGGGAACTCGTTGCTGGCGCGGCCCCCGTGGTGTCCACGGTCATGCGGTACAGCGATTTGCCACCCACTGGGTTGGTACCGATGTACCAGTCCACCGCAGCCAGTTTGAAGATCTGCGAGTTGGCCCCGAACATGTAGCCGGTGCCGTTGGTGCTGCACACGGTGGGGTAGCCCATGCCTTTGGAACAATTGCCGGGCGAAACCTTGTTGCCTACGTTGTGCACCACCGTGACATTGCTGTCGTTGTAATCGCTGATCTGCACGATGGTGGCATGGTCGGGGTCGCAGACGATGATCACTTCGCCGGTCTTCAGATCCGAAGTCGTGTCGTTGAGCTTGAAATTGGCTGCCGTCGAACTGGGGGTGGCTGCCACGCTCAGGCCGGTGTCGGCAGCACCCAGCAATTGCAGCGAGTCGGTGCCTGTCAGCTGATTGCCCGCGGCCGTACCGACCGTCAAGGCTGGGTCTACCACCGTACCTGCACCATAGCCATGCACCGCGTTGCCCCAGTCCGCCCACCAATTGGTCGCACTGGGGTTCAGCACATTGGCAACCCGCCCGGAATTGCCGCAACCGGTGAGGCCAGCATCGCGGATGTCGCGCGCCATCAGCTCGAACGCCACGCGTGAACTGTCCTGCACGTCACCCAGCGCCTGGTTGGTGCGATAGGAGCGCTGCGTGGCAATAAACACGCTGGTAACGCCGGCAATGACGATCAAGCCCAGCACCATGGCGATCATCAGCTCGATCAGGGTGAAGCCCGCTGAAAACTTCGCCGACCGTACCGGATTGCCGGTGCATGGCGGACAAATGTGGGGGCGCTTGTTCATAGGATGGCCTTGGTGATGATTTGCTGGGTGCTGCTGCCGCCCTTGCCCGACCGACTGTCGTCGAAGGTGATGGTCACTGTGCACTCGCCGCTGGTCACGCACGCGATCTTGCCCGTGGTGGTCGCTGCCTCACCGAGAGTCTTGCCGAGTTGTGCGCACCATTGCTTGAGCTGGGCCTGGGCCAATGTGGTCGTGGTGGTGGGACAGCTGCTCGCGGTGACGGTGCCGTTGTAAGGAAGGCCGGAACTCTTGGCATTGACGCTGTCCGCCCGCATCGCATCCAGGATCGAGTAACTGCTGACGGTGGCCATGCTGCGCGCCATCGCGCTGTTGTTGGTGGACAGCGACATGGTCTGCAGCGCCGCGATGCCGAGAAAGCCGATCGACAAGATCAGCACCGCCACCAGCACCTCGATCAGGCCAACGCCGGACTGGGTCGCCGCAGTGGGAGGGAGCCCGCGCTTGCGGAGCAAGCGCGCGGGCATGCGACCTGCTTCTTTCGCGAAAATCGAGGATGAGGCCGAGCAGGAAGTGTTCATGATGTCGGGCACGCTGCCGATGAAGTGGTCGTGGCGAGGATCGAGCCTGCCGTTATCCTGATGCACCGATGATTGCGGGTGCTGATCGAGGAAGTGGAAATGTCCGCGATCGGGCCGGAATACGGCGCCGTACTGGTGGGAGAGTGCCCCAGCCCCTGTCCACCAAAACGCACCGGAATCATGTTGCCGGTCAACGCGATCGGGGCCCTGATGCCGCTGGTGCCAGCACGTACTTGCGTGACCACGCCATTGCTCAGCGCATACACCTCGCCAGCCTGTTTGCATGCACTGCCGAGCGTATCCGTGCCATTGGAGGCACTGCCGCACAATTGGGTGCTGGCATTGCGCTTGATGGCTTCCATCCGCGCGACATTGATGGCCCCGACGACCTCGTTGGCGGCGGTGGTGAGTTTGTTCTGGAGAATGATGTTCTTGAAACTCGGCACCGCGATCATGATCAGCACCAGCGCAATGGTCATGGTGACCATCAGCTCGACCAGCGTGAAACCGCGCTGCGCGCGGCGCGCCGACCCGGGCGATGCGACCAGCGAGACAGCTCGCTGACACGACAAGACTTGCATGGAATTCTCCCTGATACCCCTGAGCGCACTGTACCCACGCCGTCACCGCCAGCCAGCCCCCAGCCGACCAGCGGTAGGGATTGGCCGACAAACGGCCGCTGGCCCGCTGGAAAGGGTGACGGGGATCACGGGCGGGGGCCGCTCCGGAAAAGCAAAGGCCCGCTTGCGCGGGCCTTTGGGGTTCTGGTGCCGGAAATAGGAATCGAACCTACGACCTACGCATTACGAATGCGCCGCTCTACCAACTGAGCTATTCCGGCAAAGAGCCGCGGATTTTACGTTGTCGCGGCAGGGTGGCGCAAGCGGCGGGCGGTGAGCGCCCTACGGGCCGCACGCACCGCGGCTCGTGTCGGGTCAGAGGCTGGAGCTGTTGTCGCCGACCACGCGCAGTTCCTTGGGCAGGGCGAAGGTGATGTTTTCCGGTTCGCCGTCCAGCTCACGCACCGCGCCGGCACCCCACGACTGCAGGCGGGCAATCACGTCGCGCACCAGCTTCTCCGGTGCGGAAGCGCCGGCGGTGAGGCCGATGCGGTTCACGCCATCCAGCCAGCTGCGCTCGATGTGCTCGGCGCCGTCGATCAGGAACGAACGCACGCCCTGCTTCTCGGCCAGCTCGCGCAAGCGGTTGGAGTTGGAGCTGTTGACCGAGCCGACCACCAGCATCAGGTCGACCGCGTCGGCCAGCCGGCGCACGGCGTCCTGGCGGTTCTGCGTGGCGTAGCAGATGTCGTCCTTGCGCGGCCCTTCGATGTCGGGAAACTTCAGCCGCAGGGCTTCGATGATCGCCTTGGTGTCGTCCACCGACAGCGTGGTCTGGGTGACGTAGGACAACAGCTGCGGGAACGCGGGCGCCAGCGTGGCGACATCTTCCAGCGACTCGACCAGCAGGATCTCGCCGCTGTTGGCGGGGTTCCACTGACCCATCGTCCCCTCCACCTCCGGATGCCCGGCGTGGCCGATCAGCACCACGCTGCGGCCGATGCGACCCAGCCGCGCCACTTCCATGTGCACCTTGGTGACCAGCGGACAGGTGGCGTCGAACACTTTCAGGTGCCGCTGATCGGCCTCCTCGCGCACCGCCTGCGACACGCCGTGTGCGCTGAAGATCACCGTGGCGCCATCGGGCACTTCGTGCAGTTCCTCGACGAACACCGCGCCGTCGGCATGCAGCTTGTCGACCACGTAGCGGTTGTGCACCACTTCATGCCGGACATAGATCGGCGCACCGTACGATTCCAGCGCACGTTCGACGATGGCTATGGCGCGATCGACGCCGGCGCAGAAGCCGCGGGGGTTGGCAAGCAGGATATCCATGGGAACTCGTGACCTTGTCCCTCCCCCTGCGAAGCATGGGGAGATGGAGGAGTGCGCTTCGCAGATGCGAAAGGCTGCAGCGGCGAATTATCGCACGCCGTCCGCCGGCTTGCCGGCGAACAGGCCGAACACGACCAGCATCACCGCGCCGACCGTGATGCCGCAATCGGCCAGGTTGAACACCGGGTAATCCCACTGGCGGAAGTACACGTGGATGAAGTCGGTGACCTGCGCGGCATGCAGCCGGTCGATCAGGTTGCCGATCGCACCGCCCACGATCAGCGCCAGCGGCAGGCTGGTGCGCCAGTCGCGGCGTGGTGTGCGCGCCAGCCAGGTCACCAGCACCGCGCTGATCACCAGCGCCAGCACCACGAAGAACCAGCGCTGCCAGCCCGCACCGCTGGCCAGGAAGCTGAAGGCGGCGCCCTTGTTGAAGGCCAGCGTCCAGTTGAGGAAACCGGGAATCACCGGATGCGGCACGCCCATCGGCTGCAGCGCGTGCAGCGCCCACCATTTGCTGAGCTGGTCGAGCGCGATGACAAGGGAGGACAGCCATAGCCAGATGAGTGCGTTGGGTTTGATCATGGGATGGGCTCGTTGGTGTTCTTCGATGGTAGTGGTCGCTGCTGCGCAGCGCCCCCATCCGGCCTGTCGGCCACCTTCCCCCGCAAGCGGGGGGAAGGAACGTGGTGGGACGACGCCGTTCGTTTGAAGTGCGGCGCCGCCGTTTCCTTCCCCCGCCTGCGGGGGAAGGTGCCCGAAGGGCGGATGGGGGCACGCCGGGCTCAGAACCAGCGGCGATCTTCGCCCGCGCCCTCGATATTGCCGATGCACCGACCGCACAACTCCGGATGCTCGGCGTGGCTGCCCACGTCGTCGCGGCGGTGCCAGCAGCGTACGCATTTGGCTGCGCCGCTGACGCTGGCGGAAACCCAGGCTTCGGCGCCATCCAGCTCCACCTTCACCGCGTCGTCCGCACGCGGGGCGAGCGGGGCCAGGGTGAAGTCGGAGGTGATGAAGAAGAAGCGCAGCTCGTCGGCGGCTTCGGCGTAGCGGGTCGAAAGCATCGCGTCGGCGTGGACCACCAGCTTCGCCTCCAGCGCCGCGCCGATCCGCTCGGCCTTGCGCATGCCTTCGAGCACGCGCGAGGACGCATCGCGGATCGCCAGCAGGTCGGTCCACCAGCGCCGCTGTTCCGGCGAAGCCTGGGCCGCGCTCAGGCCGTCGTACCAGGTTTCGAACAGCACGCTGTCACCGCGCTCGCCCGGCAACTGCTGCCAGATTTCCTCGGCGGTGAAGCTCAGCACCGGCGCCAGCCAGCGCACCAGCGCCTCGGCGATGCGGTACATCGCGCTTTGCGCGCTGCGCCGACCGCGACTGTCGGTGGGCATGGTGTAGAGCCGGTCCTTGGTGATGTCCAGGTACAACGCGCCCAGTTCGTTGGTGCAGAAGTTCTGGATGCGCGCGATGACGTCCGGATAGTCGTTGCGCTCGTACGCGGCAGTCACCGCCTGCTGCACGTCATGCGCCTGCTGCACGGCCCACTGGTCGAGCAGCAGGCTGTCCGCCACCGGTAGCAGGTGCGTGGCCGGATCGAAACCGTCGAGGTTGCCGAGCAGGAAACGCGCGGTGTTGCGGATGCGCCGGTAGCTGTCCGACACGCGCTTCAGGATCTCGTCGGAGACGGTCATCTCGTTGCGGTAATCGGCCGAGGCTACCCACAGGCGCAACACGTCGGCGCCCAGCGTGTCCATCACCTTCTGCGGCGCCACCACGTTGCCCAGCGACTTGGACATCTTGCGGCCGTTCGCGTCGACCGCGAAGCCGTGGGTGAGCACCTCGTTGTAGGGCGCGCGGCCATGGATCGCCGCCGAGGTCAGCAAGGACGACTGGAACCAGCCGCGATGCTGGTCGGAGCCTTCCAGGTACATCACCTTGTAGTGCGTGGCTGCGCCCTGCTGCAGCTCGGGACGCTGGTCGATCACGGTGTAGTGGGTGACGCCGGAGTCGAACCAGACATCGAGCACGTCGGTGACTTTCTCGTAATCCTGCGCGTCGTCGCCAAGCAGCTCGGCCGCATCCAGCGTGAACCAGGCATCGATGCCGCCCTGCTCCACCTTCTGCGCGACCTGCTCCAGCAATTCGACCGAATGCGGATGCGGTTCCTGCGTGGCCTTGTGCACGAACAGCGCGATCGGCACGCCCCAGGTGCGCTGACGCGAGATGCACCAGTCCGGTCGCCCGGCGACCATGCCGGCGATGCGCTCCTCGCCCCAGCCCGGCACCCAGCGCACGGACTTGATCGAGGTGAGCGCCGTGTCGCGCAGGTTCTGCTGCTCCATCGAGATGAACCACTGCGGCGTAGTGCGGTAGATCACCGGCGTCTTGTGCCGCCAGCAGTGCGGGTAGCTGTGCTCGATCTTGGCGAACGCCAGCAGCACGCCGCGCTGGCGCAGCAGGTCGACCAGCGCCTCGTTGGCCTTCCAGATGTGCATGCCGCCCAGCGCGAGGCTGTCCGCTTGCGGCGTGTCGATGCGATAGGTGCCGCGCGGTTCGATGTAGTTGAGCAGGCCGATGCCGTACTCGCGGGCCACCACGAAATCCTCCACGCCGTGATCGGGCGAGGTGTGCACGGCGCCGGTGCCGTCGTCGGCCGACACGTGGTCGCCCAGGATCACCGGCACTTCGCGCGGGTAGAACGGGTGCTGCAGCTTGAAGCCTTCCAGCGCCTTGCCCTCGGCATGGCCCAGTACATGAAGAGCGCCCCCATCCGCCCTTCGGGCATCTTCCCCCGCTTGCGGGGGAAGGGAGATGTTGTAGCGCTGGGCGGCCTTGTCGGCCAGCGCGCTGGCGACCACCAGCAGCACGCGCCGGCCATCGCGTTGCGGGCCTTCGATCAGCGCGTATTCCAGCCCGGCGCCCAGCGACACCGCCTGGCTTTCCGGCAGCGTCCACGGCGTGGTGGTCCAGATCGGGATGGCCACGATGGCGTCGCCGGCATCCACGCCGAACTTCTTCGCCAGCGCCTTCGCGTCCAGCGCGTCATAGGCGACGTCGACGGCGGGCGAGACCTTGTCGGCGTATTCGATCTCCGCCTCGGCCAGCGCCGAGGCGCAGTCGAAGCACCAGTACACCGGCTTGGCGCCGCGCAGCACGTGGCCGTTGGAAACGATCCGCGCCAGCGCACGCAGCATGTCGGCCTCGAAGCGAAAATCCATCGAGCGGTACGGGTGGTCCCAGTCGCCCAGCACGCCCAGGCGCTTGAAGTCGTTGCGCTGGGTTTCGACCTGCTCGGCGGCGTATTCGCGGCACTTCTGCCGGAACGCCGCCGCATCGAGCTTGTCGCCCGGCTTGCCGAACTTCTTCTCCACCGCGATCTCGATCGGCAGGCCGTGGCAGTCCCAGCCCGGCACGTAGGGCGCGCGCTGGCCGGCCAGCAGCTTGGACTTGACCACGATGTCCTTGAGGATCTTGTTCACCGCATGGCCGATGTGGATCGGGCCGTTCGCGTAAGGCGGGCCGTCGTGCAGCACGAACACGCTATCGCGGTGCGCGGTCTTCTGCTGGATCTGCGCATAGCGCCCCACCCGCTCCCACTCCGCCAGCCAGCCCGGCTCGCGCTTCGGCAAATCGCCGCGCATCGGAAAGTCCGTCTGCGGCAGGTTGATCGTGCTCTTGTAATCGTGGGTCATTGCCTGGGTGCCGTAATGGAAGCGTTGCCGTCCGCCAGCGCGGACAAAGAGTTCAAAGTTAAACGATACCTGCGCCTGCCGGAAGCCGCCTCACGCATCGACCAGTCGCGGGTTCATGCCCAGCAGCTCACGCGCCCGGCGCGAGTCCAGCGCCATCTGCGCCTTCAGCGGTTCCAGCCCGTCGAACTTCTGCTCGTCGCGCAGTTTGGCCACGAACTCCACCGCCATGCGCTGGCCGTACAGGTCGCCGTCGAAGTCGAACAGGTGCACTTCCAGCAGCGGCTGGCTGACCTGGTTCACCGTGGGGCGCACGCCGAGGCTGGCCACGCCGGGCCAGCTGCATTCGCCCTCGCCCAGGCCCACGCGCACCGCGAAGATGCCCTGGATCGGGCTGACCCGCTGCTGCAGGTGGATGTTGGCGGTGGGATAGCCCAGCGTGCGGCCCAGCTGGTTGCCGTATTCGACCTTGCCGTCGATCACGAACGGACGGCCCAGCAGTGGCTCGGCGCCGGTGAAATCGCCCGCGGCCAGCAGGGCGCGCACGCGGCTGGCGGAAACCCGTTCGCCCTCCAGCTGGATCACCGGCATGGTGCAGGCGCTGAAGCCCAGTTCGGCGCCCATGCGCTCCAGCAAGGCCACGTCGCCGCCGCGCTTGTGGCCGAAGCGGAAGTCGCCACCCACCCAGACCTCGCGCGCAGCCAGGCGCTCGACCAGCACCCGCCGCACGAAATCCTCGGCCGACATCGCGCTCAGCGCCCGGTTGAAGCGCAGCAGCAGGGCCTGTTCCATGCCGGCGGCGGCAAAGCCGCGCAGTTTTTCGCGCACGCTGGACAGCCGCGGCACCGGTTCGGGCGAGAAGAACGCCCGGGGCAGCGGCTCGAAGCTGACCACCACGGGACTGCAGCCAAGCGCCTGCGCACGTTCGCGCACCTGCGCCAGCAAGGCCTGGTGGCCACGGTGCAGACCATCGAATGCACCGACCGCCATCACGCTGCCGCGCGGCGTCAGGCAAGGGCCTGCGACATCCCTGGAAAGTTTCATCATCGCCTGAGTATAACGGCCGGACGCCCGCCGATAATCGCGCAGGCGCGGCTCACGCCCCGCGCAGATCGCGCAGGCGGAAGCCGCCGGCAAACAGCACCGCGACATAAGTGCCCGCCCCCGCGACCACCAGCACGGCCAGGCGCCACAGCCGGGTGGCCACCGAAACGCCGTGCACCCATTCCGGCCACAGCCAGCGCCCCAGCAGCAGCACGGCAGCCATCGCCAGGCAGGACGAGCCCAGCCGCAGCCAGTGCCGCACCCAGCCGGGCTGCCGCTGGTACACGCCGGCGCGCTTGAGCCAGCGCCACAGAAGCATGAAGTTCACGTAGCTGGCCAGCGCACTGGCCAGCGCCAGGCCCACGTGCAGGCCGGGCACCTGGGCGATGCCCTCCAGCCAGCTGCCCTGCTTCACCGACGCCGGCGCCCACAGCTCGAAGAACAACGCGATCAGCAAGCCGTTGAAGATCATGTTGACCACCAGCGACGCCACGCCCGCCTTCACCGGCGTGCGGGTGTCCTGGCGCGAGTAGAACGCCGGCAGCACCACCTTGACCAGGGCGTACGCCGGCAGGCCGCAACTGAGCGCCAACACGGCGGCAGCGGTCATCCGGGTATCAAAAGCCGTCCACTGGCCATTCTGGAACAGCGTGGCCACCAGCGGTTCGGCCAGCAGCGCCAGCGCAATGGCGGCCGGCACGGCGATCAACAAGGTGAGCCGCAGGCCCCAGTCCAGCGCCTTCGAAAATCCCGCCTGGTCGGTACCCACATAGTGACGCGACAGCGCCGGCAGGATCACCGTGCCCAAGGCCACGCCAAACACGCCCAGCGGCAATTCCAGAAAGCGCGTCGACTGCCACAGCCAGGTCTGCGACCCGGTCACCAGCAGCGACACCACGATGGTGTCCAGCAGCAGGTTGATCTGGGCCACCGACGAGCCGAACAGCGTGGGCACCATCAGCCGCATGATTTTCCTGACCTGCGGATGGCGCCAGCCCCAGCGCGGCAGCACCAGCAAGTCCAGCTTGCGCAGGGCCGGCAGCAGGAACAGCAACTGCAGCACACCGGCCAGCAGCACCGCCCAGCCCATCGCCAGGATCGGCGTATGCAGGTGCGGCGCGATCCACAGCGCCGCCACGATCATGCAGACATTGAGGATGACCGGCGCCAGCGCCGGCATCGCGAAGCGATGGAAGCTGTTCAGCGCACCGCCGGCCAGCGCGGTCAGCGACACGAACAGCAGGAACGGGAACATCCAGCGCACCAGCTCGGTGGTCAGGTCGAACTTGTGCGGCTGGTCCAGCGCGCCGGGGATGAAAGCGGTGGCCAGCTGCGGCGCGAAGATCAGTCCCAGCGCCGTCACCACCAGCAGCACGCCGCCCAGGGTGCCGGCCACGGTCGCCATCAGTCGCTTCAGGTCATCGTGGCTGCCGGTTTCCTTCACTTCGGTGAAGACCGGCACGAAAGCGGTGGAAAACGACCCTTCGGCGAACAGCCGACGCATGAAGTTGGGGATGCGGAACGCCACCACGAAGGCGTCGGTGGCCACCGTGGCGCCGAACACGTGGCTCATCGAGATGTCGCGCACCAGGCCCAGTACCCGCGAAATCATCGTCATGCTGCTGAACGAGAGCAATCCGCGGAGCATGCTGGGTGACTTCATGAGTGCCTGGTTTCTGCCTTGGGCGCCGATCGCGCAGGGCGCACAGTCTGACAGCCCGCGCGGGCCGGATGACAGCCCGGATATGGCAGAATGGCGACACCCCGATGGCGACACGCCCCCGCCGGCCCATTCCGGCGGCGTAAATGATTGACGCATCGGCGAATCGCCCGCATAATTGGCGTCTTTTTCCAACCTCAACCCTGCATTCCGGAGTTCTACCTTGGCCAACATCAAGTCCGCGAAGAAGCGCGCGCGCCAGTCCGAACAGCGCCGCCTGCGCAACATCAGCGCACGTTCCATGGTCCGCACCGCCCTGAAGAAGGTCGTCAAGGCCATCGAGGCCAAGGACAAGGCAGCCGCCGTTGCCGCCTTCACCGCCGCCCAGCCGGTGATGGATCGCTACGCCGCCCGCGGCCTGATCCACAAGAACAAGGCCGCCCGCCACAAGAGCCGCCTCAACGCGAAGATCCGCGAACTGGCGTAAGCCGGGGCGCGATTCGAGTTGCACGAGAAGCCGGCGCAAGCCGGCTTTTTCGTGCCCGGTCCCGAGTGTTGGCTCCTCCCCCTGCGCGCAGGGGGAGGTTGGGAGGGGGTTCGCTTTTGACTTCGGCGAAGAGCGGGCCCCCCCCCCCCCCCCCCCCCCCCC